>WFSI01000028.1 GCA_015486105.1 Aquificota bacterium | reverse complement strand
GTGCATTCACAAACACCACCTCGGCACCAAAGGAAATATTCTGCGTTACCAATATCAGCACCAAGGACACCAACATTACCAAGACAAGGCCTATCCTTTTTGTTAGGGCCTTGGGCACAGTGCACTTCACTTGTTCCATGCCAACACCTCCTTCAAGTTCTCACGCTGACCTAACGGTCCAGCCAAACTCCTACTATGCGCGAATCAAATGAAGCAAATTCATTTATTAAATAATGGTCCTCCTCCATATTGGAAATCTCAAAAAAGCCAAGAAACTGAAGATGAGACCCCTCTTTGACCCTCAAGGAACCATGGTATAAATGTAGCGACCATGGTAAAGAAGGGTAAAAAGGAAGGAAGAAAGGTCAAACTACCCCCTCCTGAGACAAAAGAAAAACAGGAGGCAGAAAAGAAGAGAGAGGCAGAAAACCGGCATTGCGGCCTCTGCCCTAGGGGGAGATGCTTTCCATGAACTTTACTTCCAAAAGATACCTCCTGCTTTCCATAGTCTTTATAGTCCTCTTCATCATCATCCTTCTTTGGGCCAAGTGCCTTTCTCAAAAACATCCCCCTCGTGGAATAATATGGGCAAGTGGCATAGTAGAAGGAGACCAAACGGAAGTAGCTCCCAAGATCCCTGGAAAGGTCGCCCGACTTTTTGTGAAAGAAGGGGATAGGGTGCAAAAAGGAGCCCTCATAGCCCTTATGGACTCCCGAGAAATTGAAGCCCGGGTAAAGGGAGCAAGGGCACAAGCAGAGCAATTAAAAAAAGAAGTAGAAAGGGCTAAGGTTGCCCTGGAATTCACCAGAGAGGTAACCAAAAGAAAGATTCAGGCAGCCCAAGCAGGAGTGAAGGCCGCCGAAGCCCAACTCCAGGGAGCCATGGCCCAATGGATAAAGTGGAGAAAAGACTGGGAACGCTTCCTGGTCTTAAGAAAGAGAGGGGTCATATCCCAAAAAAGGATGGACGAAGTAGAAGCAGCCTATAAAAGCGCCGAGGCCCAGCTGGAAGGAGCAAAGGAAGAAAGGGCAAAGGCACAAGCAGCTTTAAAGGTAGCGTTAGCCGGGAAGAGCGAGATAGCCCTAAGGACAAAAGAACTGGAAGCCACGTCTTCAGCCTATAACGTAGCAAAAGCCAATCTAAGGGCTGCTCAGTCCCGTTTAGACGACACCCGGATTTATGCCCCCATAGAGGGATGGGTGGTAGAAAAGCTGGTGGAAGAGGGAGAAGTGGTAACAGGGGGAACGCCCCTGATAATCCTGGTGGATCTCAACTCCCTTTACCTAAAGGTTTACATCCCTGAAGCACAAATGGGGAAAGTCGCCCTGGGACAAAAGGCAAGGATCTATGTAGACTCCTTTCCCCATCAGTCCTTTACTGCCAAGGTATGCTACGTAGCCCCCAAGTCAGAGTTCACGCCCAAGGAGGTTCAAACCCACAGGGAAAGGGTCCAGTACACCTTTGCCGTAAAACTCTGCGTAGTAGAAAACAGAGGCCTCCTCCTTAAACCCGGTATGCCTGGGGATGGGGTGATCCGAACAGCCCCAGGGCCCTGGTGGAACCCCATAGAGAAAAAAGTAGAATCCCCTTAGAAAGATCGAAATCCTTGTTCCACCCTCTTTTAAAAAAAACTAAAGAGGTCTCTGAAAAAGGGATAGGGTTGACACCTGGAAAGACCTCTGGCATCTTTAATCTTGAGGGGCGGGTGTAATTCAGGGGTAGAATGCCAGCTTCCCAAGCTGGAAGTCGCGGGTTCAAATCCCGTCGCCCGCTCCAGAATTTTGCTCATCGGGAGACACCTTTGAACAAGATATTCGCAGCGCTGTTATCAGTAGTTACAATCTTGGGGTGTGGTTACAGGCTGGCCGGGAAAAACCCCAACCCAGGCCCTGTAGACCTTCAGGGCAAGCGTATAGCTATCCATATATTCAAGAACCTCACCAACGAACCAGATATCGAATACATCATCACCAAGGACGTGGTGGCAGAATTCATCCGCACCCCCAATGTGAAAGTGGTGAGAAAAGATGAGGAAGCCGATTATATCCTCCGAGGAGAAGTTACAGGATACGACAAGGAGCCCTTAGCACTGGACTATCAGGGAAGAGCCCAGTACTACCGCTTAATTATCACCTTAAAGTTGGAACTCATAGACTCTTCGGGGAAGGTAAGCATGACAATGGCCCCCATATCGGAAGACGCGGAATATGCTACAGCTCTAGATGTAGAAGAAAATAAGGCACGGGAGAGGAAGGCCTTAAGAAGGGCCTCCCAAGAGCTGGCTCAACTTCTGGCAGGTATGCTCCTCTAAGACCTTCCTTTGAAAATGGTCCTCAAGCCAAAGCAATTCCTCAAGACCCTGAACAAGGAAGCCCTTCCCTCTCTTATTTTATTTTACGGGATAGAAACTGCCTACATGGACAAGGTGCTCAACAACCTAAGAGAGACTATCCTGGGAGAGGTATGGGAACTCAACTGGTCGGTATTAGAAGGGCAAAACGCCTCCCTGGAAGAACTAGAAGAGGCTCTAACAACCTCACCTTTCGCTACAGATAGGAGAATAGTTGTACTGAAAGATGTTATGGCATTCTGGAAAACGTGGTTCAGTAAGGAGAGGGAAAAGATCATTCAAATCCTCAGCCATATCCCTCGCCATACTCTCCTCATCCTCACTCATCCAGGAGAGTTAAAAGAAAAAAAGAACCCCTTCATTGAACTCATAAATGAGGGACATCATCCCACTGTGTACTTCACTCCCCAGGAAGAAGACCTGAAAAGGTGGGCCAAAAAGACACTGAAAAGAGCAGGCATCCAAGCAGATGACGAAAGGATCGGATGGCTTATAGAAGCAGCCGAGGGAAGGATGGACCTATTAGACCAGGAGTTAAAGAGAATCCTCTTGGCAGGGAATATAGAAATAGAAAGGGAAGCAAAAGCCCCTAATTATCGAGAGGTCTCCTCTATGGTTTACAGGGGAAATCCTGCCCTGTTAGAGTTTATAGAGGACCTCATGGCCATAAAGGGACACATATATCTTTTCCGTATCCTGGCGTCATCGGTGATGAAGGTAGTAGCCACAAAGATAGCTATGGAGGAAGGAATGTCACCAGAGGAGGCCCTTAGAGATGTGCGCCCCTCCGAAGCAAAGTCCATTAAAAAGGTCCTGCAGCATCTATCCATAAAGAAAGCCCTTTCCCTTTTAGACACGACCTTAGAAACAGAGGTTAGCCTAAAGGCCGGTCCCCTTCCCTATGACAAGGCCCTTATGAAACTGGTGAACCAGATTCTCAAAGCAAGGGTCAATTGATCTGCTGAATCTTCCCTCCTTCAACCATGAGAAGGGCAGGCACCCGCAGAGGATCACCCCTTTCATCAAATCCCACCATACCTGTAACACCCAAGAAACGGACGTTACTCAGGGGCTTCAAACCCTTATCTTCACCCCTGGAAGCCAAAAGGGCCCTGGCAGCATCATAAGCCTGGGCCGCTAAAGGAGTAGGGTCTACACCGTAGGCCATCTTGTACCTGTAGTAAAACTCAAGGACAGGGAGGTAAGGAGAACCGGAAGCAAATGTGTCCGTAAAGAGGGCGTATTCTATATAGCCCTTCCCCTCCCTCACCAAGCGAGGGGTGTCCCACAGGGACGTGCCAACCAAGGTGATACCCCTAACGTCGTGAAAGAGCAACTGGGGAGCAAGAAGGACTACCCTCTTCCATATATCTGGTACATACAAGGCCTGGGGAAGGACATGGGCCTCCTTCCAGCGAGCAAGTTCTGAAGCCAAAGGAGTAAAATCCTGCATGTCAGGGGGATAGGATCTCTTTAGATCTACCTCTCCCCCCTTTTTTGTAAAGGAATCCTCCATTAACCCAAACATCACCCTTCCATAAGGGTTGTCGGGATAAAAAATAGCCATGTTATGTATCTTCAGTTTAGATGCCAAAAACCCTGCTATATAAGCCACTTCCTGATCTAAGGGCATAGAGGTCCTAAAGAAGAGAGGGCTTTGAGAAACCACATCTGGTCTCACAAAAGCAGGGGTAACCAAAGGTACATTCTTATCCTGAGCCCAGGCCAAAACCCCGTCTAAATCTTTAAAGAGAAGGGGGCCCACCACTCCAAGTACGGTACCTCCTAAGCCCTCTAATTCATCCGGAGAAGCCACTTCCACGAGCCTCACTTCTGAACCCTCCAATGCCAGCTCCACACCCCTCCTCACCTGAGAAACCTCCCTCTCCAGACCCTGGGTCTCCCCTGTAGCCAGCACTATATAGTAACGGGTTCCAAGAAAGGGAGGAGGAAAGGTAAGAAGAGCCTCCAACTCCTGGTAGTCCCTTGAAGGGACCAAAGAGGGATCCACCTTCTTCAGGTGAGAAAGGGCACCTCTCCTATCACCCTTCTGATAGCAGATTCGGGCCAAAAGGAGTTGGGCCTTATGGTAAACAGCCTGGTGGGAACCTGTCCTGCGAACAATAAACTCCAGCAGCTCCTGGGCCTTGTCCAGATAGCCCCGCTTTTCATAGATCCCAGCTGCCTTCAACCTGGCTTCAAGGGCCAAGGGGAAAGATAGAGGGGCCTCTTCCCATATCCCTTTATAAACAAAAAGGGCCTCCTGCTCCTCTCCCTTAGCTTCCAGTTCCTGGGCCTTTTGCATTTCCCTTTCCAACCTCACTGTAGTAGGAGTCACCTCCACGGGAGGCACAGAAGGTCTCTGGGCACATGCCCAGATAAGACCCAGGAGACTAAGGCAGATTCCTATCCTGAACCACACTGGATCTCACCTTAAAAATCCTGTCCACCTCCCTAGACACCCTAAGTGCCAGGTCCTTAGACCCATATGGTCCCACTATCACCCTATAAAAGCCCCGAGGACCTGGGGGAAGAGAAATTGCCTCATACCCTTTACCTTTCAACCTCCCCTTCCACTTAAGGGCCCCCTCCCTATTCCGAAAGGCACCCACCTGCACATAGAAGCCCTTTCTTATAGAGACAGAAGACCCGGGAAGAGCCCCCCCCTTACCTCGGGTTACCTGAGTTTTAGGAAGACGGGACACACTTGAAGGCATGCCCCCTTGGACCTTTACTTTAGATCCTCTCTTTACGGATATTTGAAGGGGCTCACTTCTTACTTTTCTGCCCCGCTCATGACGCTCTCCCGCAGTCACCCCTAAAAAGAAGACAATTATGAGAAGGGCGCTTACTACCACGACCATGGCCCCCAACTCACGGGTCTTAAAGCTATACTCCTTACCCATTTATTATTTATTCCCCTTCACATCTTATGGGGGGCATCTACCCCCAAAAGTCTTAGCCCTTCCTTTACCACTTCCTGCACCCCTTTTACCAGGGCCATTCTGGCTTCCCTCAAAGGTCTATCCTCCAGCAACACCCTATGATGATTGTAATAACTATGGAAGGCCGCCACCAAATCATGGAGGTAGTAAGTGAGACGATGAGGCTCCAAATTTACAGCCATAGCCTCAATAAGATCAGGAAACTGAAGGACCTTTTTCATAATGGCCACTTCCTCCTCCAGTTCAAGGGGGTTAAGATCCACTCCTTCCCATGAGGGAATAGGAATACCCCTTTCATCAGCAGTTCTAAAGATAGATGAAATCCTTGCATGGGCATACTGAACATAAAACACAGGGTTCTCTTCACTTTGGCTCTTTGCCAGATCTATATCAAAATCCAAATGGGCATCGCACTTCCGGGTTAGAAAGGTGAAACGTACCGCATCTTTACCCACTTCCTCTACCAATTCCCCCAAAGTAACAAACTTCCCCTGGCGGGTAGACATAGAGATCTTCTCTCCACCCTTTATCAGACTCACCATCTGAATGAGGAGCACCTGGAGAAGACGGTCCCCGTAACCCAAGGCCTCCAAGGCCGCTTTTATCCTGGGAACATATCCATGGTGGTCGGCACCCCACACATCCACCAATAAATGAAAGCCCCTTTCGGCTTTGAGGACGTGATAAGCAATATCAGAGGCCAAATAGGTAGGTTCCCCATTAGTCCTGACCACCACCCTGTCCTTGTCGTCGCCAAAATGGCTGGATGCAAACCAAAGAGCCCCATCCTCTTCATAAAGAAGGCCCTTTCCATTAAGTTTCTCCAATGCCTCATTGACCAAGTTATCCTCATATAGCTGCCTCTCAGGAAACCACGAGTCAAACCTCACCCCAAAGGCCTCCAGATCTCCCTGAATCCCTTTAAGGATTCTCTCCCCTCCCCATCGGGCCAAGGTGTCAATAGCCTCTTCCTTTGGAAGGTCCAAAACATGGGGAACCTCCTGGAAGGCCTCCTCAGCCAAATCCACCACATAGTCCCCCCGGTAGCCATCGACGGGAAAACCCACTTTTCTCCCCTTCAGCTCCATACATCGGGCCCATATAGACTCTCCCAAAACCTTCACCTGCCGGCCCGCATCATTCACATAGTACTCCCTTTCTACCTTATACCCAGCCTTCTCTAAGATTCGAGCCAAAGAATCACCCACCGCAGCCCCCCGGCCATGGCCTATATGAAGGGGACCCGTGGGATTAGCAGAAACAAACTCCACCTGCACCTTCTTTCCCTTCCCCAGGATTAGAGAGCCAAAGGACTCAGGTTCCTTCAAAAGGCGAGAAAAGGCAGAGAACCACCAGTCTCTCTTCATCCTCAGATTGATGAACCCTGCCCCTGCTACCTCTGCAGCATCCACCATGGGATGATCGACAGCCTGGACTATCCTCTGGGCCAAATCCCAGGGCTTTTCTCCCAGCTCCCTGGCCATGACCATAGCCACATTGGTTGTATAATCACCAAATTTGGGGTCCCTGGGATAGTCCACCTGCACCTGATCCCCTATCCCCAGTCTCGCCAAAACCTCCTGGAGTATCCTCGCAGCTTCAGCCTTCAAAATGACCTCCACACCTTATTAAAATGGGGAAACTCCCCAGGAACAACCTTTTAGCACCTACCAACAGAAAAAATCAAAAGGTCCATTACTTATAACCACTAAAATCAAGAATATTGACATCAAAAGACTCAAATATTATATTCTCCCCAGAAAAAACCCTTAGGGAGGAGGTAATATGAGTAAGGTTATCGGAATTGACTTGGGTACCACAAACTCAGTGGTAGCTGTCATGGAAGGAGGAGAGCCCCGGGTGATACCCAATCAGGAAGGGTCAAGAACCACTCCATCGGTGGTAGCCTTTACCAAAGAGGGGGAAATTCTGGTAGGCCAGGTCGCCAAAAGGCAGGCGGTCACAAACCCAGAAAACACCGTCTTCTCCATAAAAAGATTCATGGGCCGTCGCTCCGACGAGGTCCAGGAAGAGATGGGGATGGTACCCTATAAAGTGGTTAAGGGGCAACACGGGGATGTCAGGGTAGATGTAGGAGGAAAGCTATACTCTCCCCCAGAAATCTCGGCCATGATCCTTAGAAAATTAAAGGAAGCCGCAGAAGCCTATCTCGGAGAAAAGATAGAAAAAGCGGTCATAACTGTTCCCGCTTACTTCAATGACTCCCAGCGTAAAGCCACCAAAGACGCTGGACAGATAGCCGGTTTGGAGGTTCTCAGACTGGTAAACGAACCTACGGCATCTGCCCTGGCTTATGGCCTGGACAAGAAAAAGGGAGGGAAAATAGCTGTTTATGACTTGGGAGGCGGCACCTTTGACATCTCCATCTTGGAAGTAGGAGACGGGGTCTTTGAAGTGAAATCCGTCAACGGAGACACCCATTTGGGAGGTGACAACTTCGACCAACGGATCATCGACTGGATAGTGGGTGAATTTAAGAAGGATCAGGGTATTGATCTATCCAAGGATCCCATGGCTATGCAAAGGCTAAAAGAGGCAGCAGAAAAAGCCAAATGCGAACTCTCCTCCGTCATGGAGACAGAGATCAACCTCCCCTTCATCACAGCCGATGCTTCCGGTCCCAAGCATCTCCTTATGAAACTGAGCAGGGCCAAATTTGAAGCTTTGGTTGAAGATCTCATCGAACGTACCTTAGAACCCTGTCAGCATGCTCTAAAGGACGCAGAACTCACCCCTGCTGATGTCGATGAGGTAATCTTGGTGGGAGGCTCCACTCGAATCCCAGCAGTTCAGAGGAAAGTAAAAGATATATTTGGCAAAGAACCCAGAAAAGATATCAACCCCGACGAGGCTGTAGCTTTGGGCGCAGCCGTCCAAGCAGGGGTTCTCACAGGGGAAGTAAAAGATATCCTGCTACTGGACGTCACTCCCCTATCCTTAGGTATTGAGACTTTGGGCGGCGTTATGACGGTGCTCATTCCCAGAAATACCACCATCCCAACCCGAAAAACCGAGATCTTCACCACAGCCACAGATAACCAGACCAGCGTTGAGATTCACGTGCTCCAAGGTGAAAGGCCTATGGCCCGGGACAACAGAACCCTGGCCAGGTTTCACCTGGACGGTATCCCCACTGCCCCAAGGGGGGTACCTAAGATCGAGGTCACCTTCGACATAGACGCAGATGGCATCCTCCATGTGTCCGCCAAGGACATGGCAACGGGCAAAGAGCAGAAAGTAACCATAACCGCCAGTAGCGGCCTGGCCCAGGAAGAGATAGAACAAATGGTGAAGGAGGCCGAGCGCCATTCGGAAGAAGACAGGAAGCGGAAAGAGGTTATTGAAGCAAGAAACCAGTTGGATGGTCTGGTCTACAGCATAGAGAAAACCCTCAAGGATAACAGGGAGAAGATCCCCGTGTCCGATATCCAAGCTGCGGAAAAGGCCCTTTCCAAAGCCAAGAAGACCTTAGAAGAAAGTGCTTCTATACAAGACGCCTCCAAGATTGACTCTGTACTCAGCGACCTCAAAAGAGCCATGGAAGAGATCACTGGCATATCTCACAGGATTGCCCAGGCCCTTTATCAGCAGCAAGCCCAGGCTGGGGGGGGTACCTCTTCTACTGGTACCCCAGAAGAAGAAAGCACAACCAAGGAACAAACTGTAGAAGAGGGAGAGGTTGTAGACGCTGACTTTGAAGAAAAGAAATAAGCTAATATCTCATAGCTATTAGCTGTTAGCTATAAGCTAAAACGGGGTGGGGGAATGGCCGCAAAAAAGGATTACTACGAGATCTTGGGAGTGAGCAGAAAAGCCTCAGAAGAAGAGATAAAGAAGGCCTATAGAAGGTTGGCCCGGAAGTACCACCCTGATGTAAATCCTGGCAATAAAGAAGCCGAAGAACGATTCAAAGAGATCACTGAAGCCTATCAGATCCTTTCCGACCCAGAGAAGCGAAAGGCCTACGATCAAATGGGCCATGCAGCCTTTACAGGTCCTGAAGGAGGCCCCGGCCCAGGATTCGACTTCCAAGATCTCCACTTCGACTTTGGAGACCTGGGAAGAGAAGGAAAAGGCTTCCGCTTCGAAATGGGAGGCTTCGACATAGGAGACCTCTTTTCCCAAATCTTCGGGAAAAGGAGAAGGGCCTCTTGGAAGGAGGAAACTACCACCGGTTCCATAAGGGGAAGGGACTTAGAACACCAAATGGAACTCTCCCTGGAAGACGCCTACAAAGGAGTCACAACAGAGCTCTCTATCAATCGGGGAGAAAGGTTAGAAAGGGTAAAAGTCCGGATCCCTCCTGGTGTGGACACGGGAACCCGGGTGAGGGTAGCTGGAAAAGGCCTACCAGGAATCCAAGGAGGACCTTCAGGGGACCTCTACCTCATCACCCGGGTGAAACCCCACCCATTTTTCGAAAGAAGGGGCAGCAACCTTTACTGCCAGGTACCTATCACATTCTGGGAAGCCGCCTTGGGGGGAGAGATAGAAGTTCCCACTATGGAAGGTGTGGTGAAAATGAAGATCCCCCCCGGCACCCAAAGCAATCAAAAATTCCGCTTAAAGGGCAAAGGGATGCCGCGGCTGAAAGAAGGTGGCGAGGGAGATCTCTACGTTAAAGTGAAAATCGTAACCCCCAGGACCCTAAATGGGAGGGAAATCCAGCTCATCAGGGAACTGAGCCACTTGAGAGAGGGGGAAAACCCCAGGGAAGAGATTATAAGGAGGTATGCTCGGTGAAGGGTTTCGAAGGGGAAAGGAGGTAAACCATGGAAAGGGACAGGCCCCTATATCTCATATCTACCGTTGCAAAGATGCTCGACATCCATCCCCAGACTCTAAGGCTCTATGAAAGGGAAGGACTCATCAAACCCGCCAGAACAGAAGGCAACACCAGGCTATACTCCCAGGAAGATGTGGAGCGCCTCCGCACCATACTTATCCTAACCAGAGACCTTGGAGTCAACCTGGCAGGGGTAGAAATCATTCTTCGCCTAAGGGAACAGATAGAAGACCTCCAAAGTGAAGTCGAAAAACTGGCTACCCTCTTAGGAAGATACATGCAAGTGGAAATAGAGCGCCTCCAAGAAGAAAGTCGAACCGCCTTGGTAAAAGTAGCCCCATCCTACGTGGTGCGGGTGAAAATACTGGAAAAGGGAAAGGGTTAACCCTTTCCCCAGCAAATTTTTTTACCTTAAATTTTAGTGTAACGTATTCAAATTTTATTAGTCTGGTATTATATATCACTACAGGCAACAACAATAGCAGAGGAGGTGTAAAAAATGATAAATATAGAAAGATTCACGGTAAAAGCCCAGGAAGCCGTTAGACACGCCCATGCCCTAGCCCAAGAGTTAGGACACCAACAGATGGAAGCGGAGCACCTTTTCTATACCCTCTTGGTGCAAAAGGAAGGAATCGTAGTACCCATCCTTCAAAAACTGGGGCTTGACGTTTCTCATCTCCAGGAAAGGACACGGGAAGCCCTACAAAAGTACCCCAAGGTAGAGGGGGTAACCGAGGTTTATCTCTCTCCACAACTTAAAAAGGTCTTCGATCGGGCAGTGAAAGAGGCAGAAAAGCTGAAGGACGAATATGTGAGCACGGAGCACCTTCTATTGGCCCTTTTAGAGGAGAAAGACTCCTACGCCCACGATATCTTGGCATCCCAAGGGGTAAACAGGGAAACCTTTATGAAAGCCCTCCAAGAAGTGAGAGGCCCCCATAGGGTAACGGATCAGACACCCGAAGAGAAGTATCAAGCCCTAAAACGCTACTGCACCGATCTCACGGAACTGTCCAGAAAGGGAAAACTGGATCCTGTTATCGGCAGGGACGAGGAAATCCGGAGGGTGATCCACATCCTGTGTCGCAGGCGCAAAAACAATCCTTGCCTCATTGGTGACGCCGGTGTGGGTAAAACAGCCATCGCGGAAGGATTGGCCCAGAGAATAGCCATAGGAGATGTACCCACTACCCTCCAAGACAAATCCCTTCTGGCCTTGGACATGGGCGCTCTAATAGCAGGAGCCAAATACAGGGGAGAGTTTGAAGACCGTCTTAAAGCCGTTCTCAAGGAGGTCCAAGAATCCGAGGGACGGATCATCCTGTTCATTGACGAGATCCACACAGTAGTAGGGGCAGGAGCTGCCGAGGGAGCTATGGACGCCTCCAATCTTCTAAAACCCGCTTTAGCCAGGGGTGAGCTTCACTGCATAGGGGCTACCACCATAAACGAATACAGGAAATACATAGAAAAAGATCCTGCCTTAGAAAGGCGATTTCAACCAGTGCTGGTGACGGAACCCAATGTAGAAGACACCATATCTATCCTCAGGGGCATCAAGGAAAAGTACGAAATCCATCACGGCGTAAAGATATCCGACTCGGCCCTGATAGCCTCAGCCTATCTTTCCCACAGGTACCTTCCCGACAGACGTCTCCCTGACAAGGCTATAGATCTGGTAGATGAAGCCGCAGCCAAATTGAGAATGGAAATTGACTCCATGCCCGCCGAGCTGGACGAGTTGGACAGAAAGATCAGACAGTTAGAGATAGAGCGCCAAGTGGTGAAACGGGAGGACAATCCCGCAGCCCGGGAGCGCCTACATAAAATAGAAGGAGAGATAG
>WFSI01000027.1 GCA_015486105.1 Aquificota bacterium | reverse complement strand
GCGTAGGTCTTCCTGGGAGTAAACGATTTCCATGGCTCGCCCTCCTAATACATAGGAGGGCCTGACCAGCACGGGATAACCGATCTTGTCAGCGATTTTCAGGGCTTCAACTACGGAAGTGGCTGTGGCGTTGGGGGGTTGGCGGAGTTGGAGTTTCTCTAAAATATGGCGGAACCGCTCCCGGTCTTCTGCTGTATCTATGCTGTCAGGGCTGGTTCCCAGAATAGGAACCCCAGCTTTCTCCAAGGGGATGGCAAGTTTCAGGGGGGTCTGTCCTCCAAACTGGACGATCACCCCTTTGGGGTTTTCGGCTTCAATAATGGCTAAGGTGTCTTCCAAGGTAAGGGGTTCAAAGTAGAGACGGTCGGATGTGTCATAGTCTGTGGAGACCGTTTCAGGGTTGCAATTAACCATAATGGCTTCGCAGCCCATTTCTTTTATAGCGAAGACGCTATGGACACAGCAGTAGTCAAACTCTATTCCCTGGCCAATCCGGTTGGGTCCGCCCCCTAGAATGATCACCTTTTCTCTTTTGTCCAGGGGGTGTTCTGAAGAGTTTTCATAGGTGGAATAGAAATAGGGGGTGTAGGCTTCAAACTCGGCAGCACAGGTGTCTACGCTTTTGAAGACGGGTTTGATGCCCATGCCCTCCCTTTTTTGCCTTATCTTTTCCTCCTTTACCCCGAAAAGTTGGGCCAGACGTACGTCGGAGAAGCCCATTCTTTTGGCTTCCCGCATGTCATGGGTTGTCAGGTCTTCCCACGAGAGGCCCTTTATTTCCTCTTCAGCTTCTATGGTTTCTTTGAGGTTGTCTAAAAACCAGGGATCTATGGAAGTGATTTTATAGATTTTGCCTATATCCATCCCTGCTCGGAAAGCGTCTGCCAGATACCAAAGGCGATTCCAGCATGGGATTTTCAGGTGCTGTTCAATGGTTGTCAGATCCCAGGAGCCATCAGCCCGGCGGGAGTCTTTCTCTCTCTGGAATCCGTAGCGGTCAATCTCTAAGGAGCGTACGGCTTTTTGTAGGGACTCTTTGAAGGTTCTTCCAATGGCCATCACCTCTCCCACGGACTTCATCTGGGTGGTGAGGGTAGCGTCGGCCTCAGGGAACTTCTCGAAGGTGAACCGGGGTATCTTCACCACGCAGTAGTCTATGGTGGGTTCGAAGCAGGCAGGTGTTTTCTTGGTGATGTCGTTGGGAATCTCGTCCAATGTGTAGCCTACAGCCAGCTTGGCAGCGATCTTGGCGATGGGGAAGCCCGTGGCTTTGCTGGCCAAGGCTGAGGAGCGACTCACCCTGGGATTCATCTCTATCACCACCATGCGCCCATCCTCAGGGTTTACGGCGAATTGAATGTTGCTGCCTCCCGTCTCTACTCCGATTTCCCGGATGATGGCTATGGCGGCGTCCCTCATGAGTTGGTATTCTTTATCGGTGAGGGTTTGGGCGGGGGCTACAGTAATGGAGTCTCCTGTGTGGACGCCCATGGGGTCAAAGTTTTCGATGGAACACACAATAACCACATTGTCCTTCAGATCCCTCATAACCTCTAGCTCAAATTCCTTCCATCCCAGCACCGACTCTTCTACAAGGACTTCATGGAAGGGGGAAGCGTTGAGGCCCCACTCCACCTTCTCCTCGAATTCTTTTACGTTATAGGCCACCGAGCCCCCTGTGCCTCCCAAGGTGAAACTGGGTCTGATGATCACGGGAAAGCCCAGGTCTTTGATGATCTTTTTAGCTTCTGCCATGGAGTGGGCATAACCGCTTTGGGGTACCTCAAGCCCGATGTTTCCCATGGCTTGTTTGAAGAGATTCCGGTCTTCGGCTTTTTTTATGGCAGGTAGTTTGGCTCCAATAAGCTCCACGTTATAGTTGTCTAACATGCCCCCTTCTGCCATGGCTACGGCAGTGTTGAGGGCGGTCTGTCCCCCTAATGTGGGAAGCAGGGCCTGGGGGTGCTCTTTTTCTATAACCTTTGCCACTATCTCTGGGGTGATGGGCTCGATATAGGTGCGGTGAGCTATCTCTGGATCTGTCATGATGGTGGCAGGATTGGAGTTTACCAGTATAATGGTGAAGCCGTCTTCCTTTAGTACCTTGCAGGCTTGGGTCCCCGAGTAGTCAAACTCACAGGCCTGGCCGATGATGATGGGACCCGAGCCGATGATGAGGATCTTTTTTATGTCTGTGCGTTTGGGCACTCGCAGCCTTCTCCTGAGTTTTGCCGGGGAGGGTAGCAAAGCTTGCGGGGTAAGGCAACTGCCTACCCCTTTATGAGGGGTGTTTTGAGGATTCTTCCCTTGACAGGGTGTATAGGATAGATTAACAGGAGCCTACCCAAGAGAGGAGAGGTGTATATGTTTGATTCCCTGTCGGAAAGGATCCAGGGCATCCTGGGGAAGTTTAAGGGCAAGTCCCGGATTAGCGATAAAGAGGTGGATGCTACCCTGAGGGAGATCCGCTTAGCCCTTTTGGAGGCTGATGTACATATCCAGGTGGTGCGTCGGTTTATCGATAGCCTCCGGGGTAAGCTGGTGGGCAGAGAGGTCCGGGGCGGGCTCACTCCCACCCAAGAGGTGATCAAGGTGGTTTC
The DNA here is from genome assembly GCA_015486105.1 of Aquificota bacterium. Lineage (GTDB taxonomy): Bacteria > Thermosulfidibacterota > Thermosulfidibacteria > Thermosulfidibacterales > B14-G1 > WFSI01. The sequence goes on along the minus strand of WFSI01000027.1, from coordinate 20,248 downwards.
TGATGAGGTCCAGGGTCTCTTGGGGGAAAGCCGTGAAGGTCTCCAGTTTTCTCCCCGTCCGCCTACGGGCATCATGATGGTGGGGCTTCAGGGTTCTGGTAAGACCACATCCGCAGCCAAGCTGGCTGTGATGTTGAAAAAGGAGGGGAAGTGGCCTCTCCTGGTTGCTGCCGATATATACCGCCCTGCCGCTGTTGATCAGCTCATCACCCTGGGGAAAGGGATCGGGGTGGAGGTCTTTCATGAGGATGGGGACCCTGTAACCATATGTGCCCATGCCATGGAAAGGGCTAAGGACCAAGGCGTAGACGTGGTGATCATGGATACAGCGGGTCGTCTCCATGTAGATGAGCCTCTTATGAGGGAGTTGGAGGAGATCAAGGCGAGGGTTTCGCCTCGGGAGATCCTTCTTGTAGCTGACGCCATGACAGGTCAGGAAGCGGCCAATGTGGCCAGAACCTTTCATCAACGTCTTGATCTCACTGGAGTGGTTCTGACCAAAATGGACGGAGATGCACGGGGAGGTGCCGCCCTTTCCATCAAGGCAGTTACAGGGTGTCCCGTGAAGTTTGTGGGTGTGGGAGAAAAGGTGGATCAACTGGAGCCTTTCTACCCCGATCGCATGGCCTCCCGGATTCTGGGTATGGGGGATGTGCTCAGCCTCATAGAGCGGGCCGAACGGGCCTTTTCTGAAAAAGAGGCCCAGCAGTTGCAAGAGCGCTTGATGAAGGGCACCTTCACCTTAGAGGATTTTCGGGAGCATCTTAAGGGTTTGAGAAAGATGGGCTCCATTGACCAGATCATCAAGATGCTCCCAGGGATGGGGGGTATGAAGGACGCCTTGAAACAGGTGAGGATAGACGATAGACAGATAGCCAGAATGGAGGCTGTCATCAATTCCATGACACCCCATGAGAGAAAGAGGCCGGTTATCATTAATTCCAGCCGCAAGAGGCGGATTTCCCGGGGAAGCGGCACCTCTGTTCAAGAGGTGAATCGGGTGTTAAAGCAGTATGCCCAAATGCAAAAGATGATGAAGGGAGCCAAGAAGGGCGGCAGAGGGAAGATGGCTAAAAAGATGAAGAATACCCCTTTCGGGTCCGATTTTATGAATATGTTCCAGTAAGGAGGTGGGAGAGTGGTAAAGATCCGACTGATGCGCATAGGTGCCAAAAAGAAACCCTTTTATCGTGTAGTGGTGGTGGATGTTCGGGCCCCTGCTGATGGAAGGGCTTTAGAGATCCTGGGTCACTATAACCCCCTGACTGATCCTCCCCAGGTGAAGGTTAACCTGGATCGCGCTAAGGCGTGGATGGAGAAGGGGGCTCAGCCTACGGGTCAGGCCAAGGCGGTTCTGAAACTGGCCGGGATGTAGTATCGTAGTTCCGGCCTCCTTGGGGAGTGGAAGACTTTAAACGGAGGTGGTGTTCATGTTGAAGGAACTGGTGGAGAAAATGGCCAAGGCACTGGTGGATAATCCTGACAAGGTGGAGGTGGTGGAAGTAGAAGGTGAGAAGACTACGGTAGTTGAGCTTAGGGTGGCCCCTGATGATCTCGGGAAGGTAATAGGCCGACAGGGAAGAACGGCCAGGGCCATGAGGACCATTCTTTCGGCAGCTGCTACCAAAGGGAACAAGAGGGCGGTGCTGGAGATTCTGGAATAGGATCTAATCCCCTGGAGGCTGGGCTTTTTGTGTGATGTGAACGGGTCTTGGGGCCCGTTCTTTTTATCTGCATCGGTTGGGAGGTACCATGGAGGGAGAATGGGTAGCCCTTTGCCGGTTGGTTAAGGTCCATGGGATTCGAGGGGAGGTGAGGGGTGTACTCCTTACCGATGTGCTGGATAACCTGTTACATAGGGAGTGGATCTATTGGGTGCGAGGGGATGAGCGCAGGAGGCTGGAGGTAGAGGTTATAAGGTCCCATGGTCTCTTTCTTCTCTTTAAGTTTAGAGGTGTGGAAGACAAGGGGTCGGCCCAGGAGCTGGTGGGGGGGACCTTGGAGGTACCCTTAGATGAGTTGGTGCCTTTGGAGCCAGGGGAATTCTACTGGTACCAGCTTTTGGGTCTGAATGTTTATACCCAGGAGGGGGAGTTCTTAGGGGTTCTGGAGGAGATCATGGAGACGGCAGGTCATGATGTCTATGTGGTGAAGAAGGAAGAGGAGGAGATTCTGCTGCCTGCCGTTAAAGAGGTGGTAAAGCAGATATCCTTGGAAGAAGGGCGTATTGTGGTCCATCTTTTGGAGGGGCTAAGGTGAGATTTTACGTGGTTACCATTTTTCCTCAGGTGGTGAGGGTGTTGGACTTCAGCATATTAAAGCTGGCTGGGGAGAAGGGGCTTCTGGAGATTATTCCTGTGGATCCTCGGGACTTTACCAAGGATAAGCACCGTACGGTGGATGATGAGCCTTATGGTGGCGGGGCTGGGATGGTGATGAAGCCTGAACCTCTGGTACAGGCTGTAGAAAGCATAAAAAAGGAGGAAGCTCGGTTAGAGAGCTTCCTCCTTTCTCCCCAAGGGCCAACCTTTCATCAGGATCTTGCGGAAAGATTGGCCCGCCTTCCAGCGGTGGCACTGGTTTGTGGAAGATACGAAGGGGTAGATGAGAGGGTAAGGGATCATCTCACGGGAGAGATCTCCTTGGGAGATTTTATTTTGGCAGGGGGAGAGCTGGCGGCCATGGTGATTATAGAGACTGTAGCCCGTCTCCTTCCTGGGGCTTTGGGTTCTCCTCGATCTTTGGAGGAGGAGAGTTTTTCCCGCCAGTTGTTGGAGTATCCCCAGTATACCCGTCCTTCTCAGTTCAGGGGGGTGGGTGTACCCCCCGTGCTCCTCTCAGGCAACCACATGGAAATAGCCAAGTGGCGTAGGTTCCAACAGGTGAAGAAGACATGGGAGAAGAGGCCGGATCTCTTGGCCAAGGCTCCTTTGACAGATGAGGACAAGGGGTTCTTAGAGATGGTGCTTCAGGGTGAAGACCCATGGACTCAGAGTTGAGGTACTATTTGGCCTTGCTCCACTATCCCGTTTATAATAAAAAAAGAAAGGTGGTGGTTTCCTCTATCACCAATCTGGATATTCACGATCTCTCCCGTTTGGTGAGGACTTACGGAGGTAAGGCCTTTTACATGGTGACACCTTTGGAGAGCCAGAGGGCTATGATAGGTCGTATATGCGCCCATTGGAGGGAAGGGTTTGGCGCCACCTACAATCCCAACAGGGGAGAGGCCTTGGGACTGGTGAAGGTTTCCCCTTCCTTGGAGGAGATGGTGGAGGATATAAGGGAGGAGGAGGGGGAAGGGCCCCTTCTGGCAGCGACCTCGGCCCGGGAGCAAAGAGGTAAGAGGATTCCTTACCGGGAGCTGGGGAGAATCATTCAGGAAGGTGTACGTCCCGTGGTTGTTGTTCTGGGCACGGGATGGGGATTAACCCAAGAGGTGATAAGGGGTTGCCATTATTTATTGGAGCCTATAAAAGGGATGGGTCGTTACAATCACCTATCGGTGAGGTGTGCGGCGGCTATAGTGTTGGATAGGTTATTTGTGGGGGGGAAAGAGCCATGAGCGAAGAAGCTATCAGGTCTATCGAGTCCAGATATCTGAGGAGTGACCTGCCCGACTTTAAGGTAGGTGACACCATCAAGGTCTATTTCAGGATTAGGGAAGGGGAAAAGGAGAGGATTCAGCCCTTCGAGGGAGTGGTTATCCGGTTTAAGGGAGCCATGCATAGAAGAACCTTTACGGTCAGGAGGATCACAGGGGGGTTGGGGGTAGAAAGGACATTTCCCTTTCACTCCCCCAGGTTAGAGAAGGTAGAGATCACCCGTAGGGGCAAGGTGAGAAGGGCTAAACTCTACTATTTGCGGGAGCGCATGGGCAAGGCTGCCCGGGTGAAGGAGAGGTTTTACACCCAGGGGAAAAAGAAATAGGCATAGTTTTTAGCTTATATAGAGGAGGGGTGGCGTCAGGCCGCCCCCTTTTTATCTGGCATTCTGCGTAATGTGGTCTTGGGGTTTCAGAGGTGGTTTTGGCATGGTTGCGGGTGTGTGTATCTTAGTCCAGTATTTTGGCCATAATCTCGTTGGCTACGGGCAGGAGCTCATCAGGAATACGCCAGCGGTTGCCCACTTGCTCCAGGAGCCCCTGGGCCTGGAGTTCCTCCAGAATAGGGCTCAGCCTATTCCTCTCTACACCCCATCTATCCTCTATGGCCTTAGGGTCTATACCCCTGGTGGTGCGCAGACCCACCAGGGCCGTCTCTAAGGCTTTCTGCCATGGGGGTAGGACCTCCTTTTCTACCACGGGTGATTTTCCCTTTAAGACTTGGTCCACATACCCTTTGGGCTCTCGTTCCCTGAAGAGTCTTTTGCCATTTAGGTGAGACACAGCCGAGGAGCCAATTCCCAGGTACTCCCCGTTCTCCCAGTAGATCAGGTTGTGGAGGCACTCTCTGCCGGGGACAGCGAAGTTGGAGATTTCATACCTTCTGAAGCCGTGGCCCTTCAGCTCTTGGGAGATGAGGAGGAACATCGCCAGCCATTGGTCTTCGGAGGGCATGATCAGCTCTCCTCTCTCTGTTCTGCGGACCAGGGGAGTGGTCCCTTCGAGGGTGAGGCTATATGCGGAGATGTGCTGAGGAGCCAGTGATAGGGTTGTGTCCAGATCCTTTTTCAGTGTTTTCAGGTCCTGACCGGGAATACTGAAAATGAGGTCCAGATTCAGGTTATCGAAGTATTCTCGGGCCATTTCTGCCTTTTCCCTGGCTTCTTTGGCTGTGTGTACCCTTCCTAAGACCTTTAGATGCCTATCGTTGAAGCTTTGGATTCCTAAGCTTAGTCTGGTTACCCCTGCCTGGGCCAGAACCTCCAGCTTCTCCCGGGTGATGGACTCGGGATTGGCTTCGAAAGTGAATTCCAGGGGATGGGGCAGTAGATCTTTAAGGGTGGAGAAAAGCTTTTCCAGCAGGCCAGGTGGCAGGATGGAAGGGGTGCCTCCCCCCAGGTAGATGGTATAGTCTTGCCATGTGGGTAGAGAGGCTTTCAAGTCTTGGAGGAGTGCCCTTAGGTAATCTCCTAAGAGTTCCTGATCCCATACTGCTGTAGAGGGGAAGTCGCAGTAGTCGCACTTCTTTCGACAGAAGGGGATGTGGAGATAGATACCTTTCATCAGTCTCCTTCTACTCTCTGGTTGCGGACCTGGCCCTTCACCATGCAGGACTTCCCCCAGAAACTGACCATTGCTTTAGTTAACATATTAAAATTAAAGGAAGTCTGTTTGAAAGCAAGTGAAAGGGTGGTGCATTTCTCTTTTGTCCCACAAAATCTATCGATTTTGTGGGGACCCCTGTTCTCTCTTGCCCATGAATTCGCCGCATGTCCACGTGGAGTGCTGTTCCCAAGTATTTTATAAGTCGTGGCTTACCTCCCTGGGCGGCTCAGACATGGGCTGCGATCGAAACACACCACCCCTCTCCTTCCAGAAAGATGGGGGAAATCCTCTCACCATGCCCTTGAAAAATGCCTTCACCCTCTGTCAGTGTCCTTCTCTCCTCTCCAGTTGCCTTCATCATAAGGCCCAGGGAAAGGAAATACAAAGGTCCGTTTCTATAGGAAATTTCAATTTGACAACTCTTAGGGAGAAGGCCAGGTCTAAAGTTATGGGCAGGAGGCTTTTGACGTTTATCAACACCCATACTGTGATTAAGGCAGAGAGGATTTTGAGAGAGGAGGGGGTGCCTTTGGAGGTGATTCCGACGCCTAAGAGTTATAGCTCTGAGTGTGGCATGTCCCTGTTGGTAGATGAGAGTGGGATAGAAAGGGCCTTGGAGGTTTTGAAGGAGGGGGGTGTGGAGGTGAAGGGGATCTATGGATACTAACGTTATCTTTTATTTGGATAATGCGGCTACCAGCTTTCCCAAGCCACGGGAGGTATGGGAAGCTATGGAGCACTACTTCTTCCACGTGGGAGGAAACCCTGGTCGTTCGGGCCATCGCCTCTCCCATGAGGCCTCGGAGATTCTGTTCAACACCCGGGAGGCCCTATCTCACCTCTTCAACATAGACACCCCCGAGCGCATAGTCTTTACCAAAAATGCTACTGAAGCCATAAACGTGGCCTTCTACGGTTTCCTGAAGCCCGGGGACCGGGTGGTGACCACGGCCATGGAGCACAACGCCGTCATGAGGCCTTTGCGCCATCTGGAGGGTACCAGAGGGGTAGAAGTAAAGGTGGTTCCAGCCGATTCCCAGGGTGTGGTGGATCTGGAGGCTCTGGGGCAGGCTTTAGAAGAGGACACAACCGTTCTGGTGGTAAACCACGCTTCCAATGTGGCCGGTAGCCTTGTGGACTTAGAGAAGGTGGGCTCTATAGCCAAAGGTGCAGGGGTACCCTTGTTGGTGGATGGGGCCCAGACGGCGGGCTGTTACTATGTGGATGTGGAGGCTATGCATATATCTCTCTTGGCTTTCACGGGACACAAGGGCCTTTTGGGACCCCAGGGAACGGGGGGACTATATGTGGCCCCCGGTCTGGAGCTGGATCCCCTCATCAGGGGAGGAACGGGGTCCAATTCGGAGCGTGAGGAGCAACCCCTTTTCTGGCCCGATGTCCATGAGGGCGGTACCCTTAATGTGGTGGGTCTGGCGGGGCTCGGGGCGGGAGTTGAGTTTGTTTTGGAGCAGGGAGTGGAGAGGATCCGAGCCCATGAGGGGAGACTTTTTAATAGTTTCTGGAAAGGGGCTCAAGGTATTCCCGGCCTCATCCTTTACGGTCCTGAAAGATGGGAAGAAAGGGTGGCGGTGGTTTCCATTAACCTGGAAGGCCAGGACCCTGCCCATGTGGGCTATGTGTTAGACAGGGATTTTGGGATTATGGTGAGGCCCGGCCTTCACTGTGCCCCTTCGGCTCATAAATCTTTGGGTACCTTCCCTACCGGGACGGTGAGGGTGGCCTTTGGTCTTTTCAACACAGAGGGTGACGTGGAGAGGGTGCTGGAGGCTCTGGATACTATTGCCAGGAGGAGAGACCATGGATAGGGTGGTGGATGCTCGGGGACTGGCCTGTCCCCAGCCTGTGCTTATGACCAAGGAGGCCTTGGAGGCTGTGGAGGAGGGAATTATTACCGTTTTGGTGGACAATGTGGCCTCTCGGGAGAATGTGAAACGCTTTGCCCAGCGCATGGGATGTACCGTGGAGGTGGTGGAGAAGGACGGGGCCTTTGAGTTGAGGATAGTCAGAGGTTTCACCTGCGAGTTACCACAGGCCCGGGAGGAACCAGGGGAGGCCCAAGAGGGGCCTGTCATCCTCATTACCTCCGACAAGCTGGGGGAGGAGGATGAGCTGGGCCGTCTCTTGATGAAGGGCTTCGTTTCTACCCTGAGGGAGGCCACTCGTAGGCCCTCCAAGATCCTTTTCATGAACACAGGGGTCTTCTTCACCGTGGAGGGCTCCCCTGTGTTAGAAGTCTTGTGTGAGCTGGAGAATAAGGGTGTGGAGATCTATTCTTGTGGTACCTGCTTGGACTATTTCGACCTCAAAGACAAGCTGGCTGTGGGTCACATCACCAACATGTACGATACGGTGGAAAATCTCACGGGAGCGGGATTAGTGGTGAAGGTATGAATCCCAGTTGCACAGGCATTGGTTAGACATTTTCAAGGCTATAGGCTATAATTTAAGCGGGTTTGGAGGACCGATGTCATGCCTGCTGCAGAGAACATAGAGAGAGTGGTTGTAAAGGTCCGATTAACCGCTGGGAAAGGGGACACAGCCTTCTGGAAGGGACGGTCGTACACTGACCGTTTGGAGGCTCTCGAGCAGATAAGGAAGGCGTTTATCAGGTGGAAGTACGGTGCTGACCCCAGACTTCAAAGAGTTTATAAGATTGTTAAACAACCATAAGGTGAGATACCTTGTAGTGGGCGGCTATGCTGTAGCTTTTCACGGGTATCCGAGGTTTACCGGAGATATGGACATTTGGCTGGATCTTCTTCCGGAGAACGCCAAGAAACTGGTCAGGGCTTTGGAACAGTTTGGTTTTGCCTCCTTGGGATTGAAGGAGGAAGACTTTCTGGAGCCGGATCAGATCATCCAACTGGGGTACCCTCCTTGTAGGATAGACATCTTTACCTCCCTTCCAGGGGTAGAGTTTGCTCCTTGCTATGAGCGTAAAGTGGAGGCGGAGATAGAGGGTATTAAGGTAGACTTTGTGGATCAAGAATGTCTGAAAAATAGCAAAAAAGCATCTGGACGGCTTCAGGACTTAGCTGATCTTGAGCATCTCGGACTGGAATAACGCTTCATTGTTGGAGGCTTGATGGCTGATGAGCAGCGCTTAACCACTACCGTTCGGGCTTCGGGGTGAGGGGCTAAGATAGGGCCAGGGGACCTGGCCCAGGCTCTGGAATCCCTGGATCTCCCCAAGGATCCCCATTTACTGGTGGGTCTGGCTACGGGGGACGATGCTGGGGTCTATAAGATTAGGGAGGATTTAGCCCTTATTCAGACACTGGATTTCATCACCCCCGTGGTGGATAGCCCCTCTCTCTACGGCCAGATTGCCGCTGCCAATGCCTTGTCTGATGTGTATGCCATGGGGGGTGATCCCCTTATAGCCCTAAATGTGGTCTGTTTCCCTGCCTGCAAGCTTGATATAAGTGTGCTCCGGGCCATTTTGGAGGGTGGCTTGAGCAAGGTGAAGGAGGCAGGGGCCTTGTTGATAGGGGGGCATTCGGTGGACGATTTAGAGCTGAAGTACGGCCTCTGTGTCACGGGGGTGGTACATCCAGATGGGGTGGTGACAAACTCCGGTGCCAGGGTGGGGGATCTTCTCTTTCTCACCAAGCCCCTGGGCCTGGGTATAGTGGCCACAGCCATTAAGGGGGGGCTGGCGGATCCTCTTGTGGAGGAGAAGGTGGGAGCTATCATGGCCACTCTAAACCGTGAGGCCTCCCACCAGATGAGGGAGAGGGAAGTCCATAGCTGTACCGATGTAACAGGATTCGGCTTGGTGGGCCATGGATTGGAGATGGCCCGGGCCAGTGGGGTTACCCTGGAGTTAGAGCTGGACAGGTTGCCCATTGTGGAGGAGGCTTTGGAGTATGCCACTATGGGTCTCATCCCTGCCATGGCTTATGATAACCAGGCGTGTTTCAGTGAGTGCGTGGAGATGGCAAGGGACCCTAAGGATTTGGAGGTTTTCCTTTACGACCCGCAGACTTCAGGGGGTCTCCTTATAGCCCTGCCCTCTGATAAGGCCCAAGGGTTTCCTTGGCCTTGTGTCGGTCAGGTGGTGAAGGGGGATGGGAAGATAAGGGTGGTGTAGGGCCGTCGCGTTCCCGCCGTCTGGATTTTTCTTCTTTCCCGCTTATTCTTTCTGATACTCAAGGAGGAGGCGGATGAAGGGGTTTTCTCCGTTGCCACGGCTGGTGGCTTCTATCGAGGGGGCCCCTGTTACCACGGGGGTTTACATCTTTAAGGACGCCCAGGGTCGGGTTCTGTACGTGGGGAAAGCCAAAGATCTTCGCTCCCGCCTCAAATCTTACCTGCAGCTGAATCACATTACCCCTAAGATCCGTCACATGGTCTCTCGGGCGGTGATGGTGGAGTGGATGGAGACGGCATCAGACTTAGAGGCCTTTATCTTGGAGTCCAATCTTATCAAGGCCCGTCGTCCTCCTTACAATGTGATGCTTAAAGATGATAAACGCTATCCTTACCTTTGTCTGGTTCTTTCGGATCCATATCCCTATTTGGAACTGGTGAGGCGGCCCCGGGATGATGGTTCCCTCTACTACGGCCCCTATGTCCCTGCCTGGGCTGTGAGGGAGACCATGGGTCTTATCAACAAGATCTTTCCATTGAGGCAGTGCAGAGGCCCTTTGAAGAAGAGGGTTCGGCCTTGTCTCAACTTCCAGATGGGCCGATGCTTGGGGCCCTGTGCCCATCCCATAGACCAGGGGGAGTATGCCTCCTTGGTAAAGGGGGTGAGGCGGGTGTTGGATGGGAAGGGCCAGGAGGTCCTCAAGGAGCTTGAGGCACGTATGGAGAGTTTCTCCCAGGGCCTGCGTTTTGAGGATGCAGCCCGGGTACGGGATCAGATCTTTGCGCTGAAAAGGATTATGGAGCGTCAGAGGGTCCTTCTTCCTCGGGAGAGGGACCTGGATTTCATTGTGTGGAGAGAGGAAGGGGGGAGTCTTTACCTCTTTCTCCTGGTGGTTCGAAGGGGGATGCTTCTGGGGGAGAAGGGTTTTGCCTTGGAGCCCCAGGAGGGGATGGAGGCCTTTTTCAGGGAGTATTACAGGGGAAAGGAGATCCCTTCCAAGGTGGTGCTGGTTCCTCCCCATACCGCCAAGGCTGATCTCCAGGGGTGGCTTACTCATCTTGGTGGAAAGAGGATTAGGATTACCCAAGGAAGGGGGGAAGAGAGGATCCTTTTGTCCTTGGCCTGGGAGAAGCTGGAGCAGTTCATGGAGGAGTGTAGGGTCCTGAGGGAGAGGGCGAAGGCCCTCCTGGAGGATCTGGCCCGTCTCCTTTGCCTCTGTCAAGTGCCCCGGCGGATTGAGACCTATGATGTTTCCAATCTCACGGGCAGGGAGGCTGTGGGTTCCATGGTCACCTTTCTGGACGGTGAACCGGCCAGGGAGGGGTACCGCCATTTCACTATCAGAACCGTAGAAGGCATAGACGATTACGCCATGATGGGGGAGACCCTGGCCCGACGCCTGAACCACAGGGAGTGGGAGTTGCCCCAGCTCATGGTTATAGATGGAGGTAAAGGCCATCTGGAAACGGCGTTGAGGGTGCTCAAGGAGAAGGATGTGGAAGGGGTGGAGGTGAGAGCACTGGCCAAAGAGCGAGAGCAGAGGTTTGAGAGGGTCTATTTCCCTGGAGAGACCGAGCCCCTGGTTCTGGAACCTTCCAGCCCTGTGACTCATCTCCTCCAGCGGATGAGGGATGAGGCCCACCGTTTCGGCATCTCCCATCATAGGAGACTTCGGAAGAAGGGCCAGCTCTCTTCCCTTTTGGAGGAGATCCCCGGGGTGGGTCCCAGGAGGCGGGAGCGCTTGCTCGAAACCTTTGGCAGTGTGGAGGCGGTGGCTAAGGCTTCCGAGGAAGAACTCTCCTCTCTGAGGGGGGTCACACCCTCCCTGGCCCAGAGGATAAAGGTCTTTCTGAAGACCTTGAATGGGTAGGGGAAAGGGTGGTATCTTCTTTCAAAGAGGAGGCATAAAGATGTGCCGTATGGCTGCCCTGTCGGCCCGCTACCCCCTTTCCCTGAGAACCTTTATGGCCTATTTTTTCTGCCCCCTCATTCCAGACAATTTCAATAAGGATGGCTGGGGTATAGCCTATTTTGTGGACAAAGAGTGTCTTTTATTCAAAGGTCGAGAGCCTGCCAGAGACAGCCCTCTTCTCAGGGCTATCCTGGACAGGGTGGAGCTGAAGAGCCATCTGGCGGTTCTTCATGTGAGGAGGGCTACAAAGGGGAAGGTGACCCTGGCTAATACCCATCCCTTTGTGAGGGAACTCTGGGGAATGCCGTGGGTCTTTGCCCACCATGGAGAGGTAGGGGGAATCACCCAGTGGAGCCTGGCAGGGTCTCAACGCTTTCAGCCCGTGGGAGAGTCAGACACGGAGCATCTCTTCTGCTGGCTGCTCAATGGCCTGTGGCACCAATTCCAGGAGCTAAGGCCCCCTGTGGGGGACTTGATCTCTTGGATGGTGGAAATGATTTGCGAAGTGGTGTTTTACAGGGGTAAGTTCAACTTCATCCTTGCTAACCCCTCCTTTCTTTTTGCCTTCTATGGCGGTCATCGTTTGCTGTTCTGGCGCCAAGAGGAGACACCCAACCCTGTGGTCATGGTTTCATCTACTCCTCTCTTTCGTGAGGAAGCCTGGCAGGCCTTTCAGCCAGGCGAGTTGAAGGTGATAACCGATGGTGCTATTAAAAACCCTTTATGAGGTTTTATCTGACAGGTAGGTCTTTTGGGGTAGAGATAGAGGTAAATCACCTGTGGTATGGGTACTTTCTCCCCATTGATAGCGGTGTGGTGCCGCCCTATCGCCTTCCCGATAGCCTTAAAGAGGCTTTCAACCAGGCGGGTCTTCCCATGGGCAACAGGGAGGATACGTGGAGGTTGGAAGAGGAACACTCTGTTCGGGGAAGGGGGGCTGTAGAGGTGGTGAGTCCCCACCTCAGGGGTCTTGAGGGTTTAAGAGATTTGGAGAAGGCCTTGGAAATCATCAGGGATCAAGGTGCCACGGTCAATGGCACCTGCGGCTTTCATGTCCATCATGATGCGTCGGACTTTGGCTGTAGGGAGTTGAGGAACCTTTTGGAACTCATGGGCGTGTGGGAACCACTCATATTCAAAGCCATCCCCAATAACGAGAAGAGGGTGAAGAGGGCCTGCCGCCCCCTTTCACCAAAACTCTTGGAACTGGTTAATAGATGCTCTGAGGAAGAGTGTGAAGATACCCATTGCCTTCAGGAACTTTGGTATGCCCAGGAGGAGAATTCTCCTGACAAGGTCCGATACAACGAGACCCGGTACCATGGTCTAAATCTTCATTCCTACTGGTTCAGGGGCACGGTGGAGTTCCGTTATATGCGGGGGACCTTAATAGGTGAAGTGGCAAAGAAATGGGTCGTTTTCACCCATGTCCTCATGGAGACTGCCAAAAGGGGGCTCGAGCACTGTGATAGGGAAAAGGCCCTTAGTCCTTATTTTGAAGAATGGAGGAAAAGTTTGGTTCTTTTAGAGACTTGAGCCTCGGGAAGCGCCTATCTCTCTTACCATCTTTTTTAAGGCCTCATTGATGCTGACGATTCCCCTATCCCCTTCTTTGGGAAAGACCTTCTTGGGTGCCCGGTCATTGGCCTTGGCATAGCACAAAAGAGCGGGAATGGTTCTGCCGAAGATCTCTCTGTAGTTCCCTTTCACCTGGGAAAAAAGGGATTTTTCGTCAGGATCGGGACCTGAAAGGGCCTTGTGGTAAGCCCTAAATACATCCCTTAGCTCTTCCACATTGATGGCTCTGGCGTCTAACCCTTTGTTGGCCAGGAGTTCTATGTCCTTTAGGGCCTCTTCGATGTGGCAAGGATACCTTTTATCGGGGGTGACAGAGCTGCTGTAGTAGAGCTCGATTTTTTCAAACCGAGGTGTCACCTTTCTTCCCTCCCTTGTGACGCCTTGCTTCTCTTTTCCATCTCTTTTCTGAACCTGTCCACAAGTTCGGTTTTGAAGTCTTTTATCTTCAATGCCTCCTCTTTTTTCCCGGATAGGTACAGGGCCATGCCCTTGTACATCTTGGCGGTTTTGTTGGCAGGGTTCTTTTTCAGTATTTTGTTGAAAAAGACCATGGCCTCTTTATATTTTCCCATGCCCATGAGGGAGTACCCTTTGCCCAGGATGGCAAAGGTGTAGTCCCCTATCTCTTTGCTGAGTCTGTCAAAGATCCCGTATGCCTCTTCAAATCTTCCCATGTCACTCATGCAAGATGCCTTCAATTCTAATGCCTTTAGGTTCTTGGTATCTTCCTTCAACTCCATGTCACAGCAGAAGGCAGCCTCTTCCAGATACCCTTTCTTGGCCAATTGACTTGCCCCCTCAATCCAGGGGGTGCCGAGGCCGATGATCTGTTTGATGGCCCCTGCATAGGACCCTTCGATGACCCGTTTTCCTTCCTTGGCTACAGGCATGCCATGGCCGGGTAGAAGGTGATCTATCTCCATGCCAAGGAGGATCTTCAGGGAGAGAAGGTAGTAGTCTGCCCTTCCCCCTGCTATCTCGTCGGGAGAGGGTACAGCATAGGGAATCACCGTATCCCCTGTGAAAATGGATTTGGTAGGGTTGTGGTAGAAGCATAGACTGTCTATGGTGTGGCCGGGGGTATGGACCACCCTCAGCTCAAATCCCCCTAAGTCCAGGATGTCCCCGTTTTTAACATCGGTTAAGGTGCAGCCGAACTCCGTCACCAGATTTCTGAAGGATTCAGGTCCTGATTCACTCATGATGATCTCTATGTTGGGCTTGTCTTTTATGCTGGGGTATCTGAAGAGTTCCAAGGTGCCCATGGCGTGTTCAAAGTGCCCATGGGTGATAACGATTTTCTTTATATCCGTGGGTTCGTATCCCAGCTCAAAGAGCTGAACGAAGGCCGTGTAATCGTTGCCTGGGTCTATGATAGTCAGGTAGTCTCCCACTACCGCGTAAATGTTGGATGATATGTCGTATCCTTCTAAGAATAGGCACTTGTCAAAGAAAGGATGGGACACATTTAGAATGGCAGAAAGGGGATTCCAGTTACCTTCCTGTAGCTCTTGTTTTTCCATAGTAATGTCTCTCTCCTCGCTGTTGGGGTATCCATAAAAATGCTCCCCCTCCATATAGGAGGGGGAGACATCAATGTCAATTAGCCGAGTTCACTCTATGGGCGGTATGTAGTCCAGCCTATAGGGATGGACCTTGCCCATGGTCTCGAAGGGCCAAAGCTTAAAGGCCTTCTCCTCACCAGGGTATATGTCCTGCTCGTTTATTCTTTCCACAATGAGTTCCAGGTACTTCCAGGCGGTGAGCTCGTATTTGATAATGGCCTCGGGGGGAACCAGCACGGCATAGCCCGACTCCTTGGTGGTGGTCCACTCAAACTGCTCGTTGGGCTCTGCCAGCTTCTCCCCGCCCCAGTCATAAACGGCCAGCAGTTTACCTTCTACCTTTTGGTTTGGCAGGGGCTTGTACTCGTCGAAGGTCTCGTTGCTCAGGTACCACCAGATAGCCCTGGCCCCTGTTGTCACATAGCCCCTGACGAGCATGGGATCAAACCCGCATAAATTCACTCTATACCTTTCTGGCATCGCTTTCCTCCTTTTCCGATATAACCTCCATTTCCATTAAGGCCTCGCGAAGCTCCTGGGTTTGGTGCTGGCAGAAGTTCATGAAATCCTGGAGTTCCCATAGTTCCATACCCCCCAGCTTCATGATCTTGTAGACATAGGGGAAAACAAACTCGTCTATCTCGGCGCTGTACTCCTTTACCAGGTATTCACCTCCTCCTTCTTCCCCCGCCAGCTTTACATAGCTCTCCTTCCATGCCAGCACCATGGTTCTCAGCGAGTCCAGTTCCCTCTTGACGTCTTCGTCCATGCCCCTTCCCTTACTTTATGGGTTCATAGGCATAGCACTTCTTCACGATCCTGTGCTCGGGCACACACCAGAAGAAGGGCCAGTGAATCTTCTTGCACCAGCCGATGATATCCGCCGGAGGAAAGTTGGAGTTCTTGATCACAGGTTTGAAGTACCGGCAGTTCCAGCAGATATGATCGGTATCCTTTTCCGGCTCTAATATCATGAGCCGGTACTCGTCTGGGGTCATCTCGCTTACGGGTTTTTCCAAAAAGCTCTTATCTAATCCCATGTTATTCCCTCCTTTTTACCAGTCCCTGGCCTCGCCTTTCTTCTTCTTCTCCAGAAACTCCTCCCACACCTCGGGAGAGAGCTTTTCGATCTCCCACTTGAAACCAGCAGACCCCGCTATTCCTGTGGATGGAGGCTGGTTAGGCCATCCCCTCACGGGGTACCCCCTGATGCTGAACCTCCTGGGATCGGGCACCCCCAGATAGATGTCCCTGGGTAGACAAAGATAAGGTCTGGTCCTGCCCTCCACCCCTGGTCTGTACCTGACATAACCCTCCAGGGGCTTGTCGGCGTAGACAGGAAGGATGTCGGGTTTGGTGCCGGGGGGCTGTTTTTCGGGGCCTCTGTACATCCAACCCTGGATCATGTGGATGTAGTAAACGGTACCGCACTCGGCGCAGGCTATGGTCCCTTCCCAGTTCCAGAAGTTGAAGGGGTCCAGGTAATTAACGGTGTTGCACACCGTACCGTCTGCCTTCTTCTCTTTGCACCAGATTATATCACACATCGCCTCTTCCCCCTATATGATGGTCTTTTCGTACCATTCTTTGATGGTTTCCATGGGGAGGCCCAGGAGCTCATGGTAGATCTTCACGTTGTCGCCGCCCACAGGCCTAAGATCCCACATCTTTCTCCTGGGGGTCTTGGACATGAGGCCGCAACTATAGGTGCTGTGGACCACGGCATCGCCGTACCAGGGATCGGCCTGCCACCGAACGGTGCCCCTCTGCCTGTAGTGCTCGGACTCGTAAACCTCCTTGTCGTTGAGCACGGGCATGGCCAAGAGTCCAGCGTCCTTCAGTATCTTTGCTACCTCGGAGCGGGTCTTGTCGGCGGCCCACTTTTCCAGCTCGTGGTAGATCTCCACCTGAGCCTCGGCCTCTACCCTGTTCTTGTGGTTCTGGTACTTGGTGTACAGGTCGGGGCGCTTGATCACGTTGCACAGCTCCTTGAAATCGGGGTCGTTGAAGGCGCTCACCATCACATACCTGGCCTCTTCCCTGAGCTGGGGGTTCTTGTCGTTGGGGAAGTCGGACTTGCCGCATATAATGATGCCGTGGACACAGAGCTGGGTGTCCCAGTTGCCCCAGCGCTGGCGGACTATGCCGAACCTGCCGTACAGCGGAGCGGCGTATTCCAGGCACCTGGTAGAGGCCTGGACCTGGGAAAACTCGATCTTGGTGCCCAGGTTGGTCTTTCTCCTCCACAGTAGAGCGGCCAGGATGGCCACGGTGATCTGGGTGCCCGAGTACCAGTCGATATTCCAGTTGGTGCTCTTGGTGGTATGGCCCCCAAAGTCCTCGTGGAAACCGGTGATGCTGGCCAGCCCGGCGTGGGCCTGGCCCAGGATGTCGTAGGAGCCTCCCCATACCTTGGGTCCATAGCCGAAGCCTCCACCCCACACGGAGATGAACCTGGGGTTGATCTCCTGAAGGTACCTGTAGCTCTGCTTCCACCTGTCGAATGTCCCAGGCCTGTAGCACTGGGTCAAGCCGTCGGACATTTTTACCAGGGTGTAGAAGGCCTCTTTGATCTCCTCCCGGTGGTAGTCCATGGAGATGTAGTACTCGTTCACATTGGCGTTAAAGCAGGCCACCCCAGTTCCCGTCATGGGTCTCGTGTCGTGGAGGGGATACACATACGCCTCATTAAAGGGAGAGGTATGGCGCATGGGATCTCCCATTCGGGGCATCTCAATCTTGATCACGTCGGCCCCCAGCTCGGCCAAGTTGGTGACGGAGTGGGGGGTGAAGATGTACATAGTGGTGCTGAGCCACCGGATACCCTTGAGGGCTGTGGGCTTGACAAACTCGTTTCCCACATCGAAGGCCTTGCGGCAGTACTCCTCGTAGGGCATCTTCATCTCTTCTAACTCTTCCTGGCTCTGGGGCCCCGGCTGATCCTCCAATGGTATTCTCTCAAACTTCTTATCCAGTTCCTTTTTTCCCTGTTTGATCAACATCACACTACCCCCTTCTCCTCAAGTTCTCTCAGTTTCCACTGATCTATGCCCAGGTACTTCATGTAGATTTCGTAGTTGTCCTTGCCCAGGGGCCTGCCCAGCCATTTTACCCTGGCGGGGGTCCTCATCTGGAAACCGTCGGGCGGGAAGGAGTAGAGGAGGGTGCCATAGTGCTCATCGTCAATGGTGTTCACCCAGGGGCGGTACTTGAAGTGGGGGAACTCGGAGACCTCGTCAATAAAGAGCACGGGCCCCGCTGCCACCTCGTACTCTAAGAGCTTCTGCTCCGCCTCGTAACGACAGATGTTTCTGAGCCACCTGGTGGTGAGGGTGTAGGTCTTGGTAAGGGCCTCTAAGGCGTTTCTGGCCCCCATCTCCTTGAGCAAGGGGTCCTCGCCGATGAGACGGCCAAACTCGGGATAGTCCCTCTCGATGCACATGCCGATTCTGTACCAGAGCCTGTCCGTCTGACCACCGATCATCATGTATCCGTCCCTGCAGGGGTTCCAGGCATACTGGTTCAGGTTGGGATCCCAGGAACCGGTCCTGGCCTTGATACTGGCGTTGAAACCGTACCAGGTAATGTCGAAGTCCAGGATGTCCATAAGGGCCTCGGATGAGGTGACCTCTATGAACTGTCCTTCTCCAGAGAACTCGTCCCTCCAATACCAAGCTGCCAGCACGCTCACAGCTGTTTGTTCCCCTGCGGTGAAGTCGGCGAACCAGGGGCCGGATCTGGTGGGGTTGCCTCCTTTCTCCCTGGGCAGCAGGTCAGGGGGGAATCCCGTGTTGTGGACCCAGGAGCAGGCCACCATGCCAAAGGGATCCAGCATGGGCTGACCAAACTTGGAGACCTCGTCTTTCATGGGTCCCCACTGGCCTACTTCACCTGTCCAGGCATAGACCAAACCGGGATTGATCTTGGACAGGTACCTGTAGCTCAGTCCCCGCTCGTCCATGTAGCCCGGGGGATAGTACTCGACAATGGCGTCCGCGCTACGGGCCAGACCCTTGAACATCTCCTGGCCTTCTTCCGTATCAAGATCCAGGGTGATGGAGTACTTATTGCGGCACTCGTGGATGAAGGCCAAGCCACACTTTTCACCGGTGTAGGCGTCCTCCAGCATGTACTCCTCCCTGCCGAAGGGGGTGAGTTGCCTCAGTGGATCACCCCCTGGGGGTTCCACCTTGATCACCTCGGCCCCTAACTCCGCCAACAGTGAGCAGGCAAAGGGACCGCTCTCCTTCCATGTACCTACTTCCAGTACCCTGTACCCCTGAAGGGCTTCGGGTTTCAGGAAGTTATAGTCCATACGCAGGTTGTCCTCGCACCACTTCCCAAACTCCTCAGCATGTCTGGGCTTATAGAGATGTTCCATCACCCAGTCCGGCGAAGGAGCAGGTGTAACAGGCCAGGGCCTCACATCGGGATGGTTGATATCCAGGGTGTCTTCCCTGCTGTTGATCTCAATTTCCTTGACCTCCTGCACCTTCCTGGGCCTGTGCCTGTATTCTGCTTGGGGTGGGAGTCTAAGCTTTATTTCCTCTGCCATCTTCTACCTCCCTACATTGTAATGATGTTTCCTGATCCTCTCTCTAAAACCCTCCATAAAGGCCTTTCCTGGGCAAGTCATCTATCACCCCCTTTCGTGGCAAAGTCTTTGGACAAAACCCCCAGGTAGTCTTGAAAGTAAAAAACTTTATTCTTTTTGTCAATAGGGTTATTCAGGATAATGGTAAACTATTTGTAATGGGAGTAAAACCTAATTTTCGCTCTTTGGGGTCTAAGGGGCGTTGAGGCCCTTTTCATGGAAGGAATCCCAGGGAAGGCGATTTGAAAATCAGGAGGTAACAACTGGGACTTTTGCCTTTTATCCTTTCTACCTTGGGATAATGGGTGTCCTTTCAAGAAAGGAAGTAATAAACCGTTGGCTCTATTTCATTTTAAGAAATAGTAAGGATACTGCGGTTTTATTGGATGACATAAAAATAATAATGTTCTGGAAATTTCAACAAGAGGTGTAAAATGGTATGGGAGGGGGCATTAGCCTGGATCTACCCTGGGATTTTTTCTAAAAAAGGGGTTCCTCTACCCTTCCCTGCCGGTGAGGGCGATGGCTGCCATTCTCCTGGCCTGCTGGGCCTCTTGGAAGTTGGGAGCTGCTTCTAAAGCCCTGTCGAATAGATCTATGGCCTCCTTGAACTTTCCCTGCTGATAAAGGGCCAGGCCCTTGGTGAAACAGGCCCCGGGGTGGTTGGGGGCCTTGTTTAGGACCTGATCGAAGAGGCTAATGGCCTCTTCCAACTCCCCCAGGTCTGCCGAAAGGATGCCTGTATTTATGAGGGCCATATCCTCCCTGCCCTGGATCTGGATCTGGAGTTCGAAGTAGGTTCTCTTTAGGTGCTCTTTGGCCTTTTCCCATACGGGAAAGAGGTGGCCGGGGAGGATAGCTTTGAGGTCCAGATGCACCAGGATCCGCACCGACTCGGCCAGTTCTTGAATATTCCCTCCCTGGGGATCGGGGGCCGGAAGTAGAATCTCTTTTCCTATCATGGGAAAGGCTGTATCCCCTGAAAAGAGCACACCCTTTCCAGGGTCGTAAAGGCTTATGGAGCCTGGTGTATGGCCTGGGGTGTAAAGTACCCTGAGGGTCCTGTCGGAGAGGGGAATGTCCTCGTTCCCTTTGAGTTCCCAGATCTCTTTTATACCCATTTTCTGGAAGCCTTCCCTGAGGGTGATGTCCCCTGGCAAGCGGCTCTCCAGCTCTCCCTGATGGATGATGATCTGGGGGGTCCAGAGGCTGAGGATTTCTCCCAGCCCTCCGAGATGGTCTAAGTGGGCGTGGGTGAGTATGATCCTCTCTACCT
>WFSI01000026.1 GCA_015486105.1 Aquificota bacterium | reverse complement strand
GACAGGTG
Source organism: Aquificota bacterium (assembly GCA_015486105.1). Classification (GTDB taxonomy): domain Bacteria; phylum Thermosulfidibacterota; class Thermosulfidibacteria; order Thermosulfidibacterales; family B14-G1; genus WFSI01. The sequence continues at coordinate 14,293 of WFSI01000026.1, read as the reverse complement.
GCGGTGGTATAGGTCCCTCTTCTTTTCTTACAGGTTTTGGGGGACGGGGTTTGGTGATGGCTTTTTTAACTGGTTTGGTGGCTTGTGGTGGGGGTTGAACCGGAATGTGTTCTTTAAATACCCCTCGGATGCTTTGCAGGACCTCCTTTCTGGGATGGACTACAAGGCCGGGAGGCATGGTTTCTGCCAGAGAGCGGGCGGCTTGGATGGGGCTTCCCCATCTGTAAGGATCGTAACCTGGTAAGAGATAGGCCGTTTTACCCAGGCCCAGGTTATTTAGATCGTTTCGGAGACTCTTTAGCTCTTGGACGATGATATCGGGTGACAGTTCCTCTTCAGGGCCCAATCCGTAAAGAAGGATCCAGGGGGATTTCCATTGACCTTGGGTGGAAATGAGAATCCGCTCTCCCCTAATCCCTCTTATTTCCTCCTCTCTCCGGTCCAGGATGAAATTCAAGGTATGATTGATGTATCCTAAAATCCCTCGCTGGGAAAAGGGCTGGGCAATGCCTATGACTATCACCCCTGCTTCTATCTGGGTTAAGGGGAGATCCGTTAGGTTCCATGATAGGGGGGCGGTTTTTACCTCTTCTTGTCTCTTCATAAGCCCCAGTGCCCCTTTCAGGTTTTATAGACCCGGGTTCCCGCCATAAGATCGTGCCATCCCCTTTTCTCCCTGTCCCCTATAATCCATAGGAAGCCTAATCCTATGGGGAGGGCGTCCAGGAGGTACCCCAGAGTTCTCAGAAAGGCCCTGGTGTAGCCTATGGAGAATCCCAAGGGATCTGTTACCCTAAGCCTTAAGGCCCATTTCCCTAAGGTTTGGCCGGTATACCCTGTCCAAAATGTGAAGTAGAGGATGGCTACCCCTAACCATGGGTAGGAAACATTGGCAGGCCAGACAAGGGAAGAGACCTCTTTCAGCACCCCTAATAAGAGTAGGTCCAGGATGAAGGCCAGGATGCGGGGGGTCAATCCGGCTTCTTCCCACATGCTCATCAAGGTTGGGAAATCTTTACATCAGGGGGGAGGCTGATCTGGAAGGTCTTGGAGGGTATGGTCGTGTTCACCTGGATGTTTTGGAAGGAGACGGTGTTCAGGTTTCCTAAGGAGTCTAAGGTTTCAACCTTTTCTATAAGAAGGGTTTTGGGGTTGAAATATATGGTTACCTTCTGGATAGGACTGTGGGTGTTCTTGGGGGTGAGGATAAGAAGGGGCGTATCCTCTTTCCCCTCTTCCACGTTGTAGTATTTCTGGATTTGATTTACTATGGAAAAAAAGGGTCCCCGGGTTACGATGGCTTCTTTGTCTAAAGAACCTTTAACAGCTTCTTTGTTTGTAGGATCGTAGAGCACGAAGGTGTCTCCTTGGGTCCACACCAGTTGAGGCTGGGGGGTCTGATAGTCCCATAGGCTCTTACCCGGCACAATGTATACCTTACCCTTGTAGGTCATCTTCTTCTTCACTCCCAAAGTGGTCTCTTGGGTGAAATCAGCCTGGATGGAATGGATCTTGCTGTATGACTCCTTGAGTCTATCCAGGAGGGAAGCCCCTTTGAGGATGGATGGTGTAAGGAGCACTAAGAGCCATATGAGATGGGTTTTTGTGTTTATTTTATTCATCGGCATACACCTCGAAGGTGGTGTATTCTTTGAGGAAAGTAAGCTTAAATGTACCCGTGGGGCCGTTTCTCTGTTTTCCTATGATGATCTCTGCGTAGCCTTGATGTTCAGGTTTGGTGGGATGGTAGACTTCGGGACGATAGATGAAGACGATGAGATCTCCATCCTGTTCTATGGCCCCTGACTCTCGGAGGTCTGAGAGCTGGGGTCTTTTCTCCTGACGGGCCTCTACGGCCCTTGAGAGCTGGGATAAGGCTACAACAGGGGTGTTCAGCTCCTTGGCTAAGGCTTTCAGGGATCGGGAGATCTCGGATATTTCCTGTTGGCGGCTTTCTGGTTTGCTTTTGCCTTTCATGAGCTGAAGGTAGTCTATGATGATGAGATCCAGGCCGTGGTCGGATTGGAGCCTCCGGGATTTTGCCCGGACTTCTAAGACAGAAATGGCGGGGGTGTCGTCCACGTAGATGTTGGCCTGGGATAGCTTGTCGGCTGCTCGGATCACCCGCTTCCAGTCCTCCTTGGATAGGATGCCGGTTCTGAGTTTGTGGGATGGGACCTTGGCCAGACTGGAAAGCATACGAAAGGCCAGTTGCTCCTTGGACATCTCTAAGGAAAAGAGAGCTACCGTTTTCTCTTCCTTCAAGGCCACGTTTTGGGCGATATTTAGGGCTAAAGCCGTTTTCCCCATGCTGGGCCTAGCGGCGATGATGATGAGGTCAGAAGGTTGGAATCCTGAAGTGAGGCGGTCGAATTCATCGAATCCTGTAGAGATGCCAGTTACAGCCTTGCGGCGTTGGGAGAGGATCTCCAAGATTTTCACAGATTCCCTTACCAGTTCCTGGGAGCTGATGAAGTCCTCCTTCACTTTTCTGTCTGAGACGGAGAATACCCGCCTTTCTGCCTCATCTAGCACCTCTTCTCCTTCCAGCTTCCCGTCGTAGCAGAGACCAATGATGTCGTTCGCTGCGGAGATGAGCTGGCGCAAGAGAGCCTTTTCTCTAACGATCTTGGCGTAGTGGGGGGCATGGGCGGAGCTGGGGACAGTCTCTGTCAACTCCATGAGGTATTCTATGCCTCCAGCAGCATCCAGATCTCCCTTTTGGGTTAGAATATCGCTTATAGTGACGAGATCTACGGGTTCCCCCCTGCGGAAGAGGTCCAACATGGCAGAGAAGATGAGTTGGTGCTCCCTCTTGTAGAAATCTTCAGGGGCAATATTCTCCAGGACCCTTAGGAAGGCATTGTTGTCTAAGAGAATAGAACCCAGGACGCTTTGCTCCGCCTCCACGTTTTGGGGGGGGAGGTGTATATCCTGGGTGGTACTGCCTTTCATCATCATTCAGCCTCTATTACATCCACCTGGAATTGGGATTCCACCTTGAGAGGAAGTTTCGCCTTTACCTGATAGGAGCCCAGGGTTTTGATGGGTTCCTCTATGACTATTTTTTTCTTGTCTACTTCTATCCCCTCCTGGGCTAAAGCCTCGGCAATGTCTTTTGTTGTAACGGAGCCGAAAAGCTTCCCTTTCTCGCCGGCCTGTTTGGCCACCACCACTCGAGTTTGGGCTAAGCGTTGACCCAAGGCTTCCACCCGCTTCTTCTCTTTATCCACCTTCTTCATGATCTCCGCCTTTTGCTTCTCTAAGGTCTTAACATTCCTGGATGTAGCGGCCAAGACGAGGCCCTTTGGGATGAGATAGTTCCTGGCATATCCTGGGGACACATCTGCTACAGTTCCGGCGGAGCCTATCCCCTCTACGTCTACCTTTAGGATCACCTTCATGGAGACCTCCAGAATGTGATAATAACAATAAAGTATACTGAGCTCTTTCCTTTTGTGTCAACTAATCAGATTCGCTTCTCTTGAAACTGGAAGCCCTTTCCTATATTTCAAAAACACCAGAGGGAAAAGTGTTTTCCCAAAAATCTTAGGATTTTTGGAGGGTTTCTTGCCCGATTTTCTTACTAAGCACTGGCTGGAGAAGATTCTCTCTCTCCTTTTGGCTGTTCTCCTTTGGGTGTATGTTACTGGTCAGGAGAAGTCGGAGATGGGTTTTACGGTGCCTTTGGAGCTGACCAATATTCCTGCCAATATGGAGATCATCAACGAGGTGCCCCCCTTTATCACTTTGAGGGTTCGAGGGAGCAGCCGGGTTCTCAATAGCATTAAACCAGGAAGGATCAAGGTGGTCTTGGATCTCTCTCGTCTTAAAGAGGGGAAGAACATTTTTCTCATCACCAGGGAACAGGTTATCCTTCCCAAAGAGTTGGTTGTCACCCGGATCAATCCATCGTCTTTAAAGGTTATTGCTGAAGAGGTGGTAGAGAAGAAGGTGCCTATAATTCTGAGTGCTCGGGGCATGGATCCTTCATGGGAAGTGATCTTAGAGCCTTCTAAGGCCACCATACAGGGGATAAAATCCAAGGTGAAGAGGGTGAAAGAGGTCAAGACCCAGAGCCTTCGCTTTTCCAAGGGGGATGTTATGCCTGGAAAACCTTTGAAGAAAACGGTAGAATTAATGTCCCCAGGGAAGGGCATGTATCTCTTTCCTGACAGGGTGAAGGTGATCGTTAAGGTGCGGGAAAAGGGGGGAAAGGCTCCGTGAAACGCATCTTTGGGACCGATGGTATTAGAGGAGTGGCCAACGTGGAGCCCATGACGGTGGAGACAGCCCTTCGGGTGGGCAGGGCCATAGGATTCCTCTTCCGCAATTCATCAAAGGGGCGCATCGTTATTGGGAAGGATACCCGTCTATCGGGGTACATGTTGGAGGCGGCTTTAGTGGCAGGTATATGCTCTATGGGCTCAGATGCCATTCTTTTGGGGCCCCTTCCCACTCCAGGGATCGGTTTTATTACCAGGGATATGAGGGCTGATGCTGGAGTGGTCATATCGGCTTCCCATAACCTTTATCAGGACAATGGAATAAAGGTCTTCAATGGGGAAGGGATGAAGCTATCTGATGAGTTGGAAGAGAGGCTGGAAGATTTGGTGATGTCGGGTAAGATAGATCACATAAGACCCACGGCTACCCAGATAGGGAAGGCTTATCGGGTGGTGGACGCCTTGGGGCGATATATAGTCTATTTAAAGAGAACCTTCCCCCCGGGTTTTTCTTTGGATGGGATAAAGGTAGTGTTGGATTGTGCTCATGGGGCTACCTACAAGGTAGCTCCAGATGTCTTCTCTGAGCTGGGGGCCCAACTGGTTGTTATGAATAACGCTCCCGATGGCACCAATATAAACAGGGAATGTGGAGCTATCCAACCCCAAATCATGGCTCAGAGGGTAGTAGAGGAGGGAGCCCATTTTGGTGTGGCCTTTGATGGTGATGGCGACAGGGCTATCTTGGCCGATGAGGAGGGCCACATATTAGATGGGGACTACGTGCTTTCCATATGCGGTGTGGATCTGCTCCAATCTGGGATTTTGCCCCAGAAGACAGTGGTGGCTACCGTCATGTCCAACATGGGACTGGAGTTTACATTGGCTCCCTATCAGGGACGGGTGGTGAGGACGGCTGTGGGGGATCGGCATGTTTTTGAGGAGATGGAGAAGGGCGGTTACTCTTTGGGAGGAGAGGCGTCAGGCCACGTGATCTTCAGGGACCACTCTTTCACCGGTGATGGTATTATTACAGCCTTGCAGGTTCTCAAGGTGATGATTAAGAGGGACAAACCACTTTCCCTCTTGGCTCAGGAGGTGATTAGGCTCCCCCAGATTCAGAGGAGCCTGCCCGTGGCCAGGACCCCGGCTTTGGAGTCATTGCCCGAGGTTCAGAGGGAGTTGGAAAGGGCCAAAGAGATTTTGAATGGAAAGGGACGGGTAGTAATGAGGTATTCAGGGACGGAACCTAAGGTGAGGATCATGGTAGAGGGAGAAGATCAGAGCCTTATCGCCTCTATTCTGGATCGTCTGAGCGCTATCCTATCTAAGAGCTTAGGAGGGGAGTGAGATGGCAGTGAAACTGGGGGTGAATATAGACCATGTGGCTACAGTGAGGGAGGCCAGGAAGGCCCAAGAGCCAGAACCTGTGGCGGCGGCTATCCTGGCAGAGTTAGGAGGTGCCGACGGTATTACTATCCACCTGAGGGCTGATCGGAGGCATATAAAGGATAGAGACCTTAGGCTCCTCCGTCAGGTGGTGAAAACTAAGCTTAACATGGAGATGGCTGCCACTGAGGGAATGATCAAGGTAGCCCTTGATGTTGGACCCCATCAGGTGACCTTGGTACCGGAGAAACCCAACGAGGTTACCACTGAAGGGGGGCTGGATGTGGAGCATAATAAGGAGATGGTTGCCCAGGCCGTGGAGCGTTTGAAAGAGGGAGGCATAACGGTGAGTATCTTTATTGATCCTGATCCGGTCCAGGTGAAGGCGGCCAAGGAATCGGGAGCGGATGCTATAGAGATTCACACGGGGCTCTATGCCGAGGCTCGGGGGGACGAGAGGAAGAAGGAGTATAAGAAGATTGTAGATGCTGCCCAATTGGCTCAGAATCTGGGTCTTGTTGTTCACGCCGGTCACGGATTGGATTACAGAAACGTAGGTCCTATGGCCTCTATTCCGGGTATGGGGGAGTTAAATATCGGTCACAGCATTGTGGCCCGGGCGGTACTGGTAGGTATGGAGAGGGCCGTTCGGGAGATGAAGGAGCTGTTGAAGTGACTACCAGAGCCCGCCTCCTCTTTCTAACGGGGTTGGGGGCAGGATACTCGCCCTGGGCTCCGGGTACGTTGGGTGCCCTAATGGGTCTTGTGCTTTATCTGATTTTCTGGCATTATTTTTCCTGGTTTCTCTATTTGGTCTTCACCTTGGTACTATTTTTTCTGGGTGTTTGGGCATCGAATGCAGGACTTCAGCTTTTTGGAGAGGAGGATAGCCCCCACATCGTTATAGATGAGGTGCTGGGTTATCTCATCACTATGGGGGGGGTTAGGTACGGATTCTGGCCAGTGGTATTGGGTTTTGTTCTCTTTAGGGTTTGGGACATATGGAAACCTTTCTCCAGGATAGAGGAGATGCCTGGGGGATGGGGAGTGATGCTTGATGATGTGGTGGCTGGGGTTTTGGCCAATGTCATGTTGAGGATCATTTTTTGAGAAGAGGTCTTATCATAGGGCTGATCCTTCTGGTCTTTGCTCCCAAGTTGTGGGCCAAAGGCCACATAGACATTGCTGCCCAAACCATTAAGCGCTATCCCCAGGAACACTTAGTAGTGGCCCAGGGACAGGTGGAAATCACCTATGAGGATGTGAAGCTGGAGGCTGACAAGGTAAGCCTGTACACTACAACCAAGGATCTCATAGCCGAGGGGAATGTGGTCCTCCATCAGAAGCAGGATTATCTGAAGTGTGACAGATTGGAGTTCAACCTTTATAACAAGAGGGGAGTGGCATATAGGGCTAAAGGGTATTTCCATCCTTTCTATTATGTTCAGGGCAAAAAGATAGAGAAGGTAAGTGAGAGGCGGTACATAATAGAAGAGGGCCAGTTCACTACCTGTACCCCTGGGAAGGGCTGTAAGGGTACCCCTGCCTGGTCTTTCAGGGCTAAAAAGATGACTGTAGATGCTGGTGGTTATGCTCGGGGAGGGCCGGTTTCATTCTGGATAAAGAAGATTCCAGTTCTCTATGCTCCTTATATTAAGGTGCCCGTTTATCAGGAGAGAAAGACAGGATTTTTGGTGCCCCATCCGGGGTACTCTTCCAGTAAAGGATTCTTTCTTCAGGTACCTTTCTTCTGGGCCATATCGGAGAGCCAGGATGTCACGGTTACCGCCACTCCCTATTCTAAAAACGCTTTTAGGGGCACCTTGGAGTACAGGTATATTATTGACAAAGACTCCAAGGGATATTTCTTAGGGGATTATTATCGAAGGGGGAGCCCCAGACGGGAGAAGTGGTCTATCTATTTTAAGCATAAGCAGTGGCTCAAGAATGAGTGGCGCCTTCTGGCAAAGGTAGATATTAGGAGCGACAAAAAGTATTCCAGGAACTTTGAGACTGATTTACAGAGGAGGACAGAGCGCTATACTGACTCCTATGTTACCCTTACCAAGAATTGGCATAACACCCATTTTTATCTGGGATTTAGGGGTAAGAAAGACATGATAAATCATTTTAACGAGACTACCTATAAACTCCCAGAATGGCGTGCATCCCTCATTCCTACTTCCTTCTTTGGGCTTCCCTTCTATGTCGAGGCGGATAATACCCTTTTGAGCTACGAAAAGAAAAGCTCTACCATGGACATCAGCCATAAACTGACTCGTTTGGACCTCCATCCTGCCCTTTCTATGCCTTTTGATGTAAGTTCCTGGTTGAGTGTCACTCCTAAGGCGGGTTTACGGGAGACCTGGTACAGCAAGAGCCTGAAGGATGGGGAGGAGAAGCATCTCGAAGGCAGTTCTTTCAATCGTCTACTTCCCGATTTGGGGGTGGCTGTGAGGGGACCCCAGTTGGAGAGGATCTTTGCCATAAAAGGGGGTAACAAGATCAAACACACCATTATTCCTGAAATACGCTATACCTACATTCCTCGGAAGGACCAAAGCGACATTCCTTACTTCGACTTGGAGGACTACATCCCACCCCAGGATGCTTTTCTCTTCTCTCTCACCAATTGGGTTTATCTTTACACCCCTAAGGGCTCCAAGAGACTGGTTAAGGTGAGGGTAGAAGAGGGCTACAACGCCCATTTTCATAAGGAGGCTAGCCCTACTCAGAGGCCCTTCACAGATCTCCTGGTGGATGTGGATACGGATATACTGCCCCAGGTTACCTTGGATACCCAGGTTAGATATAGCGTTTATGGTGAGGGGATTACCTCTTGGGATACTCAAGCTAACTTTGTTAGGGGCATCTTCCGCTTCGTGGGGAGTTATCACTATCAGAAGGAACCTGAGGAGCGTTTTGTTATCTTGGAGCCAGGGGTGAGATTGGGCCCCTGGGATCTGTGGGGTGCTGTGAGGTACGATCTGAAGGATACCTATGCCCGGGAGAGGGAGATAAAGGTCCTTTACCAACAGGAATGCTGGGCTGCCACCTTGGATTACCTCTACATAAACAATCGGGGTAACGATGCCTCTAATGAAAAGAGGATCTCCTTCTTTGTTACCCTAAAAGGCATCGGTACTGTGGGTAGGGGGAGGTAAGGTAACGGGGTGGCTGTAGCCCAGTTGGATCTCAAAAGGGAGTACAATCATTTCAGGATAGAGATAGATCGAGCCCTGGCTAAGGTTTTGAAGTCTGGGCATTTTATCTTGGGGGAGGAGGTAAGGGCTTTAGAGGAGGAAGTGGCTGCCTACTGTGGGGCTGCTTACGGAATAGGGGTTTCTTCGGGGACGGATGCCCTTTATCTGACTTTAAGGGCTTTAGGCATAGGCCCGGGAGATGAGGTTATCTTGCCCTCTTTCACCTTTGTAGCTACGGCGGAAGCCGTGGCGTACTGTGGTGCCACCCCTTTTTTTGTGGATGTTGATCTGCAGACCTACAACCTGGATCCTAACAAGATAGAGGATGCCCTCACTCCCAGGACAAAGGCCATTATACCCGTGCACCTTTTTGGTCTTCCTGCGCCTATGGAGTCTTTAAGGGAGCTGGCCAAGAGGTATTCTCTGTTGTTGATCGAGGATGCTGCCCAGGCTTTTGGTGCCATTTATAAGGAGAAAAGGGTGGGGAGTTTGGGAGACGCTGCTTGTTTTAGTTTTTTCCCTACCAAAAACCTTAATGCTTATGGAGACGGCGGTATGGTTGTTACATCCAGGGAGGAGGTAAAGGAGAGGATCAAGGCGCTGAGGGGGCATGGAAGTCGGGAGAGATATATTCACAGGGAAATAGGCTATAATAGCCGATTGGATGAGATTCAGGCTGCCATTCTCCGGGTGAAGCTTCCTCACATTGATTGTCTGAACGAGAAGAGGAGGGAGGTGGCGTACTCTTACTCCCAGGCGTTGCAAGGGGTGGTTAAAGTACCCATGGAACCTTTGGGTTCCTATCATGTCTATCATCAATACACCATTGGTACTAAGGTCAGGGATAGGCTCAGGGAGCACTTGGAGAGACAGGGTATTGACTGTCAGGTTTATTACCCCGTTCCCCTTCATTGGCAGGAGCCCTTCAAGGGTTGTCCTAAGGGGGATATGGAGGGGACGGAGAGGGCTTCCCAGGAGGTTTTGTCCCTTCCCATCCACCCTTTTCTCTCTTCCAAGGAAGTGGAAGAGGTGATTGAAGGGGTCCTCTCCTTCTTTTAGGTCCCTATGGCATGGCGGAGTTTCTCTCCATAGGCCTTGAGTTCTTCTTCCTGATACTTTAAGTGGCGCCATCCGAAGGCTACTCTATCATTTGAGAAACGGGGGATGATGTGGAGATGGGAGTGGTCGATCTCTTGGCCGGCTGTCTTCCCGTTGTTCATAAGGAGGTGATAGCCATCGGGATTTAAAGCATTGATCATGCCTTGAGTTACCTTGTATGCTACCTGAATCATGTCCTGAAGCTCTTCTAAGGGGATTTCCACCAGTTTCTCATAGTGGTTTTTGGGAAGGACCAACACGTGGCCTTTATTGAGGGGAAAGAGGTCGAGGATTGCCATGCTTTTTTCCGTTTCATAAACCTTCTCTCCGGGTATCTCCCCGTTAATGATGTTACAAAAGATGCAGTTCATGGCCACCTCCTATATAAATTGCTTTGGGTCATTTTTCCCTGAGTGGGGCCGAAAATCAACAGCCTCCACAATGTGCAAGGCCTGGGCTTTCACATCTTCTCTGGCTAAGGACCTGTTGATCTGAAGGATACAAGCTGGACAGTCTGTGAGAACAACCTTGCATCCTGTTTGAGCTATGGCATGGGCCTTTTCTTTCCCTATCCCCGAGGAGATCTGGGGATAGGCCAGGGCCATAGTTCCTCCAAAGCCGCAGCACCTATCATGCCCCTCCATATTCACCCAAAATTCTCCTAAGAGGCCTTTTAAAAAAGGAATTACCTCCTTTACCCCTTGTCCCCGACCTAAATGGCAAGGCTGATGATATGTGGCCTTTTCTGTTAGTTTATATCTGAAAGCCTGGGCCCTTGCCTCCAGCAGCACTTCTACTATATCCATAACGGGTATAGGGATATGGTAGGTATTTTTGAGATGGGCTGTGCAGGTGGCACAGGCAGTAACTATCAGGGATGCTCCAGAGGTTTCCAAGGTCTGGATATTTTTTTCTTTGAGTCTTTCTGCGCCTTTCCTGTCTCCCATGGCCATGTGGGGGTAACCACAGCACCCCTGGTTCTCTGGGATCACCACCCTGTAGCCCAGCTTTACTAAAATATCCACTGTGGCCTGGGCTATGGAAGGGTATACATAGTCTAAGAGGCAGCCTAAGAACAGGGCCACGGTGCCTCTGGTTCCTGTTCCAGTCTCCTGAGGTTCCCTTTTGGAAAAGGGTTTTTCTAAGGGTGGCACAAGACCCAGTTCCTTTAAAATAGGGATCTTTAAGGCTATTCCCCTGTAGTCTTTGACCTTCTTGCCCCAGAGGGGCCGGGTAAGTATACCTAAGTTTACAAGCCTATGGGCCAGGGGTGTATCCTCTAAGACCCGTCTCAGGAGTCTTTTGTAAAGGGGAAACCCCGATTTCTCTGCCAGTTCAGCCCGGGCTCTTTCCACTATTTCTACTACGGGGGTCTCATTGGTGCAGATCTCTTCACAGGCCATGCAGAGCAAACAGGTGGAGAGATGGTCTTCTAACCTGGTTGAAGGGGGAAGACGTTTTTCTCCTAAGGCTTCTACCAGAGCTACTCTTCCCCTGGCAACGGCCCACTCTCGATGGATAAGATCAAAGGTAGGGCAGACGGACCTGCATCTGCCGCATCTTACACACCGAGAGAGGAGCTCCTCTATTTTCTCTTCTTTCCCCATAAAGGGATACCTAATCCCTGTGGATAAGGGGTGCAAGCGCAACGTGCTTTGAAAGAGCATGTAAAGGGACCTTGTTTTCTGAGCAAAATCCAGAATCAATTTATCACATTGTGATGATGGAAATAAGGGCGATGTGGTAATACTATAAAATACATCTAATAAACAGGATATGAACTGCAGTCGGCCTTTCTTCGGCCCTTATTCTTCAGTTGGTGAGGTGATTTATCCTGCATCCATGAGTTCCAAACCTTTGGGGTGGCCTTTCCGGATTAGGATCTTGCGGATACCTATGTGCTGAGGATCTTCCAGCTTTGGATCCCTATCCACCATTTCAAAGGCATCCTCCCTGGCCCTTTGAAGAACGGAGGCGTCCCTTACTAGGTCTGCCACCTTAAAATTGGGTAGACCTGACTGGCGTACCCCTAAGAAGTCTCCAGGCCCCCTTATCTTTAGGTCTTCCTCGGCTATTTGGAACCCATCACAGGTCTCTTCCATGACTCGTAGCCGGGCCCGGGAAACTTGAGAAGGCTTGTTGCTCACCATGAGCAGGCAGCGAGAGACGTGGCTGCCCCGGCCCACCCGTCCTCGGAGCTGGTGGAGCTGGGAGAGACCAAAGCGCTCGGCCCCTTCTATCATCATTACCGTGGCATTGGGCACATCTATGCCCACCTCAACGACTGTGGTGGAGACCAAGAGGTGGATTTTTCCCTCTTTGAACTCCCTCATTACCTTCTCCTTCTCCTCCCGGGGCATGCGTCCGTGAAGGAGGCCCACTTTGTAAGGGGTGAAGGCCTGGGTGATTTTTGGGTACATCTCCAGGACTGAGGGGAGTTGGAGTTTTTCAGACTCTTCAATGAGGGGATATACGATGTAGGCTTGACGTCCTGCTGATAGCTCATCCATGATGACTTGGTATATCTTTTCCCTTTGATACTCCCTTACTACCCTGGTTTTGATGCTCTGGCGTCCTTTAGGCATCTCATCAATGGTGGATACCTCCAGATCGCCGTAAAGGGTGAGGGCCAGGGTCCGGGGGATAGGGGTGGCTGTCATTACCAAAAGATCTGGTTGGGCCCCTTTTTTTCTCAAGCTCGCCCTTTGGAGGACGCCGAAGCGATGCTGTTCGTCTATGATCACCAGTCCTAAGTCTTTGAATTCTACATCTTCCTGGATGATGGCATGGGTGCCTACCACCACTTCTAAGTTCCCTGAAGCCAAGCCTGTGAGAACCGACGCCCGTTCCCTTTTGGATAGCCCACTTACCAGAATAGCCCCTTTTATACCCAAAGGGGCCAGCATGTCTCTCATGCCAAAAAAGTGCTGTTCCGCCAGTATCTCCGTGGGGGCCATAAGGGCCACTTGGTAACCTGAATCTACAGCTATGGCCATGGCCAGAAAAGCTACTATGGTCTTACCACAGCCCACATCTCCTTGAAGGAGGCGGTTCATGGCTTGGGGGGAGGCCATATCTCCCTGGATTTCCTCTATCACCCTTTTCTGGGCATCTGTTAAGGGGAAAGAAAGGGACTCCATCAGCCTGTGGAACAGAGGTCCGTTCACGTGGAAAGAGATCCCCTGCTCCTTCTTCGTCACCCCCTTTTTCAGGGCTAAGGCCAGTTGGAAGAAGAAAAATTCCTCAAAGATAAAGCGTTGGATAAAGGGGCTTGTTCTGTTTTTGAGTTTCTGGAGGTTTTCCTTGGTGGGATAATGGATTTCCCGGAGGGCTTGGTAGAAGGAGGGAAATCCTCTGGTCTCTATCGTTTTCTTGGGCAGATACTCTGTAGAAGCATCTTTCAGCTCCCTCAAGGCCTGGACCTGAATCTTCTGTAAGTCCCGCTGTCCCACCCCTTCTGTGAGGGGATATATGGGTAATACGTGGCCTTTTGCTTTTTGCCCTTCTTGGAGGAAGTCTACCTGGGGATGGATCACCTCTAAGCAGTATTCATAGCGGTTTAGATGTATGTCGCCAAATACCAAGGCCCTTTTGCCTGGCTGGAAGGCTTTTTCCATCTGGTCCTGGCGGAAATGGAACCATTTGCCCTTCACGATTCCCGTGGCGTCTTTAAAGACCACTTCAAAGATAGGAGTTCTGCTCCTGATGATGCGATTGCTCCATACGTAAGCTTCGAAGAGGGCTTTGGTGCCGGGTTTCAGTCGGTGGATAGGTAGTATGGTCCTTCGATCCTCGTAGTCCCGGGGAAAAAGAAAGATGAGGTCCTCAATGGTGGATATACCCAGTTTTTTCAAAAGTCGGGCCTTTTTGGGTCCTACCCCTTTAAGATACTGCGCAGGCCGGTCCAGGAAGTCCAGAAGCCTTTTTAAACTGTGCTCATCTCCCATGGCTTTTTATGGTATGTTCCTCCATGGAGGGATGCAAGAGAAGTATCATCAGGAGTTCCTTGATGCTGGTCCCCAAATTGGTCCTGGAGGGTATGGGAATTAATGGGGATCTGTTACCATTTCTCAAAGAGGGGAGATGCGTGGATTTCCAAGTCTTGGAAGAACTTGGGGTATGAAACCCCCACCGCTTGGGCCCCTATAAGTTCTACTCCCTTTTCTGAGATGAGTCCTGCCAGGGTGAGGAGCATGGCCATGCGATGGTCTCCATGGCTGTTTGCTTTTCCCCCTTGGAGCTTCACGGGTCCTCTTACTACGAATCCATGGGATAGCTCCTGGATTTTGCCTCCTATGGCAGCTATCTGGGAGACGGTGACTGCAATGCGGTCGCTCTCCTTCACCCGTAGCTCTCCTGCTCCTTCCACCCGGGTCT
>WFSI01000025.1 GCA_015486105.1 Aquificota bacterium | reverse complement strand
TTGGAAGTAGCACATTTCTGAAGGGTATGTCAAGATATAACCCAAAGTACATGACACTATAATTTGGGATTTCTCACCCTGTGGATAAGTGTAGATACCCATGGATAGAGGGAAATGGGTTATGAAAAGAGGGAAATTTTTTTAAAGATGAGTTAGACAATGATCCAAGAGACTCAAGGACCGGTTCTATCTCTAACTACGAGCATAGATTCCACATCAACACAGGCCTGGGCATTTTTAGGCATGCTCGAATCCCCCTCCCGAAACAGGCATTATCCTGGATGCTCTGTCTGTAAGATTGATGAGGTTTCTTCTTTTGCCTTTTAGCCATCTTCTCCTCATAGGCCTCCAACTCCCTCGCATGACGCTCTTTAGCCCTATCCTCTATCTCAGCCTTAGCCCTGGCTATGGCCTCAAGTCGGGCCCGCCGTCGGGAAAGCTCCTCGGGTATCTTCATGCCATCGGGCACGTCTTCTCTATCTGCTGCCTCCGCCATGCGAAGCAGCTTTTGTACTTCCTTTTTGAGTTGTTTCTCTATCTTGTTGGCATGCCCCCAGCTCAGGGCACGGTGCTTGGAGGCGTTGACCTTCACCTTGGTACCATCAAGACTCACTTTGCCCAGTTTGAGAAACCCCATTTGCCTCGCAGTCACGAGAACCTGTAGAAAAAGGGGCTTTAGCTCTTTTAGGAACCTCTTTCTGAATGTGGCTATGGTGTCGTGTCCGGATGTTGGTTAGCAGTGATGTACCGGAAGGCCACCGAATCGTAAGTGGCCTGCTCAAGCTTGCGACTGGAGAAAACCCCTGTGGCATAGCCATAAAAGAGCAATGCCAACAGGACCTCTGGATGATAGGCTAAGGACCCACGGCCGGCATAGGCCCTCTCAATGGGTCTTAGATCAAGCTGACCTACAATATCTACAATGAACCGGGCCAGGTGATCCCTGGGTAACCAGTCTTCAAGAGAGGGGGGGCATCAGGTAAAGGGCCTTTCTATCCACCTGTCTGAACTTTTATCTCATCCCTTAGACTCCTGTAAGAAATTTGTTCGTTAAGTATACCATCTTTTAAATGAAAAGCCCGACAAACTGCTGGTAAAGTGTATTTGGTGTCTTGTGTCCCAATGCTTTATATGGCCTCATGCCATCCTACTCAAAAGGGTATATTTAGCTACCGGTTAGTCGGTTGACATAGGGTATTGGTAAGATGTAAAAAGATACAAAATACAAGAAGGGTCTTAATGTTTGATAGAAAGGACAATCTAACGAGGGAGCGCCTCTTCGAAGCCTCAGCCAGGCTCTTTCAGGAGAAAGGATTTAAGGCAGCTACCATGGAAGACATCGCTCAGGCCCTGGGTATAAGGAAAAGCTCTATTTATTACTACATAAAGTCCAAGGAAGAGCTTTTAAGAGAGATATGCCTGAGGACCATGCATATTCTCTTGGAGGCTGCGGAAGGCATAGTCTCCAGGGAATCGGATCCCGAGAATGAGCTAAAAAAGTTAATATTTTCTCACGCACAGCTTCTCTGTGAAAACCTCGATCTGTTCACCGTTACCCTCAGGGAGCTTACCCCCACCAATGCAGGGGCCTTCTGGGGTGAGATCGTTGGCTTAAGGGACAGATACGAGGGTTTGATACGCCAGGCTATTAGGGATGCTAAGGATGCAGGGGTGTTGAAAGAGATAGACGAAAAGATAGCAGCGTTCGCCCTTTTGGGTATGTTGAACTGGATGATCAGGTGGTATTCCCCGTCTGGAGAGAAGTCTCCCGATGAGATAGCCCGGTTCTGGGTAGACGTCTTCTTCAATGGAGCAGGGAGGAGGAAGGTGGACGATGGTGTTTGATTTTTCATATGATTTCTTTTTTATTCCAAACTTTGCCTACCGAACATACGGTAATTTGGTTTTATTTTTTAGCTATCAAGGGGAAGGATATGAGACTCGATAACATTAAACACGTGTCGGTTATAGGTGCGGGGAGGATGGGGTCCCAGATAAGTGAGCTCCTCTCGCGGCTTGGAGGGTACCCTGTGATACTATGGGACCTTGAAGACGAACTCCTTCAAAGAGGCCTGAGCTCCATTAGGGCTAGGCTGGAAAAGCACCTTTTGAAGAAGGAAAAGATCTCCCAGGATGAGTACGAGAAAATCCTGGGCAGGATCGAAACTACCACGGAGCTATTCCATGCCGCTTACAGGGCGGATTTTGTTGTCGAGGCCGTGGTGGAGAATCTGCAAGTGAAAAAGGGGATATTTCAGCGACTGGATGAGCACGCCCCTGCCCACGCTGTTCTGGCGTCCAACACCTCTGCCCTTAATATCACGGAAATAGGGAGTCTCACAAAAAGGAGAGACAGGGTGGTGGGGATGCACTTTTTCAATCCCGTGGCCGTGATGAAGCTGGTGGAGGTGGTGAGGGGCCCCCTCACCTCTGAAGATACTGTGAATGTCACATGTGCCCTTGCAAAGAGACTTGGTAAAGAGCCCGTGGTATGCAAGGACTTTAGCTTTGGCTTTATAGCCAATAGGGCCTACAGGGCCATGAGGGATGAGGCTCTCCAGATGGTCTGGGAGAGAGTGGCATCTCCTGAAGACATAGATAAAGCCATGAAGCTGGGTTACGCCCTTCCTGTAGGTCCATTAGAGCTGGGAGATATGGTGGGTTCCTGGGAAATCGCAGTAGCCTCTGAGGATTCCATAGTCAAGGAGACGGGAAAGAGGCTTCATCCCTTAATAAAGATGATGGTGCGGGCTGGATACCCTGGTGGTCCTGGAAGAAAAGGTATTTACGACTTTTGGAAAGAGGTCTTTTCTAAGTGGTGAGGTGGGGGATGGAAGAGGGAACGGTCCTTTACGAAAGGGAAGGCCACGTGGCTTGGATCACTTTGAACAGGCCACAGGCCATGAACGCTAGGAACAATACCCTTAGAAGGGAGCTGGTTCGTGCATTGAAAGGGGCAAGGGACGATGATGAGGTTTATGTCATGGTGATAACGGGGGTTGGAGATAAGGCCTTTTGTGCAGGTGCTGATATCAGCGAGTTTACCACATTGAAGCCTGCCGGCTGGTTAAAGAAAAGATACGGGACCGAGTCAGATCTGAGGTACATTAGAGAAATTCCTAAACCAGTTATTGCCATGGTGAATGGTTATGCTATAGGCGGGGGCTTCGAGCTGGCAATGGCCTGTGACATTGTAATTGCCTCTGAGGACGCCCTTTTTGCCCAAAGGGAAATCAGGGTAGGGGTAATCCCGGGGGGAGGGGGCACCCAGATACTTCCTAGGCTCGTGGGGGAAAAGAGGGCCAAGGAGCTCGTTTTCACTGGTAGGTCTATAACGGCAAAAGAGGCTTATGAGCTTGGAGTGGTCAATAGGGTGGTGCCCAAGGAGCGGCTGAGAGAGGCGACCAAAGAGTTTATAGGCCATCTTTTGAAACAGAGCCCTTTAATACTACAGCTGGCTAAAGTTGCCATTAATCGATCTTTGGAAACCGACTTCTTTGCTGGTCTCTTGTCAGAAACTGATCTCTTTTCTCTGTGTTTTTCCACCGCAGACCAGAAGGAAGGGGCCAGGGCCTTCATTGAGAAGGAAACACCTAAATACAAGGGTGAATAGGAGGTGAAGTATGGAGGGAAAGTTTAGTGATGTCATCTATGAAAAGAGGGGTAGGGCTGCCTGGGTCATCATAAACCGTCCGGAAAAGTACAATGCCTGTACCCCTGTTACTCTTTATGAGATCACCAAGGCCTTCATCGCTGCCTGGACAGACAGAGAGGTAGGCGTGGTGGTCTTTACAGGTGCAGGGAACAAGGCCTTTTGCACGGGAGGAGACCAGAGCATCAGAGACATAGGAGGCTACAAAGGTTACAGTGCAGATGAACTCGAAGGAACCATTGCCCAATTGCCTTTGGAAGTAGCTTGGCAGATGGTCACCTTTCTCATCAGGCACATTCCCAAGCCCGTCATAGCCAGGGTCAATGGTTACGCCGTGGGAGGAGGGCATGTATGGCAGGTGAACTGTGATCTCTCTATCGCCTCGGAGAAGGCCAAGCTGGGACAGGCAGGACCCAAGGTGGGAAGCTTTGATCCGGGATACGGCACGGGGGATCTTTGGAGGAACGTAGGGCTGAAAAGGGCAAAGGAGATCTGGTATCTCTGCCGGCTTTACACTGCCCAAGAGACCTATCAAATGGGTCTGGTAAACAGAGTGGTTCCCCACGAGGAGCTGGACCGGGAGGTCCAGAAGTGGTGTGACGAGCTGGTGGAGAAGAGCCCCACCGCTCTAAAGATGCTCAAATATGCCTTTTTGGCCGATACAGACGGCCTGTCCGGGATAACGGACCTGGGGGTGGGTGGCCTCAGTCTCTACTATGGGACCGAGGAATCTGTGGAGGGGAGCAAGGCCTTTATGGAAAAGAGAAAGCCCGATTTCTGGAGGTACCTGAAATAGGGGGATGTCATGGATTTCCAGCTCTCGTCTGAGCATCGACTCTTTAAAGACACAGTAGATCGTTTTGCCAAGGAGGTTGCTGGGCCTTTGGTGGAGCCTTCAGAGGAGAAGGGGCTTTTTCCCAGGGAACTTTTCAGAAAGGCCGCGGTTCTGGGATTCACCGGAGTGCTCTATCCAGAGAAGTACGGGGGATGCGGCCCCGACATGATCGCTGCTGCCCTGGTTCTTGAGGGGATCAGCAGGATATCTGCCAGCTTTGGAATAGCCTTTGTGGTCCAGTGTTCCGTGGGAAGTGAGACTATCTATCGATTCGGCTCGGAGAGGCTTAAAGAGAGGTTTCTTATGCCGGCCATAAAGGGGGAGAAGGTGGCGGCCTTTGGGTTGACAGAGCCTAAGGTGGGATCTGATGCGGCCTCCCTTATTTGCAAGGCAGTGAGAGACAATGGGCAATACGTTATCAACGGCAGCAAGATGTTCATCAGCAACGCCCACATGTCAGACTTCGCTATTGTAGCGGTACGTACAAACAAGGACGCCCCCAGGGGGGAAGGAGTTACCCTCCTGGTGGTGGACAGGGAGGAGTCCCCTTATGAGACCCATCCATTGAAAAAGATGGGGCTCCATGGTGTGGACGCTTCGGAAGTGGTCTTTGAGGACTGCCGAGTGCCCGTGGAGAACCGCATTGGTAAAGAAGGCAGGGGTTTCGAATATCTCCTTCACACCCTCACACCCAGCCGGATCCTCATTGGGGCGGTGGCTTTAGGGGTGGCCAGGGCTGCTTACAAGGCAGCCCTGGCCTATGCCCGGGAGAGGATTCAATTTAGGAAGCCCATCAGTGGCCATCAGGTCATTCGCCATAAGCTGGCCAACATGTGGATGGAAACGGAACTGGCCGAATTGGCCGTTTATAGAGCGGCGTGGCTTTATAACCAGGGAAAGAGCCACGCGAAGGAGGCTTCTATATGCAAGCTCTTTGCCTCTGAGGTAGCCAATAGAAATGCTGGAGAGGCCGTCCAGATCCACGGTGGATATGGGTACATTAAGGAGTGCCCTGTGGAAAGGTACTTCAGGGACGCCAAGTCCCTCACCATTGTGGAGGGGACCTCTGAAATTCAAAGGAACATAATTTCAAAACTCATCATCCAATGAAGGAGGTGGGGAATGTTTGAGCTAACAGGGAAGGTGGCCATAGTGACAGGGGGAGGAAGGGGTATCGGAAGGGCCATATCCAGGGTTCTGGCGAAGCAAGGGGCCAAGGTGGCCATAGCCGACATACGCCTGGATGAGGCAGAAAAGACCGCCTCTGGGATTGGAAAGGAAGGTGGCAGGGCCGGAGCTATCAAGACTGATATTACTGACCTTTCGTCGGTAAAAGCCATGATAGAGAAAGTCCATGAACTCCTGGGTAAGGTGGACATCCTGGTGAACAACGCTGGATGGGATAGAATAGTTCCTTTTCTCAAGACCACCCCAGATCTATGGAACAGAATAATAAATCTCAACTACAAGGGAGTACTCAACTGCGTCTACTGCGTTGCCAATGACATGATTGAGAAAAACTCTGGCAGGATCATCTCCATCAGTTCCGATGCTGCCAGGGTGGGAAGCAGTGGGGAAGCGGTATACTCGGGGGCAAAAGGTGCGGTCATCTCTTTCAGCAAGACCATGGCCAGGGAGCTGGCCAGATACAACATCAACGTAAACGTTGTCTGTCCCGGCCCCACGGAGACCCCCTTAGTGGAGGAGATGAAACAGGAGAGCGAGAAGAATGTAAAGATTTTTGAGGCAATGAGCAAAATCATTCCCTTGAGGCGCATGGGAAGACCTGAGGATATCGCCTATGCCGTGGCCTTTTTGGCCTCCGATGAAGCGGGATACATCACGGGGCAGGTGCTCAGTGTTAGTGGAGGCCTGACCATGGCGTGAGGGAGATGGCCATGGACTTTGAGCTTCCTGAAGAGTTGAAGATGCTGGCAGATACGGCCTACAGGTTTGCTAAGGCTGAGTTTCCAAAATACGCTAAGGAATACGACCGGGAGGAGAAGTTCCCCTGGGAACTCTGGAGAAAGGCCTGTCAGCTGGGGTTTGTGGGTGCCTGGATCCCTGAGGAGTATGGGGGTGGTGGTGTGGGACGCTTGGGTTTCGCCGTGATCATGGAGCAGTTTGCCCGGGTAGATCTGGGATTAAGCCACATCCTCTCCACCACTTTCGGGGCCGATCTCATTCTCCTTTACGGTACCGAGGAACAAAGGAGAAAATACCTACCCCCTCTTGCAAAAGGCGAGGCCATTTCCGCTGGGGCCTTCTCCGAACCCGATGCTGGTACAGATGTTGCCGGGATCAGAACTCGAGCCGAGAAGAACGGCAATGAGTATGTCATCAATGGTAGCAAGATGTTCATCACCAATGGCACCGTTTGCGATTTCATGGTGGTCCTGTGTATCACCAATCCGGAAGAGGAGAAGCGCCATCGAAGAATGAGCCTCATCCTGGTAGAGGCAGACAGGCCAGGGATCACCAGGAATAAAATCCACGGCAAGATGGGCATCAGGGCCAGTGACACAGGGGAGATCACCTTTGAGAACGTGAGGGTGCCTGTGGGGAACCTTATAGGCCAGGAAGGCCGGGGGTTTCATCAGGTGATGCAGATGTTCAACGTTACACGGGCCTCGGTGGCGGCTCGGGGTGTGGGTTGTGCCCAGGGGGCCCTGGATCTGGCCATCTCCTATGTGAAGGAGAGGAAAGCCTTTAGTCAGTCCCTGTCCTCCTTCCAGGCTACCCAGTTCAAGATTGCCGAGATGGCCACCAGGGTGGAGCTGGCCAGGAACACCGTCTATAAAGCGGCCTGGAAAGTGGACAGAGGTGGGATAGATCCCACCTTGAGCGCCATGGCCAAATACTACGCCAGTGAGACAGCGGTCTGGGTGGCCAATCAGGCCCTCCAACTCCACGGGGGCTACGGCTACATAGATGAATACGATGTTCAGCGCTTCTACAGAGACGCCAAGATCCTGGAGATCTACGAGGGGACCACAGAAGCGGAGAAGCTCACCATAGCCAGAAGGCTTTTGGCCTGAGGAGAAAAGATATGGTAGGCATTTTATCTTACGGTGTATACGTTTCCAGGTACAGGCTCCCCCGGGAAAAGGCCTTTGACTCTATGGGATGGCTCAATCTTGCCACTCGGGGGTATGCCGGAGGGAAAAAGACTGTTGTCAATTACGATGAAGATCCGGTAACCTCGGTTGTAGAGGCGACCAGGACCTGTATAAACTCCGAAAGAGAAGGGGTGTTGCCAGCATCACCCTGCCCTAAGTGGAGAGGCAGAACTCGGCCATCATGGCCCAAGCCCTGAACATATTGGAAGAATGTACCTGTATTGTAGGGGGGTGAGTGATGGCAACGGGGATAAAGGACAAAGTGGCCATAGTGGGCATGGGCTGTACCAAGTTTGGGGAGCTCTGGGAGAAGGGGGCGGAGGATCTCATGGTAGAGGCCTTCAAAGAGGCCATAGAGGACGCTGGCATTGAGCCCAAGGAGATTCAGGCAGCCTGGCTGGCTACTTGTTATGAAGAGATAAGCGTAGGCAAGAGCGCCATGCCCCTATCCACTACCCTGAGGCTTTCCTTTATCCCTGTGACCAGGGTGGAGAATCTCTGTGCCTCTGGTACAGAGGCCTTTAGAGCTGCCTGCTACGCCGTGGCGTCTGGGGCCTACGAAATAGTGCTGGCCCTGGGGGTGGAGAAGCTCAAGGACACGGGTTATGGAGGGTTGCCCAGTCCCTATCTCACCAGGGGACCTTTCAATAGAATGATAATCCCTAATCTTACAGCCCCTGGAGCCTTTGCCATGATGGCTACCAGGTACTTCTCCAGGTACAGTATAGACCCTAAGGAAGGCAAGAGGGCCCTGGCCAGGATCTCTGTGAAAAGCCACCACAACGGTGCTCTAAACCCCAAGGCCCATCTTAGACGGGAGATAACCATTGAAGACGTCCTCAAGGCCCCCATAGTGGCTTGGCCTCTGGGCCTATACGACTGCTGTGGGGTGAGCGATGGAGCCGCGGCGGCCATCATTACCACCCCGGATATTGCCAAGGGATTGCGCCCCAATCCTGTAAAGGTGAAGGCCCTCCAGGTTGCTGTCACCTCTGGAGAGGAGCTTATGTACCAGGGTTGGGACGGGACTCATGTGGAGTCTACGGTTAGGGCAGCGGCCAGGGCCTACGAAGAAGCGAGAATCAGGAATCCTCGTGAGGAGATAGGGATGATGGAGCTCCACGACTGTTTCTCCATCACGGAGTTGGTCACTTACGAGGATTTGGGGATCTCTCCCCGAGGCAGGGCCTGGGAGGATGTGAACAAGGGTTTTTTTGATCTTGACGGCAAGATTCCCTGTCAGCCCGACGGGGGCTTGAAGTGTTTTGGTCATCCCATTGGGGCCTCGGGCCTGAGAATGATGTACGAGATGTACAAGCAGCTTCAAGGAAAAGCAGGGGAAAGACAGGTGAAGGACCCAAAGATAGGGCTCACCCATAACCTGGGGGGATATCCCATAAGCAGTGTGGTGAGTGTGGCCATAGTGGGTTTGTGAGGAGGTGAGAAATGATCAAGAACGTGGATTTTTTCTTGATGGAGGAGCTTTTGGAGGAAGAGGAGAAGATCATCCGCGACACCACCCGAAGGTTCGTGGAGGAGAAGGTATTGCCCTTCATTCCCGAGCACTATGATAAGGGCACCTTTCCCACGGAGCTTATACCGGAGTTAGGTAAGCTGGGCCTCTTTGGCATTACCCTCCCCCAGGAGTACGGAGGGGCGGGGGCCAGCTATTTCTCCTATGGACTTGCCTGCCAGGAGTTAGAGTGGTGCGACAGCGGGCTGAGAAGCCTGGTTTCTGTACAGAACTCCCTGTGCATGTATCCCATTTATGCCTACGGTTCTGAGGGACAGAAAAGGACGTATCTTCCCAAGATGGCCACGGGAGAGATCATCGGTTGTTATGGGCTTACAGAGCCTGATTCGGGATCAGATCCTGCCAGCATGAGGACCACCGCCAAGAAAGTGGAGGACGGATGGGTCCTAAACGGTAACAAAATCTGGATCACCAATGCCCCCATAGCCCAGTTGGCTGTGGTCTGGGCAAAGACAGAGGATGGGGTGAGGGGGTTCATCATTGAGAGGGGCACCCCGGGCTTTGAGACTCCTGAGATCAAGCAGAAGATGTCCCTTAGGTTTTCCCCCACTGGGGAGATCGTCTTGGAAGACTGTTTCGTTCCTGAGGATAACTTGCTTCCCGGCAGCGAGATAGGTATGAAGGCTCCCTTCTCCTGTCTCACCCGGGCGAGATACGGGATAGCCTGGGGAGGGGTGGGCATGGCGGCCTTCTGCTACGAAAAGGCCCTGGAATATGCCAAGGAACGCATCCAGTTCGGAAGGCCCCTGGCCTCCTTCCAACTCGTCCAGCAGGACTTGGCCGATATGCTCACGGAGATCACCAAATGCCAGCTTTTGGTCTATCGCTTGGGGAGGCTCCTTGACGAAGGAAGTGCATCCCATGTAATGGTATCTATGGCCAAGAGGGCGTGTACCATGATGGCCCATCAGGTGACCAGGAAGGCCAGGGAGATCCTGGGGGGCAACGGAATCAGCTTAGAATACCACATTATAAGGCACCTGTGTAATACGGAGACCACCACTACCTACGAGGGTACGAGCAAGATTCATGCCCTCATTCTGGGAAGACACATTACAGGGATCAGCGCTTTTCGATAGGGAGGTACGGGATTGATACATTAGTGGGTAAAGGTGAGCGCAAGACTTTGGAGGAAGTGAAGGGATCCCTCCATCCATTATTGGATTGACTGGGCCATGTTGATTTGCTAAGTGAAAGTAACGTCCGGTAGGTAGGTATTGGAGAACCTTCGGAACAGGGGACTAAGAAGTAATTTGGAAGTTTGATGTACCTTTTCCTACTATGAGGAGGCGGGGGCTGTCCAGAAGGAGGATGGTTTCCACAGTTTCAATGGGAGGAGTGGCATGCGAGAGAAACTGATGGATGCAAGAGAGACTATTGCCAGATTTGTGGGAGATGGGTGCTCTATTGCCATCAGCGGAGTGGGCAGAAATGCCTCTCCTATGGCCTTGGTGAGGGAGATCATCAGGCAGGGGAGGAAGGAGCTCACCATTATAGGCCCCGAAAAGGGAATGGACTTTGATATTCTCATAGGTGCCGGATGTGTGAAAGAGGTGGTCTTTGCCTTTGTCACCTTAGAGGAGTTTGGTTTTGCCAGAAGTTTTAGGAGGGCTGTGGAGTCTGGCACTGTCAAGATGACAGAACATACGTGAGCCACTATTCTAACGGGGCTGCGGGCTGCGGCCTCAGGGGTGAGTTTCCTCCCCATGAAGGGGTTAGAAGGTTCAGATCTACTGAAGATAAGGGGTTTCAAGACCGTCACATGTCCTTATACAGGGGAGAGCTACATAGCCTGTCCAAAGATTGAACCTGATGTGGCGATAATGCATGGGCAAAGGGCAGATGAATACGGGAACGTCCAGCTGGAAGGTCCTCCCTTGGATCATGTAATCATGGTGAAAGCGGCCCCAAAAAAAATCATCTCCGTGGAGGAAATAGTACCAACAGAGAAGATTAGGGAGAATCCTACTGCCACTGTCATACCACACTACATGGTGGATGCCATCGTAGAATTGCCCTATGGGGCCCATCCCGCCTCGTGCCATGGGTACTACGAGAGCGATAGGG
This sequence comes from Aquificota bacterium, assembly GCA_015486105.1. Taxonomy (GTDB): domain Bacteria; phylum Thermosulfidibacterota; class Thermosulfidibacteria; order Thermosulfidibacterales; family B14-G1; genus WFSI01. The sequence goes on along the minus strand of WFSI01000025.1, from coordinate 2,439 downwards.
AACACGTGAGGGAATACGCAAAGGCCTCCGATACCCCTGAAGGTCTTCAGAGCTATTTAGAGCAGTATGTATACGGCGTGAAGGACCATGGGGAGTATATGGGTATGGTGAAGGGGGTAAGGTTATGAGGGACTACACCATAGCAGAACTCATGTCCGTTTGTATGGCCAGGGAGGTGAGAGACGGAGACCTTTTGGTACAGGGTCTCTACTCTCCCATGGTGATGGTGGGATGCTGGCTTGCCAAGCAGACCCACGCTCCCCATGCGGTGATCTTCAACGTCTCCGAAGGGATAGAGGGTATGCCCAGGTATCTCCCATATTCCACGGCAGAGCCTGAACTTGCCAGGGGTTGCGTGGCGTTTCCAGACTTCCTCCACGTTGGAGAGCTGGCAGCCAGGGGGAGGTTAGACCTGGTCTTTCTAAGTGCAGCCCAGGTGGACATGTACGGCAACACAAACCTCTCTGTGATAGGGGATTACTACCATCCTAAGGTGAGACTCCCTGGTGGGGCGGCCACCACTTACTTTTTCGGTATGGCTAAGCGTTCTGTTATTTGGATTGTGAAGCAGAGCAGAAAGAGTTTTGTTGAAAAAGTGGACTTCATCACGGGTGTGGGCTACCTTGATGGCCCTGGGGCCAGAGAGAGGGCTGGGCTTAAGTGGGGAGGGCCCGTAAGGGTGATCACGAATCTGGGGGTCTATTCCTTTGACGAGAAGAACATGAGAATGAGATTAGATTCGAGGCACCTTGGCGTATCCGTGGAAGAGATACTGGAGAACACAGGCTTCGAACTGATTCTTCCCTCCGAGGTGCCAGAGACCCCTCCCCCCACTGAAGATCAGCTCAGGCTTATTAGAGAGATAGATCCTAATGGTGTGAGGGAACTGGAATTCAAGAAGGAGGTGTGAAAATGCTGGATTTTTCCCTGTCTTTTGAGCAGAAGACGCTCCGCCAGACTGTCAAAAGGTTTGTAGAAAAAGAGATCGTCCCAATCGCCCTGGAATTTGAGAAGGACGAGATGGAAGGCAATCTGGCCCATAAGGTGATCCAAAAGGCCGCACAGGCAGGGATATCGGGTCTTCCTGTGCCTGAGAAGTACGGCGGGGGAGGGGCATCGGGTATCGAGTGCAACATTGCCTTAGAAGAGCTGGCAGTGGGTTGTGGTGGCATTGCCACCGCCATTGGGGCCAGTTGGTTTGGCCAGACACCTATTCTTATGGCGGCCACAAAGGAGCAGCGGGAGAGGTGGTTTCCCATACTGGCCTCGAGAGATGAGGGGCACCTGGTCTGCATGGCCATGACCGAGCCTCAGAGTGGGTCTGATATAGAGAATGCCCAGATGGGCCTGAGGACTGTAAGGACACGGGTGAGGTTTGAGGGTGATGATATTGTGGTGACGGGAACCAAGCTCTGGCCCAGCAATTTTGACGTCTCAACTCTGTACACGGTGGTGGCCACAACAGATCCCCAGGAGGGGCCTGAGGGCTCGTGCCTGGTAGTGGTTGAAAGGGGTGCCAAAGGTCTCTCCTTTAGCAAGCCCGTACCCAAGATGGGCATGCATGCCGATAGGAACGGGGAGATCATCTTTGAAGATGTGAGGATTCCCAAAGAGAATATGCTGGGCAAGGTGGGAGACGGTTTCAAGCTTTTGCAAAGGACCCTGGTCTACAATAGGGTAGGGGCTGGGGCCATCTCCGTGGGCATGGCCAGGGGGGCCTTTGAAAGGGCGTTGAAGTGGGCAAAGGAGAGGACAGTGATGGGGAAGCCCCTGGCGGAGCATCCGGTGGTCTCCTCCAAGCTGGCGGAGATGGCTGTCAAGATAGAGATGTCCAGGATGTTGGTGTGGAGGGCAGCCTGGTACAATGCCCAGCCCAAGAAGAGGAGCATGAAGTGGGCCAGTATGGCCAAGGTCTACGCCAGCGATCTGGCCATGGAGGTGACCACGGATGCGGTACAGATAATGGGGTCCTGTGGGTATGCCAGGGAATATGGGGTGGAGAAGTACATGAGGGATAACAAGATCATCCAGATATACATCGGGGCCAACGAACTCACCAAACAGGTAATAGGTGAGGAGCTGCTTACTGCCCCTGAGGACATGTTTGAGGTGTAGGAGGGCAACCATGGAAAAGAGGAAGTATGGGCTCTTCATAGGAGGAGATTGGGTAGAGGCGGAAAGTGGAGAGACCTTTGTCTCTGCCTTCCCTGCCACGGGTGAAGTGGTGGCGGAGCTGGCCAAGGCGGGTGAGGCAGACGTGGACAGGGCAGTGAAGGCGGCCAGGACCGCTTTTGAGGAGGGAAAGTGGCCCAAGCTCTCGGCAACGGAGAGGGGGAGGCTCCTCAGGAAGATCGCCCAGGGAATCCATGACAGGTTAGAAGAGTTTGCAAGGCTGGAGACCTTGGACACAGGGAAGCCTATCAGGGATTCCCTTAGGAT
>WFSI01000024.1 GCA_015486105.1 Aquificota bacterium | reverse complement strand
GTTATCCGCCTGGCACCAGGCAACCCCACTTTCTATCAGGGAGCCTTCAACCCTAAGGTTAAACCCGAGGCAGTGAAAAGGTTGGAGAAGATCTATGGTCTGGACAAACCCCTTCCCCTCCAGTATTTCCTATGGGTAAAGAGAATGCTGAAGCTGGACTTCGGCACCTCCTTCATAGATGGAAAGCCCGTCTCCAAGAAGATAGGCGAGCGCATTCCCATCACATTAGGCCTCAACCTCCTCTCCATGATCCTCATCCTTACAGTGGCCATCCCCATAGGCATTGTCTCCGCCATGAAACGAAACTCCCTTATGGACAGGACCCTCACCGTCTTCGTATTTGTGGGCTTCTCCACCCCCTCCTTCTGGCTGGCCCTCCTGCTTATGATCCTTCTGGGCATAAAGCTCCACCTCCTGCCCATATCGGGACTGGAATCCCTTAATGCCGACCAACTCCACGGATTAAGTCTATGGTGGGACAGGTTGAAACACTTAGTGCTCCCTGTGTTTGTGGCAGCCTTCGGTGGATTGGCAGGCTTCTCCCGCTACATGCGTCAGAGCATGTTAGAAGTCCTGGGCCAGGACTATATCACCACGGCCAGGGCCAAAGGACTAAAGGAAAGCCAGGTGATAAAGGGCCACGCCCTGAAGAACTCTCTGGTCCCCATAGTCACTCTTTTGGGTCTCTCTGTGCCCAGTCTCATTGGAGGATCAGTTATCTTCGAAACCATCTTTGCCATTCCAGGGATGGGCCAACTCTTCTATGAAGCCGCCCTGGCCAGGGACTATCCCACCATCATGGGTATCCTCACCATCGGTGCTGTCTTAACCCTTTTAGGGAATCTGCTGGCAGACATATCCTATGCCTTAATAGACCCCCGAATTCGATACCAATAAGAACCCTTCAAAGCTCTTTTAACGCCTTCTCCCAAATCTCCAAGGAACGGGCCAGGATTTCTAACTCTTCCTCTCCCAAACCTTGGATAGCCCCATAGAGAATGGAACGCATCTTCTCTTGAAGACCCTCGTATTCCCCCCGGCCCTGGGATGTGATCACCACCTTTATCCTCCTTCTGTCCCGGAGGTCCCTCTCCTTTCTTATCAAACCTCTTGCCTCCAAGCGATTGGTCACCTGGGTAAGCTTGCTGGGACGAATGGGACTCAAGTCATCAAAGAGCTCCCTAATGGATACCTCATCAACCCCCCTCTCTACCATCTTACCCAAAATCACTATCTCCACATCGCTGAGATCAGAGGCCAGGGTAAAGAGCTTTCTGAAGGCAGGCCTCACCCTCCTCATGCCCGTAAAAACCGCTTCTAAACTGTCCTCCTTCAATTTCACCCCCCCAATAATCACCATGAAGAAATAGTATTCAGATTTGAACCTTTCAATCAAGGAGAATCACATTGACAAGTCCAACCCCTTTAGAATACCTCTCTCCCCGGAAGGATACGATGAAAGAAAAGGATAGGAAAGGGGGCCATCCATGGATGTGGTTCTTATGAAAAAGCTTATAGACACTGCCACCAAAAGAGCACCCGCCGATTTGGTTCTGAAGGAAGCTCAGATCCTTGATGTTTTTTCGGGAAAGATTGAAAGGAAAGACGTAGCTATTACCGACGGATACATCGCGGGAATAGGCCTGGGCTTCCCCGCAAAAGAAACCCTTTATCTGAAGGGTGCCTACGTCACTCCCGGTTTTATAGACGGCCACCTCCACCTGGAATCCAGCCTGCTATCCCCCCGGGAATTCTGCAAAGCCGTCCTCCCCCGGGGCACCACAGCCTTGGTGTGCGATCCTCACGAGATCGCCAATGTACTGGGTCTGGAAGGGGTTCTTTACTTCTTAAAGATCACACAAGATCTACCCATAGACATCTTTTTCACCGCCCCATCCTGCGTGCCCTCCTCACCTCTGGAGACAGCAGGAGCCACCTTGGGCATCAAAGAGTTAGCAACCCTCTTAGACCATCCCAGGGTGGTGGGCTTAGGGGAAGTGATGAACTTCCCCGGGGTGATCCAAGGAGAAACCAGCGTCTTAGAGAAGATCGCCCTCGCCCTGGAGAAAGGAAAAAGGGTAGATGGTCATGCCCCCGGTCTCATGGGGGATGATCTTTCGGCCTACATAGCTCCAGGCATCACCTCAGACCATGAATGTATCTATCTGAAAGAGGCCGAAGAAAAGCTGAAAAGGGGCATGTATATCCAGATAAGAGAAGGCTCCACTGCCAAAAACATGTCTGCCCTTATCCCCTTGGTGAGGGCCTTCGGGGTATCCCGTTTCATGCTAGTCACCGATGACCGTCATCCCCAGGACCTCTTAGAGGAAGGCCACATGGACTTTCTTCTGAAAAAAGCCGTCTATATGGGCATCGCTCCGAACTTAGCCGTACGTATGGCCACCTTCAACCCTGCCTTCTACTTCAACCTGGCAAGGAAAGGAGCTGTAGCACCCGGTTACATGGCCGACATAGTAGTGATAAAGGACCTGAAAGACTTTAGCCCATTATATGTTATCAAATCGGGACAGATAGTAGCTCAGGAAGGCACCCTGATGACAGAGATAGACCCCTCCCTCCCTGAAGCGCCACCCCCATCCTTCCAGGTAAAACTCCCCAACAAACCTTTCTTCATCCCTGTCCAAGGCGAGCGGGTAAGGGTTATAAGGGTAACTCCCCAGCAAATCGTCACCCAGACCGTAATAGTCAAGGCCCCCATCCAGGGGGAAGAAGTGGTGGCAGACCCTTCCCGGGACATACTGAAAATAGCCGTAGTGGAACGGCATCATGCCACCGGAAACGTAGGGGTGGGGCTGGTCTCAGGTTTTGGGCTGAAGGAAGGGGCCTTAGCCTCCAGTGTAGCCCATGACTCCCATAACATAGTAGTAGTAGGGGCCTCCGATGAGGAGATGCTCGCTGCCGTCAAGGCCCTAAAGGACATGGAAGGGGGGTTGACGGTGGTGAAAGGCAAGGAAATCCTGGCATCCCTACCCCTGCCCTTAGCCGGGCTCATGTCTTTAGAATCTGTGGACAAGGTGGCCCAAAGCGTGAGAGATCTTCATCATAGCGCCCACCAGTTGGGCACCACCTTAGAAAATCCTTTTATGGCCCTGTCTTTCTTAGCCTTGCCCGTCATCCCCAGCCTCAAGATCACCGACCGGGGTCTGGTAGATGTAGAAAAGTTCGCCGTGGTAGACCTTTTCGTGGACTGAAAATCCCCCGAAGAGCAGCATCGCCTAAAATCAAACAGCAAAGCATTCCTCTGCTTAGATCACTTAGCTCACACAGAAAAGGCTGTTCCGCCAACCTATAGAGATGTAGAAGGCTTTTCCCTGTCCGTGAATTCATCGAAAAGGCGCAGAGATTTGGTTAGGGTTCACAGGGACAAGAGGAGATGGCCGTTCGGAGAGACAATGACGATTGTCTTCCAGTCTCGACAGGCCTCCACGGGAATCTTTTTTCAGTGGCTTAGGCCAATCCATCCCCAAAGGCACATGCCCTGTTTTTCTCATTCAGGAAGTCATCAGTGGCGGAAGTGACGCATACTTGTAAAAACCATAGCCAGCCCCAGGCGGTCGGCAGCCCTGATAACCTCCTTGTCCCTGATGGAGCCTCCGGGCTGGATGACGGCCCTTACCCCTGCCCTGGCCCCTTCCTCCACTCCGTCGGGGAAGGGGAAGAAGGCGTCGGAGGCCAGGACGGAGTCCCGGGTGGGGATCCGGGCCTTCATGATGGCGATCTTCACCGAGTCCACCCGGCTCATCTGCCCGGCGCCGATGCCCACCGTTTGCCCTTCCCTGGCCAAGACAATGGCATTGGACTTCACATGCTTCACCACCCGCCAGGCGAAGGTGAGGTCCTTCCACTCTTCTTCTGTGGGTCCCCTCTTAGTCACCACCCGGAGCTCATCCCCCATGAGGAGGGTGTCGGGTTCCTGAACCAGGAGACCCCCGGCCACCCGGCGCAGGTCCCATCCCTGGAGCTTTTCCGGCCAGGGGTTCAGCTCCAGAAGGCGGAGGTTGGCCTTGGCGGAGAAGACCTCCAGGGCTTCGGGGGTGTATCCCGGGGCGATGATGGCCTCAACAAAGATCTTGGTGATTTCCCTGGCCGCCTCCCCATCCACCTCCCGGTTGAAGGCCATGATCCCTCCGTAGGCCGACACAGGATCACACCCCAGGGCTTTCCCGTAAGCCTGGGACAGGGATTCCCCCACGGCTACCCCGCAGGGATTGTTGTGCTTGGCGATAACGGCCACGGGGTCCTGAAACTCCAGGGCTAAGGCCAGGACGGAGTGGAGGTCCAGGAGGTTGTTGTAGGAGAGCTCCTTGCCCTGGATCTGGCGGGCCCGGGCCAGTCCCCAGGGTTCTCCTCCCTCGGCGTAGAAGGCAGCCTTCTGGTGGGGATTCTCGCCGTAGCGCAGCCCCTGGACCTTATGGAAGAAGAGAGGGGTCCCCAAAAAGTCTGACGACTTTTTGGGACTCAAGAAGATCCCCAGGTTGGTGGGCAGTTCCTCCCCCAGGGTTTCCTCCAGGTAGGCGGTGATGAGGGAATCGTAGCGCCCCGTATGGGCAAAGGCCTTGGCCGCCAGGCGTCGGTGCTCCTCCTGCGTAAGGTTTCCTCTCTCCCTCAGCGCACCCAGAACCCAGCTATAGTCTCCTGGATCTACGAGAACAATAACATGTTCGTGATTCTTGGCCGCGGCCCGGACCATGGTAGGCCCGCCTATGTCGATGTTTTCAATGGCCTCTTCCAGGGTGACGTTGGGCTTCTTCACGGTCTCCTCGAAGGGGTAGAGGTTCACCACCACCATGTCTATGGCCTGGATGCCGTGCTCCTCCATGGCTGCCCTGTGGTGGGCCTTGTCCCTGTCGGCCAGGATTCCTCCGTGGACCTTGGGGTGGAGGGTCTTCACCCGGCCGTCCATGATCTCGGGGAAGCCCGTGTAGTCGGCCACGTCCACCACGGCGATGCCCGCCCTCTTCAGGGCTGCCGCCGTTCCCCCCGTGGAGAAAATGGCGTAGCCCAGCTTCACCAGCTCCCGGCAGAAGTCCTCTATGCCTTCTTTGTTGGATACACTCACCAGAGCCACCTTCATGGAACCACCTCCCCCTGGCTTTTGAGCCCCAAAAAGTCTGACGACTTTTTGGGGACCCCTCTTTTGAGCCTTTGTAGCCCGGCAACCCAGGCCCATACCCCAAACAAGGGCTCCCGCAAAAGGTGTGCTTTTGGGGCGAAAGAGAAATAACACGAGGGAGGGGCGTCCTCAAGTTTTCCATTTCCTGGACGAACAGGAACTAATCCCTTTATGAATTAATTTATTGCTTAATTATTGTATTGATCACTTAAACTTAAACACAATAACCCATCAACCCAAAAAACTCATGAACCCCGCTGGGGGAACTTTTCATCCAGCATCCAGAACATCTCTATGGGCCGTCGGATGATCTGTCCCTCTCGCTTCTCTTTCCGACCCAAACATGGTCAGGTCCCCTCTAATAGAAAAGGAGACAAAGTCCCTATAAAATATCACCATAGGAGAAGAGCTATGCCACAAGAGAAACACTGGGTTCTGGAGCGTATAGCAGGGGAGAGATTCCCTTACCGCATACGGCTAATCCAGGGGGATCGCCTCCTTCTGGCCTTAAAGGTTCAGACTGTCTGGCCTGGGGCCGGGACGCAGGTCTTCTGCTTGAGGGATACCACCTTTGAGGATGAAACCCTGGAGATTGTGGACTTTGCCCCCATCCTTTCCTTGCGCCGATACGGCAAGAGACTGGCAGTGGTGCTGGACAGAAGGATAAACAAGCGGTGTGATTTCCTCTTTCTTAAGAAACGGTACAAAAATAAAGAAGGCGAATACGAGCAGATCTTCTGGCGTACCCAGCAATCCCTAAGGGCCAGACGTAAAGGGTACATTTCGCCTGCTTGGAAGGCCTCCCAGATTACCGTCTATGTAGACACCGAGGAGCGCTACCCCTGGCGTTTTCCAGGTTGCCAGGTAGAAAAGGTTTCTCTGCCTGTGGGGGACTATGCGTTGGCTGGAAAAGAGGGGCTGATAGCTGTGGTGGAGAGGAAGACCTTCGAAAACCTCCTGGCAGAGCTGGGAAGGTTGGATGCCTTCCATCAGGTCCTGGGTGAGCTGGAGGCATATCCCCATAATGCCCTGGTTGTCGAGGCCGGTTACCCCGATTTCCTGGACTCCAAGAGGCTCCACCATTACAATCCCAGTGTCGCGGCCAGGGCCCTGGCGGACATATCGGCCTTACACCCCAGGTTGAAGGTGATCTTTGCCCACAGCCGCAAAGGGGCCAATGAGTGGTGTCGCAGGTACTTTGAGTCTATCCATCTTCATCTCTTTAAAGAGGAGAGGCCACTGATAGTGGAGGAGATCCAGGGCATCTACACCTCTATGGAGCCTCCTCCCAAAGATGCCAGGTTTACCCTTCGGGCCCATTTCCCCCATCTGCCCCAAACCTTCACTATGGGAGAGTTACGGGAGGCCTTCCCCAATATCCCCGTGC
>WFSI01000023.1 GCA_015486105.1 Aquificota bacterium | reverse complement strand
TAGTGGGAAGTACTGTTACGGGAAGACTCCGATGCAGACCTTTAAGGATTCGTTACACCTTGCAGAGGAGAAAATGATAGGGTATCATCTTACAGACAAAAGTGGCTCAGAAGCCCACAGTGTCAGATGAAGTCTTGCCTATTACACTTTTTTTTTAAGGCCCCTTAAAACTTAAGTTATGTTGGTTTGCTTTGATCGGTTAACAAACTCACTGCTTTCCGCCGGCCTCTTCTCCTACTTCCTTGGCCCAGCCCCTTATTTCGTCCTTTACTAATCCCACATCACCATCCACTTTGAGTCCTTCCACCACTACCACTGCTTCCAGTTCCCTCAACTTCTCCTCCAGCATGTCCACCGCCTTGCAAAATTGTTCATAGGAGCTGTCCCCGGGGCCAAAGACTGCCGCCTTTTTTCCTTTCAAACTGATGCCGTCCATCTGTTCATAGAAGGGCTCAAAATCCTCCTGGAGTTCCCCTTCGCCCCAGGTAGAGCTCCCCAATAGGATAAGGTCGTAGTCTGCCAGCTCACTGGGGCTGGCATCGGTTACATTCTTCATAGTCACCACATAACCCAGACCAGCCAGCATCTCTGTGATCCACGATGCCATCTGTTCCGTATTTCCCGTGGTGGAGCCGTAAACCACAATTGCCTTTTCCATCCTTCTATCTCTCCTTTCCAGCCTTGTTGGCTATGTCTAACTTAATTTCTTTTAATTGGGGGGGGATGGGGGTAAACCCTATCCCCCACCACGACCCCGGAGGTAGGAAGGTTTGTTCCGGGCTCGATCTTGATCACCTGGGGTGATGTATGCTGTGTTTTGTGAAATTCACCTGCATCCTGGTCCCCACTACCCAGACCGTGTCTGCATCATCGTTGCCGTTAGGGTTCCAGACCACCTGGAGGTCAGGAGAGAATTCCAATTTACCTCCGAAGAAGGAAAACTTGTAGTAGGTCTCTAGGTGATATTCGTCTTTCATGTTTATTGCTTCGGGGTGTCTGTAATAATCGTAATAAACTTCTCGGTATAGGTTTTGAGCGTCATCATTTACCAGGGCTCCGCCAAACGCTACTGCAAAGATATCTTTGTCTCTGCCCCAATAACTGCCCTTCACCTGGAAGCCCAGGCTGTAGGCACCTTTCATAGGCACTGTGTCCAGGGATTCATCACTTACAGAGCCTGCCACTACATTATCGTCCATGATGCCACCCCGTGCAAACAGGGTAATGCCTTTGTGAATCTTTTGATCAAAGGAGAACCCTATTCCATAGTTGTTATTGTTGCTATCTACCTGGGACCAGTCCTTCTTCCCTTTGCCTACATCCTCCAGGTCATCCACATCCAGGTGGTCCTTGGCGTTGACCCAAGCATAGAAACGGTAGTTGCCGGGATAGCCTATGAGGGTAGGCTTAAAGTCCAGCTCAAATATCCCAAATCCATCGTCAAAGATGTTTTCCCAGTCGGCATCAGCCTCGGCAGCGCCAGCGCTTATGTCCAACCACCCTGTGGGGCTCCATGTGACCCTGGCTCCCAAACCGTTGTCGTCAGGCCACTCTACGGCTATGTTATTGATGAAACCAGGGGAGAGGAACATTACCGTTTCGTCATTGGCTACTTCGTTGCAATCGAAATAGTTGGTGAGATCTACCTTACCCAGGGTGAAGGTCAGGTTGCCTGCTTTGCCAAGGGGTACTTCTTGTTCATACCAGGCTTCTGTCACTTCGGTAGAACTGTCTCCTCGAGCATCTCCATTGAAGCCTGAAACGGTAGGCACCTCTTCATCAACCCCGTTGCCGTTGCCGCCTTCTATGAGCATATAGGCCAGTCCCTTGTCCCAGATCTGGTCTGCAATTTCCAGGTCGTAGGAGAAGGTGGCATCCTGAACATCCCCTTCATCATGCTCAGTATTGTTGTTGTCATCGTTATTGATGGTGCCCTGGCCCACAAATGTGGTGTCAGCTTTGATGGATATGCCACCCAGGGCCTTTTGTAAGTCCTCCAAACTTGATTTGGCCTTCTTTAGCTCCTTGGCCTCCTGGGCAAGCTCCTCCTGTTTTTCTTCGTATTGCTTCACCTTTTGCTCTAAGGTATCTACCTTTGTTTTTAGCTGCTGGATAGTCTGGATGAGCTGTTTAAGTTGTGCATTGCTTATTTCTGCCGCCTTGATAGTACCGGCCATAAAAATGAAGCAGAACAAGGCGACAAGTGAAATCCATCTCTTCATGCCATTTCCCTCCTTCTTTTGGATTTTGTCAGTTTCCGTGGACCTCAGGGTGCTGCCCTTTCTCATTTTCCACCTCCCTTTTTCCCCTTTGGGGTTTTTGATTTGGACGGTTCTTGCCTCTTCTGGTCCCCTTTCCTCCTGACCTTCGCACCTTTTATTGAGACCCTGGATCCGATGCTCATTTTTCCTCCCCTATCTAATTTTGTTAGATGTTACTAACAAATAATCCAACACTTCACCCTTGGCTATCACCCCTTTTCATAGCTGTGCTTCAGATTAGCCCAAGCCTAAAAGCCTGCCCCCCTGGTAGACAAGTACAGCCAGCAGCCATCCCAGTACCAGGCTGTATCCCACGGCGAAGGCCGTCCACTTCCACGAGTTGGTTTCCCTTTTGATTATGCCGATAGAAGCGATGCAGGGAATGTAGATGAGGGTCATTACCATGAAGGCATACCCAGCGAGCGGTGTAAAATGCTGGGCAATCGCTGCCCCAAGTTTCTCTTCACCCGTATGGTAGAGGGTGCCCAGGGTACCCACCACCACCTCTTTGGCCAGGACGCCGAAGAAGAGGGCTACAGCCGCCTGCCAGAAACCGAAACCTGCCGGCTTCATAATGGGCGCTAAAATTGTCCCCAGCCTTCCAATGAGGCTCTGTTGACTCGCATACCCTGCACCTGTAGGGAAGTGGGCCAAGAACCAAACCAGCACCACCGCTGCAAAGATGATGGTCCCAGCTTTTTTTACAAAGATGGAGCTCCTCTGCCAGGCTAGTAGAAAGACGCCTTTCCATGTGGGGAGCCGGTAAGGCGGCAGTTCCATGACTAAGGGAGCCGGTTCCCCCTTGAAAAAGAGGCTCTTGAATACCCTGGCCAACACAATGGCCAGTACAACACCCAACATGTAAATAGAAAAGATTATCGCTCCTTGATGGTGAGCGAAAAGTGCTCCAGCAATGAGTATATACACAGGAAGCCTTGCAGAGCAGGACATGAGTGGATTCACTAAAATAGTGAGGATCCTGTCCTTTTCATTCTCCATGGTCCTGGTGGCCATAATCCCTGGGATGTTGCATCCAAATCCCAGCACCATGGGAATAAAGGATTTACCGTGGAGCCCCATGGCGTGCATGATCCTGTCCATCACGAATGCCCCCCGAGCCATATAGCCAGAGTCCTCTAACACTGCGATGGCCAGAAAAAGAATGAAGATGTTAGGGAAGAAGACCAGCACAGAGCCCACACCTCCAATGATCCCGTCAGATATGAGAGAAACTAACCATGCAGGGCCGTGTGCGCTTGCGATTAGTGCTGCTGCATGCCCCCCTAAATATCCAAAGAGCCCGTCTATAAGATCGGCAATAGGGCCACCAACGCTGAAGGTAAGTTTAAAAGTGATCCACATAAGCAACAGAAATATGGGAAGCCCCAAAAATCTGTTGGTGATCACCCTGTCTATTTTATCGGAGATGGAGAGCCTTTCAGCCCAGTCCCACTTCTTCCTGGCAAACTTACTCACCAGCCCCTTGAGGTAGCCATATCTCCTCTCCACCAATGCCGTCTCCAGGTCGTATCTTATCTCACTCTCCAGTTTGTCCCTGAGTGTGGTAAGAACAGCCCGGATTTCCCCCCTTGAGGGGTTGCCTTCTTTCATCTCCAACTGGGCCAGATACTCCTGGTCTCCCTCCAAAAGCTTTAGGGCCAACCACCGAAGGGGATACCTTTGTGAAAGGTTCTTGTGCACTTTGAGGTTTTCTTCCAGTTCCTTGATAGCTTCTTCCACCGACTCGCCGTATCTCAAAGGGCATGGTGGAGGGTCTTCTTTCCTGGCTAATTCTGCGGTCAGTACCTCTTTGAGTCTCTCTATTCCTATGCCTTTGTTGGCTACAGTGGGAACAATAGGCACGCCTAAGGCCTGGGAGAGACCTTCTGTGTCTATCTCCAACCCCTTGGTTCGGGCTTGATCCATCATATTACATATAAGAACCAAACGACTTACGCCTAATTCCATGAGCTGAAGGGAGAGGTAGAGGTTTCTCTCTAAGTTAGAAGCATCTAACACTACAGCCACCAAAGAAGGTTTTTCTTTTAGCAAGAAATCCCTGGCGATACGCTCGTCTATGGAATTGGCCGTGAGGCTGTAGATGCCAGGCAGATCTACAACCGTTACTTCTGTGTCCCCCAGCTTTGCCTTCCCCTCTTTTCTCTCCACCGTGACCCCTGGCCAGTTTCCCACCTTTTGCCTTGCACCTGTGAGGGCGTTAAAGACGGTGGTCTTGCCCGAGTTAGGATTGCCTGCTAAGGCAATAATATCTTTTCCATCACCCATTTTTCACTTCCTCCCTTTTTCTCCATTGTTTGAGACCATGATCTTATAAGCCATGCCGTGGCCTATGCCCAATCTGCAGCCCTTGACGTTCAGGATGATAGGGCCACCATTAGCTAACACCACCTCAACCTCCTCTCCCGGGTAGAGTCCCATAGATTCCAGGCGCCTCCTGATGCCCATGCCTCCAATGATGTCTCTCACCACCACTTTTTCCCCGGGTTTAGACAGCGCCAGGGGCCACATGGTTCATTTCACCTCCACTTCAATGTTCTTGGCCTCTTCCTTTCTGAGAGAGAGGTGGAAACCCTTGAGCTTAAAATCCACGGGATCACCCAGAGGTGCTACCCTTTCCACCACTAGTTCTGTCCCTGGTACCAGCCCCATAACCAGCATCCTTTTTTTTAACGAGGTATCGCCTCTTATCGCTTTTACTACTGCCTTTTCTCCTACCTTTGCTTGATCTAAGGTTTTCACCTCTTCACCTCCATAGGATTCTCTGCCGGCGCACGGCGGTGCTTCTCCTGTTTCTGCATATTTCCTAAAGTGGGAGAGCCACTTAGGGTCTTGCCCCTTATCGGGAAAACTTTCTACAAACTCCACAAACTTCACCAACCTCTCTAAGGTCTTGGGGCTGATGTAATGTTCTATCTGGCAGGCATCATTCCCAGCGGTCTGTGCTTCTACTCCCAGGATTCTGTGAAGGAAACGGAATAGCACTTGGTGCCTGTGATACACCTCGTGGGCTATAGCCATCCCCTTGGGAGTGAGCTCCAGATAACCATAGTGCTCGTGGTGGACCAACCCTTTCTCCATGAGTGCCTTCACCGCCGCCACTACACTGGGTTTCTTTACCCTTAAATGATCTGCTACCTCTTTCACCCTGGCCCTCCCCTTCTCTAAGGTAAGGACCAGGATGGCCTCCAAATAATCCTGAGCACTATGGGATAAAGTTTCCATAATGCACCTCCCAAGTCTGTTAGATACATCTAACAAATGGATTGGGACTTGTCAATAGGCTGATGAGAGTGTAAACTCCCCAAAATTTCTACTGACTGGGAGAGGGATTAATGGCTGTATCACATGAGCTTATAGAGATTTTGGCTTGCCCCAAGTGCAAGGGGGACTTGGAATATGTGAATGACAAGAGGGGAGAGGCCTTTATCTGCCATGCTTGTGGTTTGGTCTATTTGGTGAAGGACGACATCCCCATTATGTTGGTGGATGAGGCTGTTGCCCTTAAGGACTGGGGAGATGGGGGTTAGGATTCCCCCCATTTTAAAAATTTTTAAAAAGCTGTTATCCCCTTGACAGTGGGGGGAAGAGGGCATATTTGTTAGACTGGTTGTCTGTCGGTTTTTAATTCTTGATCTTTGACAAAGGGATATGGGGGTAGAGAGGGATGGGCTGGGGTTATGGGGTTAGCATGGAGGGTTTGATCCTGGCTCAGCGCGAACGCTGACGGCGTGCCTAAC
>WFSI01000022.1 GCA_015486105.1 Aquificota bacterium | reverse complement strand
CCACATAGAGCGCTATTTCCAAACGCTTGATAACTCATCGATTGCCTTTCTGGGTGGTCCAGGCCTGTCTATACGCAACGCACAGGTAAGCATGTCCAGTGCTCAGAACACCCTACCTCCCTATCTTGCCCAGCTTCGGGGGAACTCCAGGGTTTCCCCCTTAACATAAAGATTCTGATTTGGCATTATTACCAAACTAAAATATTTACATTCATCCACGAATAAACCCGTGGTATTATGTATACGACCACATAAATGGCCAACAACAGTGTCAACTTCGCAGTGCGGCCATGGGTCAAGACGCGGTATTATTGGACTACCCGTTTCCGCCTCACTGAAACCATAAAAAAGACCTTTGGTCAGGAAGGCATATCTATTCCCTATCCCCAGGAAGAGGCAGCCTGAGATAATGGAAAAGGGGAAAGCTTCATGGTTTCCCCCGGAAACCCATAAAAATGAAGCCTGGTGGAGGCGGCGGGAGTCGAACCCGCGTCCGGAGATGGGGCAACGAAGGCCTCTCCACGTTCAGCCCGTGCTTTGTCTCTCATGATGGGCTCCCCCACGGACAGGGTCTCCCATCACCAGCCCGAATAAACTCTCGCCCCCGTCCCCTTCGAGCAATGGGACGAAGGCCAGCCCGCTAACTATGACGTTCCAGGACTACCCAGCGGGCAGGGTAAACCGGAACGTGGCCGTCAACTAAGCGGCCAGAGCGTAATTAGGTTCGGCAGTTGTCGAACCCGCCTGTTTAACGAGGTGGCGGACCTCGACGTGCTGCCTTCGCCTCCCAAAACATCCCCGTCGAATCCATATCGCCCCCCTGTCAAAGAGCAAAACTAAAGTTAGCTCCAAAGAGAGACTTGTCAATGGGGCGAAGCACTGGGATTAACAAACCCTCCGGGAGGAATATCAAAGGGAAAAACAGACTGCCTAACGCTCCTCCTTCCTCATCATCTTAGAAGGCAACACTTTATAGATCTCTGACAAAAGTCTACCTTCTTGGAAGGGGTACTCCACACCCTTCAAATTAAGGTCTACACCCCCCACCCTCATTTGAAGAGGGGGAGAAACAGAATGGTCAACAAACAAGAGAGAGCCTTTTCTTATTACCAACCGCCTGATCTTTATGCTCAGACCGCTCCTGGAAGGCGCCGAGCCACCCTTCTTGTTGGGGTGGGAAATCTTAAGGACCTCCCCCCCAGGGAACAGGATTCTTCCACCCTTCAGTTTCTCCACACGGAAAAAGACCGACTGAACCCTCACCTGGTCCACAATCAGCTCCCCTCTAAGAAAAGCAGCCACATCAGGAACAAGAAGGATCCTCTGGACCTTCAACACCAGCTTCCCCCTGGAGTCCTTTAGAATTACTCTTTTGGCCCTGATCCCCCTAAAGCCCACTTCAAGATCCCCTATGGAGAAACCAGGGCCAAAATAGCCCCTAAGGTACCTCTCCCCCAAGCTGGGAAGATAACCTACGGCGCCTACCACCAGGGAGAGAAGAATAGCTCCGCCCAGTAAAACCTTCCTCTTCCCCAAGACAACCTCCTTATCCAACATACCCCAGTGCCGGGCCTGAGAAAAGGAAAAAGCCCTCCTCCACAAAATCCCCATTACATAATTAATGAATTAAATTATTTATTAATTGTACCATCTCCCCTTGCCTCGCAGCAGCAACATCCCTTAAATAGCCTATATGAAAATTGGTTGCTGTGGATTTCCCGGTGCCCTGAACCGGTACTTCCAGGAGCTGGAAGTGGTGGAGATCCAGGTGAGTTTCTACCGCCAAATAGGGGAACAACAGGCCCAAAATTGGAGGATGAAGGCCCTGGAAAGCTTTGAGTTCATCCTCAAGGCTCCCCAGTGCGTCACCCATCCCCCCAAGAGCCCTACCTACCGCAGATCCCATCTCTCCATCCAGGAGAAGAAAGCCTGCGGCAACTTCACCCTCTCGGAAGTGGTGAAGAGAGAGATGGATGTGTTCTTAGTCAGGGCCAGGGTCCTGGAGGCAGAGAAGTTTCTCTTCCAGACGCCCCCCTCCTTCAAACCCACCCGAAAAAACCTGAAGGCCATGGAAGCGTTCTTCAGTCACTACCGAGAGGTAGGGATCTTCCTCTGGGAGCCCCGAGGAGAGGAATGGACACCTCAGATAATTCAGGAGACCTGTCAAGGACTGGGGCTGATCCATGCCACAGATCCCCTCCTAGAAGGCCCACAGCTGTGGGGAGATTTCACATACTTCCGGCTCCACGGTAGCCTGAAAACCTACCGCCACGACTACACCCCACAGGAGATGGAGGCCATTCTGGAGCTGGCCGGGAAGGAGGGGTATATCATGTTCAACAACCACAAGATGTGGAAAAACGCCTTAGAGTTGAAGCAGTTGATAGAAGTTTAAGCAAATGAACATTCTATCTATTGGGCCTTTCGTCAGCCCTCTCCTTCTAGCAGCCAGAGGAGGCCTAACCCGGAGCCATCCCCGCTTATAGTGGGGGTCTCTTTCTGTGCCAATCTGTCACCTCCTGATAGGCGTGACCCAAAGAAAGGATAGTGGCCTCATCGAAGGCCTTACCTATGACCTGAAGCCCCACAGGCAGCCCCTCTTGGGTAAAGCCGCAGGGGATAGAGACAGCGGGGACGCCCGCCAGGTTCACAGAGATGGTGTAAATGTCCGACAGATACATGGTGAGAGGATCTAGAACCCTCTCCCCCATCTTAAAAGCCGGGGTGGGGGAGGTAGGGGTGACGACAGCATCACAGGTCTCAAAGACCTTCTCAAAGTCCCTTCTGATAAGGGTCCTCACCTTCTGAGCCTTGAGATAATAGGCATCGTAGTACCCCGCCGATAGCGCATAGGTACCCAGCATGATACGCCTCTTGACCTCGGGACCAAAGCCCTGGGAACGAGTCTTAACGTACATGTCATAGAGATCACCATACTCGAAGGCCCGGAGTCCGTACCTTACACCATCGTAACGGGCCAAGTTGGAGCTGGCTTCAGCAGTAGCCACCAAATAATAGGTCGCCACGGCATAAGGAGTATGAGGCAGAGAGACCTCCTCTACCCGACAACCCAGTTCCTCCAAGGTCCTCACTGCTTTCGTTATGACTTCCCCCACCTGGAGATCCAAACCTTCTCCATAGTACTCCCTGGGCAGACCCAAGACCATGCCCTTCACCTCTTTGGACAGGAGTTCCTCGGCCTTTAAAGGGGGATAAGGCGCCGAGGTAGAATCCCGAGGATCATGGCCCGAGATGACCTCTAAAAGGAGAGCTGCGTCCTCTACAGTCCTGGTTAAGGGGCCAATCTGGTCCAAAGACGAGGCAAAAGCCACCAAACCAAAACGGGAGACACGACCATAAGTAGGCTTAAGTCCTACCACTCCGCAAAAAGAAGCAGGTTGACGGATGGATCCACCTGTATCGGAACCCAAGGCAGCCAAGCATTCTCCAGCAGCCACCGCCGCTGCGGAACCACCACTAGAACCCCCTGGTACCCGACACAAATCCCAAGGGTTATGGGTAGTGAAAAGACCCGAGTTCTCAGTGCTAGAACCCATGGCAAACTCATCCAGATTCGTCTTGCCCAATAGCACATAACCCGCCCTCTCCAGCCTCTCTATCACCGTGGCATTGTAAGGGGGTCTGAAACCTTTCAAAATCCTGGATGCACAGGTTGTCTCTTGGCCAAGAGTGCAAATGTTATCCTTAACAGCGATGGGGATCCCTCCCAAGGGACCTTGCCTTCTCTCCCTGGACAACTCTAAAGCCTCCCGGGGAAAAACGTTGGTAAAAGCCCTCACCCGAGGATCAACTTCCCCGATCCTGTCCAAAAGGTCCCGGGTAAGTTCCCCACATCCCACCTCCCCTCTATCCAAAAGGTCCAAGACCTCCTTAACCGACAGCCAGCCTAACTCCATGGATGCCTCCCTATATATCGAGGTTTCTCACTTCTTTGGCGTATTTGTGAATAAACTGCTTTCTGGGTTCCACCTCGTCCCCCATGAGAATAGAAAACACCCTGTCCGCCTCTTTCGCGTCCTCCACACTCACCTGAAGAAGCCTCCTTCCCTCAGGGTTCATGGTAGTCTCCCATAGCTGTTCAGGGTTCATCTCCCCCAATCCTTTGTACCTCTGGATCTCCAATCCCTTATGCCCCAGATCCATGAGAGCCTCCCTCAGTTCCTCCAAGGTCTCCAATCCACGAACCTCTTTCCCCCTCTCCAACTGGAATGGCCCCCTTCCCACCACTTCCAGCTCTCCAACCAGGGACGCCAACCCCTTAAAACGAGGGGTAAGAAGGAGATCTCTATCCATCATTGTTTCCCTCACCTGGCCATTCCCCTCTGTCCAAACCCTTAACTTGCCCAAAACGTCTTCTTCCCTTTCGTTGAACTCGTAGAAACGTACCTCCAACCCTGACCTTTCAAGCTCCTCTATAAAGGCCTTAAGCTTATCCTGATCTCCTGATAGGAGCCTCTCCCTGTCACCGGGATCCAATAAAGCAAAAACCCGGACCACCCTGCTGTCCATTCCTTTCTTGTCATATCGAGAGCGAAGCTTATAAAGCTTCCCCAGCTTCTCAGCCAGGATAAGGAGATCCTCCCCCTCCCAAACCCTACCAGAAGGACCCTTCAATTGCGCTCCCTCCAGCCCCCCTCGAAGGAGAAACTCTTCCATCTCCCGGTCGTCGGAGAGATACTCTTCCCTCCTACCCCTCTTCACCCGATAAAGAGGAGGCTGAGCGATATAGACATGGCCTTCCTCCACCAGCTCCCTCATCTTCCGATAGAAAAAGGTGAGAAGCAGGGTTCTGATATGGGCACCATCTACGTCGGCGTCTGTCATGATAATAATTTTATTATACCTCAATCGGCCCAAGTCCACATCCTCGTCTCCGATGCCTACTCCCAAGGCCAAAACCAGATTCCTGATCTCCTGGTTATTGAGCACCTTGTCAATTCGGGCCTTCTCCACATTGAGAATCTTTCCCCTAAGAGGAAGAATAGCCTGAAAAGTTCTGTCCCGTCCCTGTTTAGCAGAACCCCCAGCAGATTCCCCCTCCACAATAAAAAGTTCCCTCTTCTGAGGTCTCCTCTCAGAGCAATCAGCCAGCTTCCCTGGAAGGGCTCCCCCCTCCAAAGCAGTCTTTTTACGAACGAGCTCTCGGGCCTTTCTGGCCGCCTCCCTAGCCCTGGCAGCCCCCGCGGCCTTCTCCACGATCCCCTTGCCCACCTGGATGTTCAACTCCAGAAAGTCAGAGAGCTCCTGGAAAAGGACGCTCTCCACCAAACCCTTCACATCACCATTACCCAACTTTGTTTTGGTCTGGCCCTCAAACTGGGGATCTGGAATCTTCACACTGACCACCGCCGTGAGTCCCTCCCTCAGGTCGTCTCCACTAAGGGGCCCCCTAACCCCTTTCAGAAGATTGTGGCTCTGGGCAAACTGGTTTATAGCCCTGGTGAAACCAGATCTAAACCCTGAAAGATGAGTCCCACCCTCCACTGTTCTGATATTATTAGCAAAGGAGTAAACAATCTCCTGATATCCCGTGTTATGCTGAAAGGCCACTTCTACAATGACACTACCTACCTTCTTATCCATATAGAATATCTTGTTGTAGAGGGACGACTTTCCCTCATTAAGATACCGAATAAAGGAAACCACTCCCCCCTCGTAATAGAACTCCTCCTCTCTCTCCCCCCGTTCATCCTTGAGTACTAGCCTTACACCTTTGTTGAGGAAGGCCAGCTCTCTAAGCCTACTGGCCAAAAGATCATAACTGAAGCTGACCTCGTCAAAGATCTCTTCATCTGGGTAAAATGAGATCTTTGTCCCCCTCTTCTTGGTCCTACCAATCACCTCTAACTCTGTAGAAGGAATGCCCCTATCGTACTTCTGATAATAGACCTTCCCTTCTCTACGCACCTCCACTTCCAGCCACTGGGAGAGAGCATTCACCACAGAGACCCCAACCCCATGGAGACCCCCTGACACTTTATAGATGGAGCTGTCGAATTTACCCCCCGCATGAAGGGTGGTGAGGACCACCTCCACAGCAGACCTCCCTGTTTCAGGATGGGGGCCTACAGGTATTCCCCTCCCATCATCGGAGACTGTTATGCTATTGTCTATATGAACGACGACCTCTATATTTCTGCAGTACCCTGCTACAGCCTCGTCTATAGCATTATCCACCACCTCAAACACCAGGTGATGAAGCCCCCGGGGCCCTGTAGATCCTATGTACATGGCCGGTCGCTTCCTTACAGCCTCCAGACCCCCGAGGATCTTTATAGCTTCGGCACCATACCTCTGGGCATCTCCCTCCGTTCCAGGACCATCAGCACTCATCAAGACTCCTCCTCCAGCTGAAGGGGCATCACAATATGAAGATAACCAGGGTCATCCTTAGAAGTGAACTTCACAGGCCAGAGACGGCTCCCCATCTCAATTGTCACCTCCTCACCATCCAAAACAGAAAGAACATCCGCCACATACCTTGCGTTAAGCCCCAGCTTAACTTCCTCACCAGAAAACCCTATCAACTCCAACTCTTCCACTGCAGAACCGGAAAACGGCTCATCCGAGCCAACCATAGAAAGTATCCTTATCCCTTTGGGACCTACCTCCATCCTCACTCCCCTAAGCCTATCCGAGGAGAAAAGGGAGGCCCTCTTAACTGCTTTTTGCAAGGACTCCTTGGAGAGAACCACCTTAGCAGTGAACTCTTGGGGAATTACCTTCTGATAATTAGGGTACTTAGCATCCAATAGACGGACAAATATCTCTCCCCTTTCCGTAGCTGCATACAAATGGTTCTGTGCCACGCCTAACTGGACCTGCTCCCCACTACTCCTATCCAGCAGACGCTTCATCTCCTGAATCCCTTTTCTGGGAACAATAAGCTCCAGATTACCTTGGGATATCTCAGGCCCTTTCACCTCCAATAGGGAAAGCCTGTGACCGTCTGTGGACACAAATGCCACACCCCCATCAATATTCTTTATAAGAAGTCCTTTAAGAGCCGTAGATATCGAATCGGTTGCTATAGAAAAGAACACTTTAGAAAAAGCCTCAATTAGGACTCCTCTGTTCATAGGAAAGGTAACATCGGGCACTGGAGGCAGAATAGGAAAATCCTCCACAGATAGAATAGGCAAGTGCGCCAGGACCTTTTTCTGCCCAACCATAAGCAGATTTCCCTCTTCAGATAGGCCGAAACTTACAGGTCCAGGAGATAGCTCCTTAATGAAATCAACTATCCTAATCAATGGAATAGCTACCTTCAGATCTCCACTGAGGTTTTCCCCAGCTTTAGCTCTAAGGCTCTCCTCCATATTGGTTGCCTGCACCTCAAGATTCCCCTCAAGGGTAGAAGAAAGGACCACCGCTGATAAAATTGGATTAAGGCTCTTTCTTTCCACTATGCCTTGAGCTAACTGGAAAAGCTCTAATAGAATATCCCTTTCCACAGTGTTAGAGATCATCTTTATCCTCCGTATAATCTTCTTTAGTAATAGTAGAGGGTTTTGGTTCTCATGTAAATCCCAGTTGGTCCTAAGTTTTTCAATGTGTTTCCCTGGGGAAAACTCTGGGAGATGGTACAGTCTGGATGTGGATAATCTATGTGGATTACTGACCTTCTATAACCTCCTCTAACTTTTTCACGGTTTTTCTGAGTTCTTCATTAGAATCTAACATTCTTTCCACTTTTCTTATGGAGTGGAGGACGGAGGTGTGGTCCTTGCCTCCAAATGCCTCTCCCAACTCGGGGAGGGAGCTCTGGGTAAATTTCCTGGCTAGGTACATAGCTGTCTGTCGGGGAAGAACAATATTTCTGCTTCTTCTCTTTGATTTGAGGTCGGAGAGCTTTATTTTGAAGTGCTCGCATACGACCTTCTGGATTCTTTCAACGGTGATTTCTTCCATGACTGAAGGGAAGAGATCTTCTAAGGTCTTTCTCGCCATGTCCAGGGTGATGGGGTTGCCCACTATGGAAGATAGGGCCCCTAAGCGTATGAGGCATCCCTCTAACTCTCTGACATTAGATCGCACCCTTTTGGCAATGAAGAAGGCCACATCCTGCGGTAAGGAAATTTTCTCTATTTCGGCTTTTTTGTGGAGGATAGCCACTCGTGTTTCTAAATCGGGAGGCTGAATATCGACGATAAGGCCCCATTGAAAGCGGGATTTGAGTCTTTCTTCCAGTTTCTCCATTTCTCCCGGGAAGCGGTCACTGGAGATGACGATTTGGCTACTCGCGCCGTGGAGTGCGTTGAAGGTGTGGAAGAACTCCTCTTGAGTGCGGTCTTTTCCGGCTATGAACTGGATATCGTCTACCAGGAGGACGTCGGCTCTCCTAAATTTTTTCCTAAACGAGGCTGCTTTGTCGAAGCGGATGCTGTCTATGAGCTCGTTCATGAATTGTTCTGCGGAGATATAGATTACTCTGGTGCAACACCCCTCTTCCAAAATGCGGTGGCCTATGGCGTGGAGGAGGTGGGTTTTTCCCAGGCCTACACCTCCGTAGATGAAGAGGGGGTTGTATGCCCTTCCGGGTTCCTCGGCTACGGCGAGGGATGCGGCGTGGGCGAATTGGTTTCCTGTGCCTACTACGAAGGTTTGAAAAGAGTATCGGGGGTTGAGTTGGGTCTCGGTAGTGGCTATCCTCTCCTTTGAAGGTTCGGGAGACTCTTCCCTTTCCTCCACGGTGTATGTGAGTTGTATGTCTTGGTTCCACAACTGACGCATTTTGCTCTTTATGATGCTTTCGTAGTTTTCTGTAATCCATCCTTGATAGAACCTGTTGGGTACCTGGAGGGTGATGACCCCAGGATATCGGGAGGAGACTTTCACAGGGCGAATCCATGTTTCAATGCTCTCTTCGGGAATCTCCTCTTTGAGACAGTCTAATACCTTTTGCCAAAGGTCTTTCAATGCCCTGTCCTCTTCCATCTCAGTTATCCACAGGAGAAAAATTTTGCAGGTTCATGGTCTAACCACCTCAAAAAACAAAAGAAGCTCAAATTAGGGAAACCCCCTGGGGCTCAATTTTCCAAAGGTTTTTTCACAGCTCCTTTGCACGAGTTCCAGGTTTCTTATAACATTTGGGAACTCTCCTTTTCAACGAAAAAAAACCTCGGCTGGCGGGGCCTTGTAGAAAGGATAGTGAAGGGCTATGAGTAGAGACCACAGGAGGTTGGAGGGATTGAAATGAGGATAGAAGGGGTGGTGCTGGCCGCTGGCCAGGGAACTAGAATGGTATCTAAGCGTCCTAAGGTCCTTCATGGCATCCTGGGGCTTCCCATGGTGGTCTATGTGGTGAGGGCTCTTCGGGGAAGGACAGAGGGAATGTGGGTGGTGACTGGTCATAGAGGAGAGGATGTAGAAGGTAGGTTGGGGAACCTGGGGCTTTCTTTTGTCCGCCAGGATTCTCAAAGAGGGACGGGAGATGCTTTGAGGGTGGTTTTATCCCATTTGTCTGCTCCCTGGGTACTTGTCGCTCCAGGGGATATGCCCCTCCTTAGAGGAGGATCATTAGATTCTATGATAGAGTATCACGCTCGGGGGGGATTGGATGTTACAGTCCTCACCACCACCTTGGAGGATCCCGCAGGGTACGGTCGGATCCTTAGGGAGGGAGATCTTATAAAGGCCATTGTGGAGGATTCAGAGGCGGGTCCCCGGGAAAGGGAGGTCAGGGAGGTAAATACTGGGGTGTATCTTTTTTCTTTGGATATTTTAAAAAAGGCCTTGCCCCTTCTTTCTCCCCATCCACCTAAGGGGGAGTACTATCTTCCCGACGTAGTCTCCTGGGGAGTGAGGGAGGGGTATAAGGTAGGGGCTTGGCAGGTGGGGGACCCTCAGGAGGGCTTGGGAGTGAATAGTCGGGCACAGCTGGCGGTGGCTTGGTCGGTCCTGAGGGATAGGAAGAACAAGGCCCTCATGGAGGCAGGTGTCACCTTGGTGGAGCCTTCTTCTGTCTATGTGGATGTGGATGTGGATGTGGGCTGGGACACCATGGTTTATCCTTGGGTTCAGCTTCAGGGGAAAACATCTATAGGGGAAGGTTGTGTTATCTTTTCCCATGTAAGGATTTTGGATTCCCGGTTAGGGGCGGGGACGGTGGTTTTAGATTCCTCCCTTGTGGAAGGTGCTGTCTTAGAGGGTGGAGTGAGGGTAGGACCCATGGCCCGTCTCCGGCCGGGCACTTGGTTGGATCGGGGGGTTAAGATAGGCAACTTTGTGGAAGTGAAGAAGTCTCATGTAGGAGAGGGGAGTAAGGCTAGTCACTTGAGTTACATAGGTGATGCCACTCTGGGTAAGGGGGTTAATGTGGGAGCAGGGACCATAACCTGTAATTATGACGGTTTTGCCAAGCATCCAACCATCGTGGGGGACGGGGTCTTTATAGGCAGTGATACCCAGCTGGTGGCTCCACTAAAGGTGGGGAGCCAGGCTCTTATTGGGGCGGGATCTACCATCACTAAGGATGTGCCTGAAAATGCCCTGGCCCTCAGCCGGGCCCATCAAAAAGTCATCCCGGGGAAGGGTATGGATTACTACAGAAAGAGGCGGGGTGGGTAGGCATGTGCGGGATTGTGGGGTATCTGGGAAAGGGACGGGCCTTGGAGGTTATCCTGGATGGTCTTAGAAGGTTGGAGTATCGTGGGTATGATTCGGCAGGGGTAGCCCTAGTGGCTTCGGGGAAACTCCAAGTGGTAAAGTCTGTGGGGAAGATCAGGGACTTGGAAAGAAGGATCTGGGCTCTTTCAGGGGAGGAGGCTTATCATTTGGGTATTGGCCATACCAGATGGGCTACCCATGGCCGCCCTAATGAGACCAACGCCCATCCCCATGTGGCAGGCCCTATAGCCCTTGTTCATAATGGCATTATAGAGAATTATTTGGAGATAAGGAAGGAGTTAGAGCTGGCAGGATACACCTTCCAGTCGGACACCGATTCAGAAGTGGTGGCTCAGCTGGTCCGTTTCTATTACCAGGGGGATCTCTTTCAGGCGATGGGGAAGGCTATAGATCGTTTGGAAGGGTCATATGCCCTTGCTGTTATTTCTGAAGAGGAACCCCAGGTCTTGGTGGGTACCAGGAAGGATAGTCCTTTGGTGCTGGGTTTGGGTGAGGGCGAATACTTTCTGGCATCGGATGTTCCAGCTATCTTGCCTTACACTCGGAGGATTGTGCTTTTAGAGAACTGGGATAGGGTGGTCGTCAACCCCCAAGGGGTGGTGGTGGTAGGTGCCGATGGAAAGAAGGTTGATAGACCCTTCCAGGAAATCACCTGGAGCATGGCGCTGGCGGAGAAGGCGGGATACAAGCACTTTATGCAGAAAGAGATCTTTGAGCAGCCTCGGGCGTTGGCGGACACTATAGGAGCTTATGTTTCCCCTGCTAAAGGGGATATATTTTTCCCTGAAGGGGAGTTGGGGGAGGGGGTTTTCAGTAGAATAGTCCTGGTGGCCTGCGGCACCTCCTGGCATGCGGCTCTGGTGGGGAGGTTCTGGATTGAGGCCCAGGCCCGCGTTCCGGTGGATGTAGAGGTTGCATCGGAGTTTCGAGCTAGAAACCCCATTTTAGATGGGGGGACCTTGGTAATCCCTATCTCTCAGTCGGGGGAGACAGCGGATACCTTGGCAGCTTTACGCATAGCCCATGAAAAGGGTGCCCGTACTCTGGCTGTTTGTAATGTGGTGGGTTCCAGCATAGCTCGGGAGGCTCAAGGAGTGATATATTCCTACGCTGGTCCTGAGATAGGGGTGGCCTCCACTAAGGCCTTTGTGACCCAGATGGTGATTCTCTATCTCTTCTCTCTGAAGCTGGGACTCGTGAGAGGGATGTTGGAGAGGGGAGATGTCTCCTGGAGACTCAAGGAGGTGCTCTCCCTTCCCCGGAAGATGGAGGAGGTTCTTTCCCATGAGGAGGATGTGTCAACCCTTGCCCGGGAGCTATATCACGTGCAGGATTTTCTTTATTTAGGCCGCTGGCTCAACTATCCCATAGCCTTGGAGGGAGCCCTGAAATTGAAAGAGATATCTTATATCCATGCTGAGGGTTATCCTGGAGGGGAGATGAAGCATGGTCCCATCGCCCTTATTGAGGAGGGATTACCTGTGGTGGCTATTGCTCCCCGGGATGTGGTTTATGAAAAAATGGTCTCTAATGTGGAGGAGGTGAGGTCCAGGGGCGGACAGGTTATCCTCGTGGGTTTTTCAGGGGATCCTTTGGAGCAGAGGGTGGATCGGTTTTTGGAGGTTCCTCCTGTGGATGGTACCCTTACCCCTTTTCTCACGGTACTACCCCTTCAGCTGTTGGCTTATTATATAGCTGATAAAAAGGGCTGTGATGTGGACCAACCCAGAAATCTGGCTAAGAGTGTCACCGTTGAGTAGAAGTGGTGGGTCTGAGCCTCAGGATTTCCATAGGAGGATGATGTGGGTTTGAACGGGGGTATTATAAAGTCTCTAGCCCCAGCCCAGTGGAAGGTAGGGGTACGCCTCAGAGAGAGAACATCCTTGGTCATCTTAGGGGTGGTGGTGGGGGCTCTGGCGGCCTTAGGCAATGGTGCCTTCAGGACGTGCATGCTTTTCTTTCACCATCTCTTCTTTGTCCAGTACGGAGGTCTGCTGGGCATCCCCCATGGAGGGTGGCATCGGATCTTTTACCTCCTGTTGCCTGTGACAGGGGCTTTGGTGGTGGGGCTGGCCGTTTGGAGGTTTTCTGACACTATTAAGGGTTATGGTATGCCCCGGCTGCTCCTGACTGTGGCTAAGGGAGGAGGATACATAAGAGCCCGGGCCGTTCCCCTTAACATCACTGTTCCCACGTTAGTTATAGGATCGGGAGGATCAGCGGGAAGGGAGGGGCCCATTGCAGCCCTAGGCGGGGCTTTGGGATCTGTGGTAGGACAGCTTGTGCAGGTGTCCCCCCAGCGGATGAGGGTGTTAGTGGCATCTGGTGCAGGGGCCGCTATCGCTGCTGCTTTTGATGCTCCCATAGCGGGGATGATGTTTGCTTTGGAAATTGTTCTTTTGGGCAATTTTGATATTGAGCATTTTCCCCCTGTAGTTATTTCGGCGGGAACGGCTACGGTTCTCACCGAGGCCCTTTACGGTTCCAGGGTTACTTTTCGTCTTCCCCCTTTCCATATCCAGAACCTTTGGGTTGAGATTCCCTCCTATGTGGTCTTGGGCTTAGTGGTGGCTTTTCTGGGGGTGCTTTTCATTAGGCTTTTCTATGCCGTGCAGAAGCTCTTTGAGAGGGTTCGTGTTCATATCTATCTTAAGGTTCTCTTGGGGGCTGTTTTGGTGGGTGCCATGGGGATCTTTTTGCCACAGGTCATGGGGAATGGCTACCCCGTTATAGAGGAAGCCTTGCAGGGTAAGCTGTTTTGGGGTTTGATCACCCTTCTCATCTTTGCCAAAATGGTGGCTACATCCATTACCGTAGGTTCTGGTAGCCCAGGAGGTCTCTTTGCTCCGGCCCTTTATATTGGCTGTATGGCCGGGGCCAGTTTTGGGGGGGTTGTCCATATCCTTCTACCGGGGCTCTCCGCTCCTCCTGGTGCTTACGCTTCTGTGGGTATGGGGGCGTTTTTGGGGGCCGCTTGTCATGCCCCCTTGACAGGGATCTTTCTTCTTTTTGAGATGACCAGGAACTATCAGATTATGCTTCCGGCCATATTCGCTGCTATGATAGGCTCCCTGATGGCAGAGAGGATCCTCCCCTTCTCCATAGACACTTACGGCTTAGCCCAGGAAGGCATAATTCTCCATCATGGAAGGGAGAGGGAAGTTTTAGAGACATTGAAGGTTAAGGATGCCCTTTTTAAGGAGTTCGATGCCATATGGGAGGGGACATCCGTAAGAGGACTCAGGGTCTATTTCAGCAAATTTTCCCATCATACAGATCTTTTTGTGGTGGACAAAGAAGGGAGACTTGTGGGGGTAATCCCCTTCTCCATCCTCAGGGAGGCGCTGTTTATGGGAGAGATGGAGAACCTCTTAGTGGCTAGGGATTTGGCCGTTACCGATGTGGAGCCTTTGGAGATGGAGGATAGCCTCATGGAAGCCATGAAGCGCTTTGGCTATGGAGGGGTAGACCATCTCCCGGTGGTGGAGAGTAAGGAGAACCGGCGGTTGTTGGGTATGGTGACCCGCCGAGGGGTCATTGAGATCTACAACCGGGAGCAGACCAGAAGGACAGCAGCGGCCCGGTGAGGGTAGGCATCTTAGAAGAGCTCAAGGCCCAAGAGGGCTTCCTCATGGTCTTGGTGGCCGTGGCTATAGGGATCCTGGCGGGTTATGGGGCTGTGGGTTTCAGAAAGCTCATAGATCTGGTGCGTTCCGGGGCTTTTCAAAACCTCCTCCCCTTTTTGGCCCAGGGAGGTCTTCACGGATACGCTCTCATTCTCATTCCTGTTTTAGGGGGACTGGCTGTGGGTCCCATAACGGCCTTCTTTCCTCAGGAGGCCAAGGGCCATGGAGTACCCGAGGTGATGGAGGCCATAGTAGCCAGGAGGGGAGTGATAAGGCCCAGGACAGTAGTGCTTAGGGCTCTGGCTTCAGCCCTCTCCATCGGTTCTGGGGGTTCTGTGGGAAGGGAGGGGCCCATTGTCCAGATAGGTTCTGCCATTGGTTCCAGTGTTGGGCAGATCTGGAGGCTCACCGGAAATCCTATGAAGGTACTGGTAGGGTGTGGGGCGGCAGGGGGTATTGCGGCCACTTTTAATGCCCCCATAGCTGGGTTCCTCTTTGCCAATGAGGTGATTCTAGGGGATTTTTCCCTTGCAACGGTGAGCCCTATAATCCTATCTTCTGTGGCGGCCACCGTTGTCTCTCGGCACTATTTGGGGGCCTATCCCGCCTTCATGGTGCCCCAGTACGAGCTGGTGAGTCCTGTGGAACTCATATTTTACGCTATTTTAGGTGTTTTGGTCTCCCTGGTAGCCCTCTTGTATGTGCGGAGTCTATACTGGGCGGAAGATTTTTTCGAGGAGAGGGTGCCCATTCCCCCTTATCTAAAGCCGGCATTGGGGGGGTTGATTCTGGGGGTCATCGCCTATCATTTCCCCCAGATCATGGGAAACGGATATCCCCCTATGGAGAGAGCCATGCGGGGAGAGATGGCTTTGGGCCTCATGAGTATGCTGGTATTGATCAAAGTGGTTGCCACATCTGTCACTATTGGTTCGGGAGGTTCTGGAGGTGTCTTTGCTCCGGCTCTTTTTGTGGGGGCCATGGCAGGGGGCTCCTTTGGCACTCTGGTTCACAATCTCTTTCCTGCTGTGACTGCTCCCGAAGGGAGTTACGCTCTGGTGGGCATGGGAGGGGTTTTTGCGGCAGCGGCCTTCGCACCTCTCACATCCATACTCATTCTTTTTGAGCTCACTAACAACTATACTGTTATACTCCCCATAATGATCGTGTGTGTCATCGGCTATGTTCATGGCAGGTGGATAAGGAAATACTCTATCTATACCTTGAAGCTTCATAGGAAAGGGGTAGAGGTTGTGAGAGGTCCGGATGTTAATATCATGAAGGAAATCCCCGTGGCGGCTGCCATGGATAAGCATTTTTTTAGTGTCACTCCCGATACTCCCCTTGTCAAGTTGGCCAGTGTTATCCACAAGACTGGCCAGAGTTTCTATCCAGTAGTGACCCGGAAGGGAGAACTGGTGGGCATCATCACTTACCATGATCTGGAGCCCACGCTGTTTGTAGATGGCTTGGAGCACTTGGTCTTGGCTCATGATATGGCCAGTAGGGATCTCGTCACCACCACCCCGGAGGGGAGCCTTTACGATGCAGTGAAGAAAATGGACAGGAAAGGGGTGAGGCAGCTCCCGGTGGTGGATTCCAAAAACCCTAAGAAACTCTTGGGGATCCTCACACGAAAGGATGTGGTAGCAGCGTATAACAGGGAAATGGTGAAGAGGGGTTTGAGCTGATGGTAGTCAGAATGCCCCTGGCCTTTGATCAGTGGTACAAGCTCCTTTTTGAGCGTACGGGAGATGCTATTCTTGTGGTTGAAGTTGAGGGGGGCAGTATTGTGGATGCCAACGGAGCAGCTCAAAGGATGTGGGGGTACACCTTGCAGGAATTTCAGGGAATTCACTATTTGGATTTGCATCCGCCTTTTTTGAGGGAGGTCTACTCTTTGATGTTTGACGCCCATGTCCATGTCTCTGCACCCCAGGCCCTAATGCCTCGGTGTAGGATTCTCTGTAAGTCGGGGGAGGAGAAGATAGTGGAGCTGAGGACCACTACCTTTGAATTGGGAGGGAGGGTATACGCCATGGGCTTTTTTAGAGATATTGCCCGGGAGGAGCAGGTTATTCAGGAGGCAGAAAGACTCAGGCATGTGGAGCTTGCCCAGAGCAGGACCATGTTTGAGGCGGTCTTCGATGCTTTTCCTGAGGCGGTCATGGTAATAGATCCTCAGGTGCCCCGGTTTGTTATGGTCAACAGGGCAGCTGTGGAACGCTATGGATACGGTAGGGAAGAATGGGACACCCTCCATCCCCAGCGGATTTGTCCCCAATGGGTTGGGGGTTGGTGGAGGGTAATCGCAGAGAGCTGCGGGGAACAGAACCAGGTCTTTCGGGAGGCCTTGCATAAGAAGAAGGGTGGAGGGGAGTTTCCCGTAGAGGTGTACGCTTCTCGCGTAGAACTTTCGGCTCATCTCCACCTTCTCATGGTGGCGGTGGACGTTACGTATCGGCATGATCTTGTTGAGAGACTGAGGTCCTCGGAGGAGCTTTACCGGGAGACAGTGAGCACTATACCTGATTACCTTTATAAGGTGAACCGGGAAGGGGGCAGATTGGTTCCCCAGTTATATACCCTGGTAACCCAGCAAATATCAGGGTATCCTGCCCAGGCGTATTTAGATGATCCCTGGTTGTGGTTTAAGATTATTCATCCCCAGGATAAACCCCGGATTAAGGTTCTGATGGAGAGACTCCTTTCGGGGGAGTCCGTGGCGGGGGAGTTTCGCATCATCTGCAAGGATGGCCAAGTTAAATGGGTCTTGGACAGGGCTGTACCCACCTTGGGTCAAGATGGGGAGGTGGAAAATATCATAGGGGTGGTGTCCGATATCACCCGGGCCAAGGAGGCTGAGGAAGGCCTTAGGAGGCTTACCCAGGACTTGGAGAAGAAGGTGAAGGAGAGGACCCGGGCCCTTCAGGAGTCAGAGGCCCTCTATAGGAACTTGGTAGAAAACGCTTTGGTGGGTATATGTCAGATGGATGTTGAGGGGAGGATCCTTTATGCCAACGATGCCCTTCTCTCTCTTCTTCAACATTCCAAAGAAGAGGTGGTGGGCTGTTCTTTCAAGGAGTTTTTATCCTGCCGGGAGCAGAGGGTTGTATTGAGGCATGTGCTGGGAGGATTGAGGGGAGGAAAGGGATGCAGCAGGACATATGAGATCCAGCTGATAGATGGTCGAGGGCGTGAGGTGGGTTTGTTGGTTGCAACTTCCATTCTTAGGAACTCGGAGGGGGAGTTTGGTGGGACCGTAACCCTTGTGGTGGACATCTCTGATAGGAGGGCATTGGAGAGAATGCTTCAAGAGAAGATTCAGGAGTTGGAGATCTTTTCCTACTCTGTTTCCCACGATTTGAAGGCACCTCTTAGGGCTTTGGAGTTTTTTTCACATCTTCTTATGGAGGAGTGTGAAGAATCTTTGGATCATAAGGCCCGGGATTATTTGAGGCGGATAAGGAAGGCGTCTACCCAGATGGCTATGCTTATAGATGATCTCCTCCAGTACTCCCGGGTGGGAAGGGGAGGCCTACGCTTTCAGT
>WFSI01000021.1 GCA_015486105.1 Aquificota bacterium | reverse complement strand
TTAAGCAGGTGGCTAAAGGGTACTACAGACTGGCGGCTTCTTTACAAGAGGAACACTTAGCTAATGAGCAACTCAAATGGGCCATAGAGCTTTACCAGAAGACCCAAAGACTGGTTAAAAGGGGTGCCCTTTCAGAGGTGAGCCTTATCAGGGCAGAAGAAGAACTCCAGGAGGCGAGGCTTGAGGTGGAGAATGCCTCAAAGGAAAAAGAGATTACCCTATCCCGGATTAAGATGTGGGTGCCTGACTTTGAGATAAGGCCTGTTTACTCCCGGATCCCGGATCCCGTGCCTGTTAAGATGGATCAAAGCGCCCTTTTGAAGGCCCTGATCCGTTTCTCTCCCCAGGTGGCCTCTCTCAAGGCCAAAAGAGAGAGGGCCTTCAGAGAGGCCCGGGCGGAAAAACTCTCCTTTCTGCCTGACCTGAAACTGAAAGGGGGGTACGTGGTCCATCGTGAGGAAGACGATACCGGTGACTACTGGATGTGGTCTGCAGGGATTTCTCTTCCCCTCTTTGACGGAGGCGTAAGGAAAAGAAAGGTGAAGCTGAAGGAGATAGAGGCGGAAAAGATAGAGTTCCAGATGGTCTCCTTGAGAAGAGCACTGGCGCTGAGGGCCAGCATTCTTTTCACTACCCTGAATAGCCAGTACGAGAAATGGAGGCTTCTTAAAAGGGAGGCAGACTTGTACCAGGAGATGCTTAATAAGATGTACAAAGCCTACTCCTTTGGAGGCGTGGGCATCGAAGAACTCATCAGAGCCAACAAGAAGGCCCAGGAAAAGAGAAGCAAGCTTTTAGAACTTTCCTGTGACTATAACTATACCAGGGATACGGTTAGTTATATAGAGCAACAAGGAGGGAAGGAATGAACTTTCCTATCATAGTCTTGGTAGGTATTTTGCTGTTTGCTGGCTTGTCTCCTGTTCTGGCCCGCACTCCAGATACTTACTCTGTGAAAAGAACAGAGATAGAAGTAACTGCGGGGTTCTCTGGAGAGGTAGAATCACCACCACTCATCACCCTCTCATCCCCAGCCCAGGGAGAGGTTGTGTGGGTGAAGAATCCGGGTGAGGCCATCAGGAAAGGAGAGAAAGTTGGGCAGATAGACCCCATAAGGGCAAGGATCGAATTAAAGGGAGCGAGGAACAGGCTGAAGATTGCCCGGAGGGTCCTGAGGCAGAAAGAAGAGCTTTTAAGGCTGGGGCTCATTTCTAAGCAGGAGTTTTTGCAATATCAGGCCAGGTACAACGATATAGAGAGCAGGGTTAGCCTCATTTCCTACCAGATCAAGGCATCAGATCTGAAATCACCCTCGGGTGGTCTTATCGTCAAGGTCTTTAAAGGAACAGGTTCCATGGTGGCCCCTGGAGAAGCCGTGCTCACCATCATGCCCACAGAAGGCCTCTATGTCCTGGCCAGGGTGCCTGTAGATCAGGCATCTCAGGTTCAGACTGGAGCAGGGGTTACTATATCCCTTCCTGATGGGAAGCGGATAATAGGAAAAGTGGGCACCATCTCACCCGCCGGACAGGGATTTATCCATGCCCGTATTGTCCCCGACACCTCCCTGCCACCGGCTCTGTTAGACTCCATGGTCTCTGTGGAGATTACCGTGATGCGTAAGAAGGCCCTGGTGGTTCCCAGCCAGGCCGTGGTGGAAAATAATGGGCGGTTTTTTGTCTTTGTCATACCCCCTCAGGGGAAACCCCAGAAAAGGGAGGTGAAACTGGGCACAACCACGGATGAAGGTTTGGTAGAAGTCCTCTACGGGCTGAAGGAAGGTGAGAGGATACTGGCAAAGGGCGCTTACGAAGAGGAGTACAAGAACATCAAGCGCTACATCCATAAGGAGGACTGAAGGAAGGGAAATGCAATTTCATAGTGAAAATTCAAAGGATACTGACTGGTTAGATTTTGCTGTTTTTACGGCTGCTGTTTGGATTGCCGGCACACTTATTTTAAGTTTCTTCCGTATACATTGGCTTATTCCGGGAGATTTTAAATACGCTACTGCCATGTATTATCACGGGGTTATGGTCCCTGTTCTGGTTCTTCTATATCTTTTAACAATAAAGATACTCCCCTTGAAAATACCTAACAAGCGGATCTATGTGACAGCTGCGATATCCTCTATCCTCCTGGTCAGCCTTGGTTCCATTTTCAACCTTAAAAAAGGCTTGACTGTCGCCTCCGTGACTCAAATCGCTGGCATGGCGACAGCGGATTTTCTTGGGATAGTCTTAACTGTTGCCATGATACTCTTTGCTTTGAATCAAGGCAAGAAAATTAAGGAGTTGGGTGTTGCATTCTGGCTGCTTTTTTCTTCCATGGTTGCCATTCTTGTTGCTGCCCCTATCGGGCATATCAGCGGGTGGGGTATTGACTTTGGCATCAGTTCATTTCCAGGTATGACCGCATTGCTACATGTCAACGGTGTGAAACCCAGGAGCTTCCAAGATGCCCTTGTATCATCTCATTCCCACCTGATCGTTTTTGCTGTTCTGTGCGGACTGGTTGCCCTCACAGCCATCCACTTCCAGTACCAATCCCTTACAGGATGGAGAAAGCGCGTCAGTAACTTAGGGCTGTGGATGGCATTGGTTAGTATCCTGTCAGTAATGCTTATTTACGTTGTTTCTGTATTGTTTGGATGGGAACCACCGACCTTTTTCATATCTGGGCCAGGTAGTGTAAATGGCATACCGGTTGACGACCTGGTGTTGACCCTTGGGGAAGCTGGCTTCTTGACCCTTATTATCGGACTCACTGAGGTACCAGTCCAAATGGGAAGAAAATGGATTGCTTCCCTTAGAACAAAGACTTGGGCGGCTATTTCTCTTAATTGGATACTTGGTTTTGTAGGCACAGTAGTTTTAGGTATTTACATTGAGCTTAATGAAGCTTTTTATGGAGGAGGAAGGCCTCCCGCACCTGGAGCTATTAACGATCAAGTTTTCACCCGTGCGCACCTACTCTATGCCTTTTTTCTTTTACCAATCACATTCTCCATTTTACTTGCAGTTGAATGCAGGTACAATCAGGCCACAGCATTACGCCTTTGGCCAAGCGTTTTTGTTTATACATCCATCCTTGGAATGGTTTTAGGTTTAATAGGTGAGTTCCTATGGGTTGATTTTCTTGATAAGGGCCTGCTTTTTGCAGGCCTTGTTTTGATGAACTTAGCCATCCTCATGGGAGCTGCAACTCTATGGCCAGCAACGAAATCTGACACTTAGGTGGGAACCGTGAATAGAAGCCGGCTTAAAGTCTGCCAATCTCTCACCGTTAATGGAGAGGACTGAATTGGCCTGGTGGGTGAAACGCCCCGTACTCAGCCTCATCCTCCTGATCTTCATCGTCTTTGGAGGCCTCTTCTCCTACTTCTCCTTCCCCGTGAACATCTTTCCCAGGCTCTCCTTTCCTGTGTTCAACATCATCACCCACTATCCTGGCGTCTCTCCCAGAAACATGGAACTCATGGTGACCAACCCCATAGAGTCGGCAATGCTGAGCATCCAGGGGGTAAGGAGGGTCTCTTCCTCCTCGGCCGAGGGGTTCTCCCAGATCACCGTGGAGTTCGGATGGGGGACCAGCCACCAAGAGGCCCGATCCTTAGTGTTGACAGCTTTATCCAAAGCGGAAAACCAGTTGCCTGGGGGGGCGAAACCGGTCCTTGAAGACATAGGATCAGCCATGCAGGAGATGATGGGGATCAGCCTCATCATCCATGGTACAGGCCCCCAGAAGGCCCGGATATTCGCCGAAAAATCCTTAGTGCCCGGTCTACAGGCATTAAAAGGGGTGGCCCATGTATCTGTCATAGGGGGGCAGGAGCCCGCTTTCATGGTAGAGATGGACCCCCTGGCCATGGCCCGTTACGGCACCACCCTCCAGGACATCCTGGAAGCCATAAGGGATAACAACCTCCTCTCCAACGGGGGGTTCATGGAGAGATTCC
>WFSI01000020.1 GCA_015486105.1 Aquificota bacterium | reverse complement strand
CCGGATCTGTGGGATATGATGGTCTTGTAACCTGCCTTGTGGCTCATTTCTATGGCTTCCATGGTTTCA
This sequence comes from Aquificota bacterium, assembly GCA_015486105.1. Taxonomy (GTDB): domain Bacteria; phylum Thermosulfidibacterota; class Thermosulfidibacteria; order Thermosulfidibacterales; family B14-G1; genus WFSI01. The sequence continues at coordinate 33,350 of WFSI01000020.1, read as the reverse complement.
GAGAGGGTTCCTATTTGGTTAAGCTTGATGAGCACGGCATTGGCGATACCAGAGTCTATGCCCTTTCTGATGATTTTGGTGTTGGTTACAAAGATGTCGTCTCCCACGAGCTGGATCTTTTTCCCCAGGGACTCCGTCAGGTACTTCCATCCCTTCCAATCGTTTTCTGCCAAGCCGTCCTCTATGCTTATAATAGGGTATTTCTCTACTAAACGGGTGTAAAACTCTGTTATTTCTTCGTAGGTCTTTTCTGGTTTCTCCTCGGCTTTAAGAATGTAGAGACCGTTTCGGTAAAACTCGCTGGCTGCAGGGTCGAGGGCAATCCCCACGTCTTCCCCAGGTGTGTAGCCTGCCTTGGATATAGCATCTACGATGACCTCTAAGGCCTCTTCGTTGGAGTTCAGATCGGGGGCAAAGCCTCCCTCGTCTCCCACGTTGGTGTTGTGTCCCTTGGCCTTCAGTACAGCCTTAAGGTTGTGGAAGATCTCGGATCCCATTCTCAGGGCCTCGGTGAAGGAGGGGGCACCCCAGGGGACTATCATGAATTCCTGGATATCCACGTTGTTGTCGGCATGGACTCCTCCGTTGAGGACGTTCATCATGGGTACGGGTAGGATATGGGCGTATACTCCGCCCAGGTATCGATACAGGGGGATGTCTAACTCTGAGGCAGCGCTTTTGGCTACGGCTAATGAAACGCCAAGAATGGCGTTGGCCCCTAAGCGGGATTTGTTGTCTGTACCATCCAATTCTATCATGGTCTTGTCGATGAGAGTCTGATCCAAGGAGTCCATACCCAGGAGTTCAGGCCCTATCTCCTCGTTCACGTTTTCCACAGCTTTAAGTACCCCTTTTCCTAAGTACCGGTTTCTGTCTTGGTCCCTTAATTCCAAGGCTTCCCTCTCTCCTGTGGAGGCCCCTGAGGGAACATCGGCCCTTCCTATTACCCCCGAGTCCAGAGAGACCTCTACCTCCACTGTGGGGTTACCCCTGGAATCTAAGATTTCCCGGGCTGTAACCTCTAAGATCTCGCTCATAGTTATCCCTCCCAAAAGGAATCATCACTTTTTCAGGTAGCATATAAAGGGGGTCAAGGCCAGGGCTTCCTGTCCTGGAACCCTGGTCAGTTTTAAAAAATGGGATTTGCTGTTGGGGTCACTTTCCAAGAAGTGGCAACCACTCCTTTAAAGTCCAGAACTTCCCCCAGATACTGACTATTGCCTAGTTAACACATTAAAATTAAAGGAAGTCTGTCTGAAAGTAAGTGAAGGGGCGGTGCATTCCTCTCTTGCCCATGAATTCGCCGCATGTCCACGTGGAGTGCGGTTTCCAACTACTTTATAACTCATTGCTTACCTCCCTGGGCGGCTCAGACATGGGCTGCGATCGAAATGCACCGCCCCTTCACTTCCAGAAAAATGGGGGATGTCCTGTTTAAACTCGCCTCCTCCTTTGGTAGGCTTGTTAAAAAAATGGGGGGTAGTTATGGCTAAGGGTGTAACCCTTTTCGATGAGTTCAACCATCTGTGCAAGGAAGAGGCCTGGAGGATGTTCAGGATCATAGGGGATTTTGTAGAAGGGTTTGATGCCCTCCCAGCCTTTCTTCCCGCTGTCACTGTTTTTGGATCCGCTCGGGTGAAAAATGGAGAGCGGATCTATGAATTGGCCAGGAGGTTGGGAGGGGAATTGGCCAAAGAGGGTTTTTCTGTGTTTACAGGGGGGGGACCTGGGGTTATGGAGGCGGCTAACAGGGGAGCATTGGATGAGGGGGGTAGGTCTGTGGGTCTTAATATAGAATTACCCCACGAGCAGAAGCCTAATCCCTACACTACCCTTACCCTCAACTTTCATTACTTTTTCGTGAGGAAGGTGATGCTGGTGAGATACGCTACAGCCTTCATACTTCTTCCCGGGGGGTTGGGCACTTTGGACGAGTTTTTCGAAACTATCCTCTTGATTCAGACCTGTAAGATACACCCTTTCCCTGTCATTCTCATGGGATCAGACTATTGGCAGGGTTTGATGGGTTGGATAAGGGAAGGGGTGTTGGCAAAGGGCTATATCGGCCAGGAGGACATGGACATTTTTCAGGTAGAGGATTATCCTCAGAAAGCGGTGAAAAGGATCATTTCCTGGTATGATCAGCATCATAGGGAGTTTGTCCTGTGAGGATCTCTCCCTTGTTTCCCCTTTTGCTTTTGTTTGTGGTGGTGGACCCCACCTTATCCCAGCTCGCGGATCCCCAGGCCTTGGAGGAGTAAGTATGGGCAAGGGTCTCCTCGTTATTAAGATCATAGCCTGGGTGAACGTAGTAGCCGTGCTCCTATGGTTTGCCTTCAAGTTCTTTCGGAGAAGGTTGTAGCGCTTTTTAAATGGAGCAAATGATTTCTTCTATCTCTTTGTATCGGGCAATGGTCTTCTCAATGATCTCTTGAGGCAGGGGAGGAGCAGGGGGCCTTTTATCCCAATCTAAGGTTTCTAAGTAGTCCCTGATGAACTGCTTGTCGTAATTGGGAGGACTGGTGCCTATGCGGTAGGTTTTGATGGACCAGAAGCGACTGGAGTCGGGGGTGAGCACTTCGTCTATGAGATAGATCTTTCCCTTCTCATCTACTCCATACTCGAACTTGGTATCTGATAGGATGATGCCCTGGGCCCACAGTAGATTGTGGGCCCAGGAGTAGATTTCTAAAGATATCTCTTTCATGGTCCGGACTGTCTCTTCCTCTCCCACGATGTTGATGCATTCTTCGAAGGATACGTTCTCGTCATGGCCGCTGGCTGCTTTGGTGGCTGGAGTGAAGATGGGGCGGGGCAAGCGCTCCGCCTGTTTCATACCTGGAGGTAGCTGAATTCCACAGACCTCCTCCTTTTCCTGGTACTCCTTCCATGCGCTTCCAAAGAGATATCCTCGGGCTACACACTCTACGTCCAGTCTTTTCAATTTTTTCACTAAGACGGCCCTGTCTTTTAGTTCGGGATAGTGGGCCAAAAAGGGTAGCTCCCTTTGGGGAGTTGTAGAGATGAGATGGTTGGGGATTTGGTTGATCATGCCGAACCATTTGTTGGATATGCGGGTGAGAACCTGGCCTTTTTCTGGGATACCTTCGGAAAAAACCACGTCGAAGGCAGAAATTCTGTCGGTGGCTACCAACAGAAGTCGGTTTCCATCTGCTTCGTATACATCCCTCACCTTGCCCTTAAAGAGCCTGGTAAGTTCCTCGATATTTGTTTGGGTTACTGCCTTCATCTTCGTCTCCTAAGCGTGGATTGGGGGCAGAAATCCAGATAAGGATCTGCCCCCTGTCTTGCCCCTTTTATCTCACTTCAGGATGACGAAGTCTACCCGTCTGTTCAATCTCCTGCCCTTTTCCACGACAAGTAGGGAAGAGTCAAATCTTGCTAAGGCAGTGGGGGGTGCCTATATTCCTCTTTAGCCTTAGGAGAAATGGTTATGAAGCGTATTTATGTGGACAAGCTGACGGACAGACTGGAAGGCATAAAAGCCGAGGTCCTGTCCCATCATCCAAAGAGCGATGTGGGAATACTGGACAAGGCCTTTGTCTATGCTTCGAAGGCCCATGCGGGTCAAAAGAGGAAGTCGGGGGAGCCTTACATTGTTCATCCCGTGAATGTGGCTACGATCTTGGCAAAGTTGAGGATGGATCCTTATACTGTGGCTGCGGGTCTTCTCCACGATGTCTTAGAGGATACCTCTATCACCTTTCAGAATGTGGCTCAGGAATTCGGTGAAGATATAGCCTTCATGGTGGAAGGGGTTTCTAAGATAGGGAAGGTGGAGTCCAGAACTATGCTCCAGCAGCAGGCGGAAACCATCAGAAAGATGCTTCTGGCCATGGCCAATGATATCCGCGTTATCATCATCAAGCTGGCGGATAGGCTCCATAATATGAGGACTCTTCAGTTTATAACCAAAGAGTCCAAGAGGAAACGCATAGCCCAGGAGACTCTGGATATCTATGTTCCTTTGGCTCATCGCTTAGGGATTGCTTGGTTGAAGTGGGAGATGGAGGATTTGGCTTTTCATGAGGTCAACCCTGAGATGTACGGATACATCAAGGAAAGGGTGGTCAAGAAGAGAGAAGAGAGGGAAGCCTATATCAATATGATGACCCGTGTGGTAGAGGAGAAACTTGCTTCTCGGGGCATAAAGGCAGAGGTTACCGGCAGACCTAAGAGCTTCTATTCCATTTATAACAAGATGCTGGAGCGGAACCTCACCTTTGAGGATCTCTATGACCTCGTGGCTCTGCGTATCATAACGGATACAGTGGACGAGTGTTACATGGTTCTGGGAATAATCCATTCCTCCTGGCCTTATATCCCGGGGCGTTTCAAGGATTATATAGCCATGCCCAAGCCCAACATGTACCAGTCCCTCCACACCACGGTTATAGGTCCTGAAGGGGAAAAGGTGGAGTTCCAGATCCGTACCTGGGAGATGCACCGGGTAGCTGAGGAGGGGATTGCGGCCCATTGGAAGTACAAAGAGGGGCGGAGCGACATGGAGGAAGACCAGCTAATCCGCTGGATCCGTCATCTCTTGGAGTGGCAGCAGGAAATGGAGGACTCCCGGGAGTTTCTCCAGAACTTGAAGGTGGATCTTTTCCCCGAGAAGGTCTATGTCTTTACCCCCAAAGGTGAGGTGAAGTCCCTTCCCAGGGGTGCTACCCCATTGGACTTTGCTTACGCCGTTCACACAGAGGTGGGGCATCACTGTGTTGGTGCTAAGGTGGATAGTAGGCTTGTTCCTTTGAGCTACCAGCTCAAGACAGGGGAGCAGGTGGAGATCCTTACCTCCTTAGAGCGCCATCCCAGCAGGGACTGGCTTAGGCTTGTTCAAACCACCAGGGCCAGGGCCAAGATAAACACCTGGCTCAGGGCCCAGGAGAGAAGCAAGGCCTTTGAAGTGGGCAGGGATATGTGCCAAAGGGAATTCAGGAAGTTCAGGAAAAACTTTTTGAAAACTATGGAGAGGGGTGACCTGGATCAGGTGTCTCAGGATTTGGGGTTTAATAACCCCCAGGACATGGTGGTGGCGGTGGGTTTTGGTAGGGTCTCTCCCAGGCAGGTACTGAGGAAGGTCTTACCTCCCGAAGAGTTGGAAGGACGGGAGCAAAAGAGGCTTCAAAAGGTGGAGCTCACTAAGAAGAAGAAAAGGGAGGTGGGAGTGGTGGTGAAGGGTTTGGACGATGTGCTGGTGCGCTTTGCCCGTTGTTGCAATCCCATTCCTGGGGACGAGATCGTGGGATACATCACCCGGGGAAAGGGTATCACCGTTCATACAGCTGACTGTCCCAATCTTCTTCATCTCCAGATAGATCCCGAAAGAAGGGTGGAAGCCTGTTGGGCTTTGAACGACAGAAGTGCATTGCCCGTGAAGCTCAAGGTGGAGACGGAGGACAAGCAAGGCCTTTTGGCTGAGGTTTCTGGGGCTATCGCCAAAGAAGGCATCAATGTGGAGAAGGCCCAGGTAATGACTACGGTGGATAAGAAGGCCTTGCTTAATTTTATTATAGATGTGAAGGATGTGGATCAGTTGGAGAGAGTGAAAAAGTCTATCCGCAAGATCCCCGGAGTGGTGCGGGTGGATAGAGTGATGCGGTGAAAGCCTGGCTCAGGCCTTTGCCACTTTCCCTGCCTTAAGGCACTTAGTACAAACCTTGATAGTTCTCACTGTTCCGTTAGGATAACGCACTCTCACCCTTTGGATATTGGGCAAAAATCGCCTTTTGCTCACGTTATGGGCGTGGCTGATTTTGTGACCGCTCATGGGGCCCTTTCCGCAGATCTCGCAGCGCCTAGCCATGATTAACTCCTCCCGTGGTTTTAAAGCGAAGACCTCCATACCACAGCCACTTTTCCTTTGGCAAGTTTTTTGTCGCCAGGACTCCCTCAATTTTCTGGAAGGAGAGGGGCGGGGCATTTCTCTCTTGCCTATGAGTTCGCCGCATGTCCACGGATACCGCTATCAGCTGTCAGCTATTAGCTATTTCATGGTCTGCGATCGGAGTGGAACGCCTTTCACTTACTTTCCGGATTCCCTTTAATTTTAATGTCTTAACTACAGCAATGGTCAGTTTTTGGTAAAAGTCCCGTTTTGTCGCCGGGACTTTTACCATCTCCAGGCTTTTTTATGGGAAGAGACTTGCCTTTTTGGATGGGCAAGTCCTATCTTTCTTGAGGGGTCTTTTAGACCCAGGGGGTGTCATGAGACCTACGGGAACGGCCCATTTGCCTTTGCACGGGGGCAGGGCTCCTTTCTGGCTCTTTAACAGGATGGTGAGGCTAGCCAGGGAGATTCTTGTCCTTATGGTAGAGGACTACGGTAGCGAAGAGGTGCTCCGCCGTTTCTCTGATCCCTTTTGGTTTCAGGCCTTGGGCTGCCTTCTGGGCTTTGACTGGCATTCCAGCGGAGTGACCACTACGGTGACGGGGGCTGTAAAGGAGGCCTTGAAAGGTTTGTCCTTGGAGCTGGGGCTCTTTGTGGCTGGAGGCAAGGGTAGGATGTCCCGAAGGACCCCTCAGGAGCTGGAGGAGACGGGAGAGATGGTGGGTTTCGACCCGGCTCCCCTAATTTACGCCAGCCGTATGGCTGCCAAGGTGGATACGACAGCCCTCCAGGATGGTTATCAGTTGTACCATCATGTGATCATCTTTACCCTTCAGGGGCACTGGGCAGTGGTCCAGCAGGGAATGAATATGGCAACCAGATATGCCCGCCGGTATCACTGGCTCAGCAAGGGGCTTTCTTCTTTTGTGGAGGAGCCCCACAAAGCCGTGTGCTCCATGGCCCGAGGAAAGGCTCTGAATATGGTGGCACGGGAGGGCAACAGGATTAGGGAAGGGGTTGTGGAGTTGGTGAAGGGATATTCCCCGGACAAGTTGGAAAGGGAGATGAAGAGGCTCCAGGAGCTGGATATGCCCCCCTGTCACGCCATTCTTCTGAAGGACATAAGGATTGATCGTATCAAAAACGGGCTGAAGGAGGCCTATCACCGGGCCCCCATCCATTTCCAGGGTCTGTTGGAGACCCCTAACCTGGGTCCCAAGACCATGAAGGCTTTGGCCTTGACAGCAGAGGTCCTCTATGGCACCCCTGTGAGCTTTAGGGACCCTGCCCGCTTTGCCTTTGCCCATGGAGGGAAGGACGGTCACCCTTACCCTGTAGATAAAGGTCTTTACGATACCACCATTGAGATGCTCCGCCAGGCAGTGAGAAAGGCCCGCATTTCTCCTGGGGAGAGGGAACGGGTCCATAGGAGATTGAATGGGATATTGGGCTGACTATAAGGAGAAGTTGTGAAGGCAGTAGCCTTGGTTTCTGGAGGGCTGGATAGCCTTTTGGCTGTGAGGCTGATGGAGGATCAAGGGGTGAAGGTAGTGCCCCTGCATATGGTCACCCCTTTCACAGGGGTGTTAGATCCTCTCTTTCTGAAAGAGCTGAAGGAGAGGTATAGCATAAAGGGGTGCAGGTTGGTGGATATAAAGGAGGCCTTTCTCCCCCTCCTAAGGGATCCTCCCCATGGCTTTGGAAAACATCTCAACCCCTGTATCGATTGTAAGATCCTCTTTCTGGGGAAGGCCCGGGAAATCTTGGAGGAGGAAAGGGCCTCTTTTGTCATAACAGGAGAGGTGATAGGGCAGCGGCCCATGTCTCAGAGAAAAGAGGTTTTGTCTTTAATAGAGAGGGCCTCTGGACTGGAAAGTCTAGTGTTGCGTCCCCTTTCCGCTCGCCTTCTGCCTCCAAGCCTACCCGAGAGGGAAGGGTTGGTGGACAGAGGAAGGCTGGAGGCTATTAGGGGCAGGGGCAGAAAGAGGCAGCTGGAGCTGGCCCGGGCTTTTGGGTGGGGGGCTTTTCCATCTCCTGCTGGAGGATGTCTCCTCACGGATCCCCCCTTCTCGAGGAAGTTGAAGGATCTTCTGGATCATCTTTCCCCTGGTATCCTTCCTTCCCTCAGGGACCTGGAGCTTCTCAAGGTGGGTCGTCACTTTCGTCTGTCAGGTGGTTTGAAGCTGGTGATGGGCAGGCGGAAAGAAGAAAACGAGGTGGTTAGGTCTCTGGCTACGCCGAAGGATGTGTTGTTGGTACCCCAGGGTTTCCCCGGTCCCTCTGGACTTTTGGTGGGGAAGGCAGATGGGGAAGATCTGGTTTTGGCCCTCTCTATAATGGCTCGTTATTGCAAGGGTGAAGGTCCCTTTGTCTTCTCCTACAAGGGGGAAGAGGAGGGAGAAAGGGAGGTTAGTCCCCTTTTCCATCAGGAGGTTGAAAGGTGGCTGGTTACGTGACGATGAGCAAAACTCTCTTGTTGGTCCTGGTGGCCTTCTTTTTGGGTTCTGTGCCCTTTGGTTTGCTCTTTGCCCGTCTATTTGGAAGTCAGGATCCCCGGGAGGTGGGAAGCTGTAATGTGGGGGCTACTAATGTGGCCCGGGCAGCGGGAAAGGTGGCGGGCGTCCTCACTTTGGTCTTGGATGCTGCTAAGGGGTATCTTCCCGTGGTCCTGGCCTGGAGCTGGCTGAAAAGCCCTGGCTGTGTGGCTTTGGTGGGATTTTTTGCCATTCTGGGCCACTGCTATTCTCCTTTCCTGGGTTTCAGAGGGGGAAAAGGGGTGGCTACGGGCTTGGGGGTTTATCTTGCTCTTTCACCCTTGGCCGTGCTGTTGGCTGCGCTGGTTTTTGGCTTCTTAATCTGGCGTTTTCGCTACGTAGCCCTTTCTTCCATGGGGGCTGCCTGGGCCATGGTGCCCCTTGTCTATCTGATGGAGAGGAGCCCTATGCTTACCCTGTTCACTGCCCTTATCGCTTTGCTCATCACCTGGAGGCATGAGGGGAATATCAAGAGACTCATCAGGGGAGAAGAACCCAGGTTCTTCTGAGGATGGGTAACAGGTTTTACCCCGCAAAATCAACAGATTTTGTGGGGACCCCGTTCCTCTTTCCTGCCTGTGCCGGGGACACGGCAGACAGGTGCCCATGAATTCGCCGCATGTCCATGAATACGGCTATTAGCCATTAGTCATCAGCTATCTTCCATCTCATGGGCTGCGATCGAAACGCCCCCTCTCCTTACAGAAAAGTGTGGGGAGTCCTATTTGCTGTTACCTAAGTTTATACGGGGCTTTGGTAGTTTAATGGTTTGTGGTTTGTCTGGGGCTCCATCACCCCCTTGTATTCCAAGGCCAGGTAGGGATTGAACATGGCCCCGGTGCAGGTGAAGACGGCCTGAGCACCATGCTTAAGGTATGCCCTTATGTGTTCCCCTTCCGTTACTCCTCCGCACCCGTATATGGCTAACTCGTATCTCTCTTTCTCTTTCATAGTCCTGGCTTCTTTGACGAAGGTGAGACCGCACTGGCGGATGGCCCATCCACAGACACCGCTGGTCTTCCTATCAGGACTCAGAGCAGGCTTTCCCTCTTCGTTTACCACTGCTAAGGACACAGAGTTTATGCCTACCACCCCTTGGACCCAAGGTGCTATCGCTCTCATGAGGGTGTCCAAGTCTTGGCCCAAAAGGAGGCCTACTTTGACGAGAAGGGGGATGCCCTTCACCGCTTTGCTCACCTCTCGGGCGATCCACCCTGCCAATGGGGGATCAGTGTAGATGGTGCCCTCTCCTTCGGTGATATTGGGGCAGGAGAAGTTCAGTTCTATGATGGGAGCACCGGCTTCTGAGGCCATGGAGGCCACCCGGATGAAGTCTTCTACCAGTCCTTCCTGACTCCCTTTGAAGGTCCCCACCACGCTTACTATGAGGACCTGTCCTTCCTTCAAAAGTCCCAGGCTCTTTTCCACGTCATCCTGCCACCGGATAGGGTCTAAGCTGGGCATGCCGAAAGAGTTTGTGATGGTCACCCGGCGGGGAGAGGGGGGTTCCCAGTCTTTGGGTGCTACCAGTTGGGTAGGGGGTTCATGGGGCTTTATCATGTCTGTCTTTACGAAGAGGCAATTGGGCCAGGGATGTGGGGGGTATTGATGGCTCCTCACTGTTTTGTAAGCCAGGATGTCAAACCCTAAGGATGCGTACAGGCCTACCCATTTGGAGTCCAGGAGGAGGCCTGCGGGGATGCCCAGGGGGGAGTTGAGCCGTTGACCTATAAAGGGGAAGGAGGGCTTGGAGTTCCAGGGGGGGATCTCTCCCATGAACCTGGGTCCCTCCTGAAGGTTTTCATAGTAATCCTTTTCCATGTTGTAAGTGGATGTGTCCTTAATGCCCATGTTCCCTCCTCTCTTGGAGTTTATCCTTTTTTGTTATAAATCTTTGTGACATGGTGGGCAAAGGGATTCTTTCGTTTTGTCTGGGACGGGTGATTCCCTCCCGTTGTCAGGGATGTAGGTCTCCATCCGTGGCTTCTCTCTGTGACCGGTGTTTAGAGAAGGTGAAGGTGATGGAGGGGACCTGCGCTCGGTGTGGATTGCCCTATCCCCAAAATGTGCCTATATGTGGCGCTTGCGTGGGCAAGAGGTTTTATCTGGATTCGGTGGTTTCCCTTTATCTCTATAGGTCCCCTTTGAAGGAAGTAATCCATCGGTGGAAGTACCATAGAAGCCACCGTTCATGGGTTTTGGTGAGGGATCTCTTTCTTTCGGCTCTGGAGGCCAAGGGGGAAGTACTGAAAGCCCTTTCGGCCCATGGAGTGGTTCCTGTGCCCCTTCACTGGAGGAGGCGCTGGGTGAGAGAGTTTAACCAGTCTAAGATGATAGGTGCTTTAGCAGGGGATTTCCTCTCTCTTCCCGTCATGGAGGCGGTGAAGAGGGTGCGTCACACCCCTCCTCAGAGGGCTTCCTCTTTTCGGAGGAGGCAAGAGAACATCCGGGGGGCCTTTGTCTTGACAGAAAACGTTAAAGGCAAAAGTATCCTGGTAGTGGACGATGTGGCCACTACCCTCGCCACTGCTTCGGAGATAGGGAGAGTTTTGATGAAGGGAGGGGCTTTAGAGGTCCATCTCTTGGTTCTGGCCAGGGCGGTGAGGTAGGGGGATGCTTTGGATGGCCTGTATTTTGCTTCGGGGGCTGGTGGACCTGGGTTTAGGGGAGACGTCCTTAGAGCCTTGGGGAGGGGTGCTCCTTGTCCGTGGTTAGGGTCTTGGTAGATGCTATCCCTCCTCCTGGAGAGAAGTTGGTTCTTTCCTCGGAGGAGGCCCATCATCTTAGGGTGAGGAGGGTGGTTCCCGGTGAAGAGGTATTGATCCTGGATGGTAGGGGGAGAGAGGCCCGGGGGCGTCTCATGGTTTCCGGGGTCTTGAAGATCCAGGAGGTGGATCTGGTTTTGGAGAGGGAGCATTCCGTTAGACTTACCCTTTATGTAGCGGTTCTTAAAGGAGATAAGATGGCCTTGGTGATTCAGAAGGCCACAGAGTTGGGGGTGGCTGAGATAGTCCCCCTTCTCACCCGTCGTAGCCTCCCTCGCCCCCCTTCCTCCAGGATAGATCGGTGGAATACCATTGCCAAAGAGGCCTTGAAACAGTGTGGAGGCACGGTCTTGCCCCGGATCTATTTCCCCCAGCCTTTGGAGATAGTAGAAGGACCAGGATGGGTCCTTTGGGAGGGTGAAAGGGAGAGGGAACTACCCCGGGGGATTCCCGGTCCCCTGGGTGCTTTGGTGGTGGGACCCGAAGGTGGATGGGAGGATGAAGAGATAGATCTTTTGAAGGAGCGAGGTTTTCTCCCCGTCACGTTGGGTCTCCGGGTCCTTAGGGCTGAAACGGCTGCTGTGGTGGGGACTGCCTTACTGTTGTGGGGATGATGGAAGGGGAGAATGCCAGATGTTGGAGGTGAAGATTGGAGGAATTTGAGATTCGCAGGGTCATGGAGATTTTAGAGAGGGAGTACTCCAAGTGGAGGGAGCCCATAGTGACCCGGTTGGCGAGGGAGAAGAGGAATCCCTTCAAGGTGCTTGTATCATGTATCCTCAGCCTCAGGACTCAGGACAAGACTACCAAGGAAGCCTCTCAGAGGCTCTATGCCCTGGCGGAGACCCCTCAGGACATGGTGAATCTTCCCGAGGAGGAGATTGCCGAGGCCATCTATCCTGTGGGTTTTTATAGAAACAAAGCCAAGCAGATTAAGGAGATATGTCGTATCCTCCTGGACAGATACGGGGGAGATGTCCCTGGCACCTTGGAGGACTTATTGGAGCTTCCCGGGGTGGGGAGAAAGACGGCTAATCTGGTTCTCACCCGGGGCTTCAATACGCAGGGGATATGCGTGGACACTCATGTCCATCGCATATGCAACAGGTGGGGTTACGTAGATACCTCTACCCCTGAGGAAACGGAGATGGTCCTTCGGAAAAAGCTCCCTACCCGGTATTGGCAGCGGATCAATGATCTCTTGGTGGCCTTTGGTCAGAACGTATGCAGACCCCTTTCCCCCTTTTGCAGTCGCTGTCCTTTGGGGAATATGTGTCCCCGGCTGGGAGTAAACAGGCACCGCTAAGTGATGAAGGCCTTTTTGAAACGCTGGAATTCTTCTAATGCCCTCCCCGCTCCTTTCACCACGCTGGTGAGGGGGTCCTCCACCTTTCTCACAGGTACCCCGATGTATCCCTCTATGTATCTATCCATGTCTTGTATGAGGGAGCCTCCTCCTGTGAGGAAGATACCTCCTCTATGGATATCCGATTGGAGTTCGGGACTGGTGTCGTTTAAGACCTCCCTAATGATTTCCAATATCTGTTGGAGAGGTCCCTGGATAGCTTCAGCCACCTGACCTGGGTTGAGACGTACCTCTTTGGGTACTCCCTTGACCAAATCTCTCCCCCGTACGGGGTAGGATTCGCCTTCATCCTGGGAATAGGCTGAGCCTACCTGGATCTTCACTTCCTCGGCTTCCAGATCTCCGATGATCATGTGGTGGTTCTCCTTCACGTACTGGACGATGGCCTTATCCATCTCGTCCCCTGCCACCCTGGCCGATTGGCTGTTGGCTACTGCTCCCATGGAGATGACGGCTACATCGGTGGTGCCTCCTCCAATGTCCACCACCATGAACCCTTGGGGGCGATCCACGGCCAGTCCTGCCCCAATGGCAGCGGCCATAGGTTCTTCTATGAGGTGGACCTTTCCTGCACCGCACTGGATGGATGCATCTATGACGGCCTTCATCTCTACCTGGGTGATTCCTGATGGCACGCATATGACGAAGCGGGGCTTGAGAATTCTGATCCGGGAAAGGGTTTTGCTTATAAAGTGCTTGATCATGAGTTGGGCAGGTTCCAGGTCATTGATGACTCCGTCCCTTATAGGTCTGTGGATTCTGATCTCCCTGGGTGCCCTGCCCCACATGACTTTGGCCTCCATGCCTACGGCATGAATGGACTTATTTTGAGTGTTGATGGCAATGAAGGAGGGCTCGTCCAACACGATGCCCTTTCCCTTCACATATATGAGTGTGTTGGCTGTGCCTAAGTCCATGGCCAAGTCTTTGGAGCTTGGAGTGGGTAGTTTGTCTAAGACCTTGGATATAAGCTTCATCACCTAATCCCCAAGAGCCCTTTTCCACTGTTCAATTCTTTCAGCATGTTCTTCATCAGTTCCTCGCTCCCTTTCTTTTTGGATAAGGGGGTCAGTTTCCAGGCCACCTTTATTTCGGCTTTGCTACCGTTTAGGGGCAGATTTTTCCCCATGGCTTTTCCCTCGGCTTCCAGTCTCTTTTTGTCATGGTGAATCTTGTATCCCATGATGATATGCCCCCTGAAGAGACAAGATGGGCTTCCTAAATGGCGGGTGAAGTCTTCCTGGAGCTCTTTAATTATCTTCTCCGCTTCCCTTATGCCCCTTTTCCTGTCTATATCCTCCAGGTTTTTTATCTTGCAACCCACCAGGAGGAGAATTGATTCAGTTCCCTGGGTTTTGTTCAAGGCATCTTCTAAGTTGTGGAAAAAGTCTAAGGGGCTGAGAACCTTGGAGGATGGTTTTGCTTTTAGTTTTTTGAAGGCGGATTCTAAGAGGAAGACCAGGAGGCTAGCTAAATCAAGGAGTTCTACAGAAAGGCCCCGGGGGTTTTTAGATGCCATACCCAGCATCCCTGGCATTTCTTCTAAAGGGACAATGAGGAGGGATGTGAAGGTGTTCCGTTTCATCTCCACTATAAAAGGTACCCCTTTGGGATCCCTCTGGACAAAAGGGTCCTTGGTGGTCCAGACCTTTTCCCAGGGTGTGTTCTGGATGGGTAGGAATGAATGGAGGCGTTCCGTGGAAAGGGGGCCGTGGCTTAGGGCGACTTTGAACGCCCCACCTTCCTTCAGAAGGACCATGGCTTCCTCTACCCCCATCTCCTGGATAACCTGGGAAAATGAACCTTGGAGGTCATCAGCTTTAGAGGGGGGGGAGGCTAAGAGTTGAAGCATTTCCCTTAGGAGCAGGTACTTGCCGCTGTCCACCAGCTTGGGCCTCAGGGATCGGGCCCTCTCCAATAATTGTCCTGTGAGGAGGGAAAGCTGCTGTAGGAGTTTCTGATGTTTATCTGTGAAGCTATACCTCCGCTTGGTATCTACACATAAAAGGCCTCTACCGCTACTTACTTGTACGGCCATAAAGGCCTTTATCTCTTCTTCCCGGTTGTAATATGGGATCTCGTAGGCTTCCCTGTCCATGTGGTTTGCTATGAAGGCACCTTTCTCTAAAGCTAAGGCCAACACCCCTCCTTCTTCCAGATTCAGGAACAAAGGGGAAGTCATGTGGCTGCTCAGGGAGTGATGGGCTACCAGGGCCAGTTTGTTGCCCCTTACGAGAAAGAAGGCCGTGGTAAATGCCTCTAAGGTGTTGCTGGCTAACTCAACGATTTCTTGGAACTCTTCCCTGAAAAGCATCTCTTCCTCTGGTACCAGATGTGCCCTTATACTAAGAGGCCCCTACCTTAGTGTCAATGGAGTGGTCCAGAGAGACTCCTCAATCTCAAAAAGTTTTCGATGGTCTCCCTGGCCATTTTTTTTCTTTTGTTCTACAAAGGATTCCATGTTTTTTATCAGGGATCATTCGGCTGGAGGTGTGGTTTTCAGGAAAGGGAAGGGGGAAGTAGAGGTCCTTTTGGTGGCCACCAAGGGAAGGACCCGTTGGCAGTTGCCCAAGGGGAAGGTAGAGCCTGAAGAGAATTCCCAGGAGGCTGCTGAGAGGGAGGTGAGGGAAGAAGGAGGGGTGGAAGGGGAGATTATTTGCCCCTTAGATACTATCTCCTATTGGTATTACTGGGAGGGCAAGAAGCACAGAAAACTGGTGGATTTTTTCCTTTTTAGTTACCAGTCTGGTGATCCCCGAAACCATGACTGGGAGGTGGATGATGCCTCTTTCTTCCCTGCCAGTGAGGCTTTAAAGCTTCTCACCTTTCCCACGGAGAGAAAGGTGGTGAAGAGGGCTTTGGAGGTCATCAAGAAGAAAAGACTGGCGTGCTGAGGTTTTGCCCGGTCTATGAGAGTTGGAGTCCCAGGTCCTGGGTGAGCTGGAGGTCTAAGGCGGGATCTCTCCCTGGTCTCGTGAGGTATCCCCCTACCATAAACCCGTTTACCATCATGGCTGCCAAGGACTGGAAATCCCTGAGATTGGCTTCTCTGCCTCCACATATCCTTACTTCTGCCTCAGGAAGGACTAAACGGAACATGGCTACTATCCTCAGGCACTGAATAGGATTCAGATCCCCTTTTCCTTCCAATGGGGTGCCAGGAATAGGGATGAGGAAATTGATGGGTACGGAATCTACTTCTGCCTCCTTCAGGGTAAAGGCCAAATCCACCCTGTCTTCCTCCTTTTCTCCTATGCCCAGGATGCCCCCGCAACAGGTAGAGAGACCCATCTCTTTGGCCTTTTCCACGAAGTCCCTCTTATCCTTCCACGAGATCCTGGTGGTCACTTGGGGGTAGAATCTCTCGGAGGTTTCTAAGTTGTGATGAATCCTGTCTACCCCTGCTTCCTTCAAGGCCTTGAGCTGGGAGGAGGTGAGGATACCCAGGGACACGTCAATGGTGAGGCCTGTCTTTCGCCGGATTTCCTCTATGCCTTTTATGATGTGTATAAGCTCCTTTTCTTTGGGGCTTCTACCGCTGGTGACAATGCTGTACCTCTTGGCCCCTGCTTCTTCAGCTTTCATGGCTCCTTTAACCATTTCTTCTGGGGAGACCAATGGATAAACGGGCACGTGGGTTCTTTGGGGATAAGCCTGGGCACAGAACGTGCAGCCTCCGTCGCACAGGCCACTTTTAGCATTGATGATAGAACAGAAGGAGAATGCGTTTCCCCAGCGAGCCTTTTTGACCTTCTTGGCTTTATCCACTAAGGAAAGGATCTCTTTACGGGGATCCTTCAGAATCTTTAGGGCTTCACCCCGGTTTATACTCTTTGTTAGGGTCCTATTGTGAGTTCTCTGTTTCCCTATCATGGCCTTACCTTATAGCCCCTCTCTTTTTGCCGGTAAAGGGAAGAAGTGGTATGAAAATACCATAGGGCCCAATGGAATTCAGTTCTTGCTTGGGGCTCAAATGTGGAAGGGGAGGTCTTTGGATATGGCCCTTTTAAGTCCTGGGTCTGTTACGGTGCTTGTCACGGGAGGGGCGGGTTATATTGGCTCTCATGTGGTTAAGGCCCTGGGGGAGGCAGGTTACAGGGTGGCCACTTACGACAATCTGAGCACAGGGCATGATTGGGCAGTCCTTTATGGTGATCTTGTGGTGGGTGATCTGGAGGATAAAGGGAGGCTTAGAGAGGCTTTTCACCTCTACAGGCCCCAGGCCGTCATGCACTTTGCCGCCCATATTATGGTGCCCGAGTCTGTGAAGAATCCCCTGAAGTATTACAGGAACAACACAGTGAATGCCGTAAACCTTTTGGAGGTTTCATTGGACTTTGAGGTGGAGACCTTTATCTTCTCCAGCACGGCGGCAGTTTACGGTATTCCCCGGGAGATCCCTATAGGTGAGGGTGCCCCCTTAGAGCCTATCAATCCTTATGGCCAGTCCAAGGTCCTGGTGGAAAGGATCCTGGCCGATTGTGCCCAGGCCTACCCCTTCCGCTATGTTTCTCTACGCTACTTCAACGTTGGGGGGGCTGATTCCCAGGCCAGAATAGGCCAGGTTTCTCCTGAACCCACCCATCTCATTACCCGAGCGTTAAAAACGGCCCTGGGCCAGATAGACAGATTGGAGATTTACGGTACCGACTATCCTACCCCTGATGGGACCTGCATCCGGGATTACATTCAGGTGGACGATCTGGCTCGGGCCCATGTCCTGGCCTTGAAGTACCTCTTGGCAGGGGGCCAGAGCCGGGTTTTTAACTGTGGATATGGGCATGGGTATTCGGTGAGGGAGGTGGTGGAGAAGGCCAAGGAGGTGACAGGGGTGGATTTCCCTGTAGTGGAAGGTGGTAGGAGGGAGGGTGACCCTCCTGCTCTCGTAGCTGACACTGGTAGAATCAGAAGGGAGCTGGACTGGCATCCTCAATGGGATGACTTGGGTTACATTATCAAGACGGCTTGGGAGTGGGAGAAGAGATGGTCAACCCGGTAAAAAGTGACTCCTTCATTTCCTGACAGGACTTCCCTCAGGAACTGGCCAATGCCTTAGTTAACATATTCAAATTAAAGGAAGTCTGTCTGAAAGCAAGTGAAAAGGTGGTGCATTCCTTTTTTACCCCACAAAATCTTTTGATTTTGTGGGGACCCCATTCCTCTCTTGCCCATGAATTCGTCGCATGTCTACGAATACAGCTGTTAGCTATCAGCCATCAGCTATATTCCATCTTATAGGGTGCGATCGAAATGCACTGCCCCTCTCCTTCCAGAGGAATGGGGGAAGTCCTGGTAGATTGACACTTTCCCCAGGTTTACGTTTAATGGGTTCTATGAAGGACATAAGAAACTGGTACTGCATTTACACGAAGGCTGGCAAGGAGGATGCTGTCAGTAAGTCTCTGCGGGAACGTCTGGATTTGAAGGTCTTCAACCCCAAAATTAAGAGAAAGAAGTTTGTGAGGGGAAGGTTTGTGGAAGCCTTAGAGGAGCTTTTCCCTTGCTACATATTTTCCCGGTTCGAATTGGGTCGATACTTTCACACCATTAAATATACCCGGGGCATCAGGAGAATTGTGGGAGACAGCTTTGGTAACCCTTATGTGGTGGATGATGCCATAATAGAAGCTATAGAATCGAGGATGGTAGGGGGTTTTGTGAGCCTTCGGCCCCAGAGGTTTGCCCCAGGGGAGAAGGTGGTGATACAGGAAGGTCCTTTGAGGGGGTTAGAGGGCATCTTTTTAGAGGAGATCAAGCCCAAGGAGAGGGTGTTGATTCTACTGAACGCTATTCGCTGTCAGGCTAAGGTAGAGATAGAACCTGATTTCGTTGGCAGGTCATGAAGGTGTATCCCTTGGTAGGTTTTCATAAGAATGCGCGTGCGGTACGGGATTTTATCCCCTATAAGGCAAAATTAAAAGTATGTACTTTGGGTAGGATCTCTGCTTTTTCTTTGATTTTTGGAGGTTGCCGGCGGACCATATGATGCATCGAGGTGGTGAAGCGTGCCTTTATGCCTTTAATGGTATGCTAATGGCAGTAGCTTATGTTTTTATAATCTGAAGGGGGAAGGTAATAATATGTCTTTTTATTTAGTAACTGGTGTTGCTGGGTTTATTGCCTCCAAGGTGGCTGAGTTTCTCTTGAATCAAGGACATAGGGTAGTGGGTCTGGATAACTTGAACCATGCTTACGATGTAAGGTTGAAAGAGTGGCGTTTAAAGGGGCTCCTGGGACGGCAGGGTTTCTCCTTCCATAAAATGGATATCTGTGACAGAGACGCCTTGGAGGGCCTCTTCCACGCCCAGGATGCTCCCTTTAATGCCATCATCAATCTGGCGGCTCGGGCGGGGGTACGCCAGTCTGTAGAAGACCCTTGGGTCTACTACGAGACCAATGTAACAGGCACCTTGAATCTCTTAGAGTTGTGTCGTTGTAAGGGAATAAAAAAGTTTGTCCTGGCTTCCACTTCTTCCCTCTATGGAAGCCATAACCCCATGCCTTATAGGGAGGATGCAGATACAAACGGTCCCCTTTCCCCCTACGCTGCTTCCAAGAAGGCTGCGGAAACCCTATGCTACACCTATCATTACCTCTATGGTTTGGATATCATCGTGTTCCGCTATTTCACTGTTTATGGTCCAGGAGGAAGGCCGGACATGAGCCTCTTTCGGTTTGTTCAGTGGATAATGGAAGGTAAACCTGTCTTGATCTATGGAGACGGTACCCAGTCCCGGGACTTTACCTATGTAGACGACATCGCCTTGGGCACCATTGCTGCGGTGAAGTACATGGAAAGGAGAGAACCCCCCGTCTCTGGTTCCCCGTCTCCCGTCTATGAAATCATCAACTTAGGATCCGATACCCCTGTGGTGCTCATGGATGCGGTGGAGTTGGTGGAGGCCCTTGTGGGTAAAAAGGCCAATCTGGAGTTTCTGCCCATGCATCCTGCCGATGTACCTGCTACTTGGGCGGATATCAGTAAGGCAGAGAGACTCTTGGGCTGGAGACCTAAAACCTCCTTTGAGGAGGGGGTGGGAAATCTGGTGGACTGGTTCAGGGAGAACAGGACCTGGGCAAAAGAAGTGGAGACTGGCGTGTAGAAGACCGGGGAGCGGGGATTCAGCTCGTGGCTGATAACCCATGGCAAGAGAGGGAAGGATTGAGGGTTAAAGAAACGCAATCAACGCAACAGACCAGACAGACCAATAACGCTAGAGGGGTTATTGTGTGAAAGGCCCTGAAACGATCTATGTGAATCTCACACTCTCACCTCAGGCTTGAACAAACTCAGACTCCTTATCCCCCTATAGGTGTGTCCTTTTAGATCCTCGGCCTCCTCAGACAGGACATCAAGGGCCCTGTACAAATGCTGTACAGGGGGGCCACATTCTCTAAGTGCCTGGCTATGCTCTCCATGAACCTCTTGAGGGTGCCGTTCTTGATAACATCATCCACCCTGCCCACAGTGCAGATGGTCTTGTGCTTAGGTCCTTCTTTAGACCTGTAGGACTCGGCAATCTGAAAGTAGTAGATGGGATTGTTTTTGGAACCACCCTTGACCCTTTTAAGGAGCATGACCTCCCCCAGTCAATGCGACTACAGATATGAAATTTTTAGGAGAAAAGGGAGCAGAGATAGGCTTATAAAGCAGAGGATGGCTCCAGAAAGGTCGGTTAAGTGTCAAAGTCGGGGAAATAGCTCGTCATGGGAGATGCGCCTTGGTTTTTGTGGGGAGGCCTTTGGGTAGGGAGAGCCAACACCATCCAGGGGTAGGTAGGGTCCCTGGCTTATTCAATCCCGCTTTATCCTGATGGGCACATAGTTACAGTGGGGCTCCTCGGCCAAGTAGTCGCCGTAGTAAGCGTAGGCCCGGGCTCGGCATCCCCCACAGATATGCAGGTATTCGCAAACGCCGCATTTCCCCTTGTATGACTTAAAATCCCTCAGCTCGTTGAAGAGTTTAGAGTTGTACCAGATCTCTTTGAAACCTTCTTTGAAGACGTTCCCCGCTGAGAGGGGAAAGTAGCTGCAGGGTTTTACCTCTCCGTGGCAATCTATGAAGGCAATAAACTGGGCAGCTACGCATCCCTTGGCCCCCCCTGTGGAGAACTTAAGGCTTCTGCGCTCCAGGGACTCCCCCTCCTCCCGGGCCATCTGGCTGAATATCCGGTAGTAGTGGGGGGCGCAGGTGGGCCTCACCAGCATCTCCTTTTCGTGCTTCTCCAAGTTATAGTGCCAGCGCAGCACCTCTTCGTACTGGTCGGCATCAATGAGCTCGGATAAAACATTTTTCCCCCGTCCCACAGGCACAATCATGAAGAGGTACCAGGCCGTGGCTCCCAAGGATTTGGCCAGCTCATATATGTTTTCCACGTCGTGGATGTTGCGTTTGGTGAAGGAGGAGTTGACGAGGAACTCTATACCTTGTTCTTTGAAAAGTTTAGCGGCTTTTACTGTAGCTTCGAAGGCCCCAGGCTGCTTTCTGAAATCGTCGTGGATCTCGGAAGTGGATCCGTCTAAGCTTAAGGAGACAATTTTGATGCCCGAGTCCTTGATCTTCTGGCATACATCGGTGGTTACCAGGGTGCCATTGGTTGCCATACACATACGAAGCCCCTTTTCGGTGCCATATTTAGCTATGTCAAAGACGTCGGGTCTGAGCAGTGGCTCACCACCGGTAAGGACCACGGAGGGGCTACAAAAACTAATGATTTCATCTATAAGCCATCGGGCCTTCTCCAGTGTGAAGTTCCCTTCATCGGAGGAGACACTGGAGGCGGAACGACAGTGGATGCAGTTCAGGTTACACCTGCCCGTAATCTCCCAGGCAATCCACTTGGGAATAAACTCCTTTTTGCCCATCTTCACCTTACTGTAAAGAGTTATTCACCTTCAGCTCCAAACCAGAGAAGCGAAGAAAATAAACCACAAAAACCCACAGACCACAACAGGAGATTATAGGGCATTTTCCTTCTTCCCCGTGCTTGTTCCCCCAGGCTATACCATAAGCTCCTTACCCTGCATCGGATCAGGACCTCACCACTACGAATTTTCCCCTCTTCCATACTTGTTGACCTTATACAGATTCTGCCTTAGAGAGCTTTTGGCAAATTATGAAAATGAGAAGGGGTAGTATTGACATTAGAATATTCGAATATTATAAAACCTCAAGAAAGTGCTCCAATAGGCTTTTTAGGGGGATTGGATATGGCCAAAGTGGCGAAAGCACCCCAAGATCTTAATGCCTTTCTCATTTCTATTTTAGAGCAAGGACTTGTGGAGGGAGTGATGGCCCTGAAATTTCTGAAGGAGCCATCAAAAGTCTCCTATGCTCTTATACCCAGGGGCGGAGAAACAGAAGGTATGGCACCCCTTTTCCCCTTTATGCCCGCCAATGCGGGAAAAGCTCTTTCCCGGCTCACCATGGAGAAACCTACCTCAAAGCCTTTGGCAGTTGTACTAAGACCGTGTGAGTTAAGGGCCTTTGTAGAGCTGGTGAAACTGGATCAAGCCCATAGAGAGAATCTTTATATCATCGGCGTTGAATGTGGGGGAGTTTACCCCTTAACCAAAATGACGAAGGAAAAAGGTGATCTTGTTTTAGATTCTTATTTTAGAGCTTTAAAGAAGGGAGAGATACCCCCTGATTTAAGGCCCGTTTGCCAAGGATGCGATCTATTCCAACCCATAGGAGCCGATGTGGTGGTTTCCTTGCTGGGCAGAGACAAACCCCAGCTGGCCTTTCTCACGGAGGAAGGCTTAGCATTGGCAAAGGGCGTAGGATTAGATCTTAGCGATGGAGACGTTTTCACCTTCGCTTCCCAGGAACTTCTGAAAAGTAGATTGGAGAAAAGAACACAACTTACAGAAACAATAAAAACAGAAGTAAAAGGAATAGGAGGACTCTTGGAGGTCTTCGGCAAGTGCATAGGGTGCCACTGTTGTTCTCACGTGTGTCCTATTTGCTACTGCAAGGATTGTTTCTTTGAGTCAGCTACCTTTGACTATGAACCCTTAAGCTATAGCGTGCGAATGGATAAAAAAAAGGCCTTAAGAGTGCCCATGGATACTATACTCTTCCATTTAGGAAGAATGACCCACATGGCTACTTCCTGCGTGGCGTGCGGTATGTGTGAAGATGCCTGTCCCGCAGGTATTCCTGTGTCTCAAGTCTTTAAAGCAGTGGGAAGAGACCTGCAGGAACTCTTTGGGTATGTCCCTGGGCGGAGCATCCAAGAAGAGTTGCCCCTCACCATTTACAGAACCGTAGAGTTTTCTGAGGTGGAGGAATAGTTATGGAAACAAAAGGGCTTTTGGAGAAACTGTTAGAGATGCCAGGGGGAGAGCAAATCCTTAAGTGCATCCAGTGTGGCACCTGTACTGGTTCTTGTCCCATGGCCCAAATTATGGACTATGGCCCCAGAAAACTTTTTGCCTTGGCTAAAGGGGGAGATTTTGAACAGGTCTTCTCTTCCAATACCTGTTGGATCTGTGCCTCCTGTTATTTCTGTACTGTCCGTTGCCCACGGGGAATCAAGATCACTGACATTATGTATGCCCTAAAACGCCTGGCCCAGGCCCAGGGTTACACCCCCAAGGAAAAATCGGCTTATGTGTATCAGGCCTTCAAAGAGGCGATGGAAGAGAAAGGGAGGCTCTCAGAACTGAAGATGATGCAGAAATACTATATGAAGGTGCCTTTCGATGCCTTTAGGAACGTCTCCTTAGGACTGAAACTACTGGCTAAAGGCCGCATGGAATTTAAGGTGGAGCCTCTCCAGAACCTGCAGGGGTTCAAAAAGGTGATAGAAAAGGCCAGGGAACTGGAGGAGCAACCATGAAATACGCCTTTTATCCCGGGTGTACATTGAAAAGCGCAGCAGGATATGAGGAATCCATA
Source organism: Aquificota bacterium (assembly GCA_015486105.1). GTDB lineage: Bacteria > Thermosulfidibacterota > Thermosulfidibacteria > Thermosulfidibacterales > B14-G1 > WFSI01. The sequence goes on along the minus strand of WFSI01000020.1, from coordinate 9,928 downwards.
AGGGCTACCTTAGCGGCTTTAGGTTTATCTATCCCTGAAGTAGAAGATTGGAACTGCTGTGGAGCAACGGCTTACTTCAGCTTAGACGAGCTGATAGCCCTGGTCTTACCAGCCCGGATTATGGCTATAGCAGAAGCCATGGGAGCAGAAATTATCATCACTCCCTGCAATGCCTGTTACGCCACTCTCAGAAAGGCCCGTTACATTTTGGCAGATGAAGAAGATGTAAAAGATAAAGTGAACAAGGCCCTGGCCGAAGAGGGCAAAAGATACGGGGGCAAGGTAAAGGTGAAACACCTCTTGGACTACTACCTGGACCCTGAAATCCTTCCTACATGGAAAGAAAAGATAGTACATCCCTTGGAATCCTTCAGGATTGCTCCCTACTATGGTTGTCAATACACCCGTCCCCAAGTAGAAGATGAAGACCATCCTGAAAGGCCCCAAGCTCTAGATCGCTTTTTAGAATTCTTAGGATGCCAAGTAGTAGACTTCAGCTCCCGAACCGCCTGCTGTGGTGCTGCCCAGATGGTAGCCCATGAAGAGGCCTGCGAGCCCTTAGTAAAAAGGATCCTCACAGACGCTAAACAAAAAGGGGCCCATTTTATAGCAGCTATTTGCCCCCTGTGCCAGTTCAACCTGGACGCACCTCAAGAAAGGCTCCACATAGAAAAGATCCCTGTGGTCTATTTTACTCAGCTCCTGGGCTTAGCCATGGGCATAGGAGAAAAGAGGCTGGGTTTGAGCAAGCTCTTGGTACCTTTTAAGGGGGCCCTTTAAGGAGGACATCATGGCCAGAAGAGAAGAACCCAGGGTTGGGGTTTATATATGCCACTGCGGCATCAATATCTCCTATAAGGTAGACGTGGAAGAAGTGGTAGAATTCGCCTCTAAATTAGAGCACGTAACAGTAGCCCGGGACTATAAGTTCATGTGCTCCAACATCGGCCAAGGCCTCATTATAGATGATATTAAGCAGTACAATCTGAACAGGGTGGTGGTAGCTTCCTGTTCTCCAAGGATGCATGAAAAAACCTTCAGAAGCGCTTGCAAGAAAGCAGGGTTAAACCCTTACCTCTTCCAAATGGCCAGCATCAGGGAATTGGTATCCTGGGTGACAGAAGACGAGGAGGAAGCCACCGAAAAGGCCAAAGATTATGTGGAAGCTGCCGTCCGTAGAGTAGTACACCATCAGCCCCTCCAACCCAGGATAGTGGACATCAACCCCAACGTCTTGGTGATAGGAGGTGGCATAGCAGGAATGCAGGCGGCCTTGGAAATAGCCGACGCCGGAAAAACCGCCTACTTGGTGGAAAGGGAACCCAGCATAGGTGGCCACATGGCCAAGTTCGACAAAACCTTCCCCACCCTGGACTGCTCCGCTTGTATCTTAACCCCTAAGATGGTCTCGGTGGGCCAACATGAGAACATAAAGCTTTATACCTACAGTGAAGTGGAAGAGGTGTCAGGGTATATAGGCAACTTTGACGTAAAGATAAAGAGAAAACCCAGATACGTGTTGGAAGACAAATGCACAGGCTGCTCGGAGTGCATAAAGGGATGCCCCGTAACCATGCCTAATGACTTCGAATGCGGTATGATGGAAAGAACTGCCATATACCGCTCTTTCCCCCAAGCCGTGCCCAACGTCTTTGTCATTCACAAGGAAGGTTTCTCTCCATGTAGAAACGCCTGTCCTGCAGGGCTAAACGCCCATGGATACGTGAAGCTTATATCAGCAGGAAAGTTTGAGGAGGCCTTTAAGCTCATCATGGAGAAGGTTGTATTCCCCGCCAGTCTGGGTAGGGCATGCCCCGCTTTTTGTGAAAGGGAATGCACTCGTGATCTAGCCGGAGGTCACATCCAGATCAGAGCCTTAAAACGATTCGTAGCCGACTGGTACTACCAAAATATAGGGGAGAAGCTGCCCGTGGAACCCATGGAAAAGAAGGAAGATAAAAAAGTAGCCGTGGTGGGAGCTGGCCCTGCTGGATTGGCCTGTGCATATTACTTGGCAGTACAAGGATACCCTGTCACGGTCTTTGAGGCTTTAGAAAAACCAGGGGGCATGTTGAGATACGCTATCCCCGAATACAGGCTCCCCAATAGTCTGGTGGATAAAGAGATCGAATTTATCAAGCAGGCAGGTGTAGAAATCGTGTGCAATGTCCCTGTGGGTCAAGGGGGCAAATCCATAGAGGGTATCTTTAAAGAGGGTTACCAGGCCCTTTTCTTAGCCATTGGGGCCCATAAGGATAGAACAATGGGTATACCTGGAGAGGACTTAGAAGGCGTTCATACATCCATCAAGTTCCTCAAGAGGGTCAATTCAGGAGAATCAGTGAAATTGGGTAATAGGGTCTTTGTGGTGGGAGGGGGGAACTCAGCCATTGATGCCGCCCGGGTGGCCCTGCGTTTAAGAAGCGAGGATGTCACTATCCTCTATCGCCGTAGCCGGGTAGAAATGCCTGCCTTTCCCGAAGAGATAGAAGCTGCCGAAGCAGAAGGGGTTAAAATTCAGATCCTTACTAATCCCGTGGCCTTTCACGGGGAAAAAGGAAGACTGAAAGAGGTAGAGTGTGTGAAGATGGAGTTGGGGGAGCCTGATGAGTCAGGACGTCGCCGTCCTATTCCCATTGAAGGATCCAATTTCAAAATGACTGCTGACGACGTGATCCTGGCCATCGGACAGATGCCAGAGTCCCAGGTGCTGGAACAGGAGGGCCTGGAAATCAACAGGGATGGTACTCTATGGGTAGATCCTGAAACCTTAGCCACCAATAGAGAAGGAGTGTTTGCAGGTGGAGACGCCACTAAAGGACCCTCCACCATAGTGGAAGCCATTGGTTTGGGAAGAAGGGCGTCGGAGTATATTCGTCGATACGTGGAAGGCGAGGAACTAAAAGCCAGACCCTACGAGGAGCACTGGCTTGAAACCGTGGATAAAGAAGAGGTGTTGAAGAAGCGTTCTTTCACCGTCACCCTTCCCACTAAGTTATCTGAAAGGCTTCCCCAAGAGCGTATCAAGGACTTCGGGGAGATAGAGGCCCCCATGTCAGAAGATGAGGCCGTGAATGAGGGGAAGAGGTGCTTAGACTGTGCTGGATGCTGCGAGTGCCGCCAATGCGAGCTCCTCTGCGAGGCCCAAGCCATAGACCACTACATGAAGGAAGAGACGATCGAAGTTAAGGTAGGTTCCATAGTGGTAGCCACAGGGTTCAAAACCTTTGATCCGACCTCTTTAGTACAATACGGCTACAAGCGTTTCCCCGAGGTCTACACCAGTATAGAGTTTGAGAGGCTCAACAACGCCGCTGGACCCACCGAAGGGGAAATAAAGATGAAAGATGGTCGGGTACCTGAAAAGGTGGCTATCATCCATTGCGTGGGGTCTAGGGACGAAAACACCAACCGTTACTGTTCCAGGGTCTGCTGCATGTACTCCATGAAATTTGCCCACCTTGTTAGAGAAAAAACGGGGGCGGAAGTATATGAATTTTACATCGATATTCGATCACCGGGAAAGATGTACGAGGAGTTTTACAACCGCCTTCAGGAAGAAGGCACCCACTTCATTAGGGGCAAAGTGGCAGAGATCACGGATGTGGCCCTATCTCCCGAGGAAAATGGGAGGCTCGTAGTGGTCGCCGAAGATACCTTGGCAGGAAAGGTGAGAAGGGTGCCAGTAGACATGGTGATCCTATCTGTAGGGCTTCAGGCTGCACATGGAGCCGAAGAAATAGCCCATCTGGTGGGTATATCCCAAGACCAAGATGGGTGGTTCATAGAACTCCACCCCAAGCTGGCCCCCGTATCCACTGCCAGCGATGGAGTATTCATAGCGGGCTGCTGTCAGGGGCCTAAGGATATTCCCGACACTGTGTCCCAGGCAGCAGGAGCAGCTGCAGAGGCCCTATCCCTCATAATGAGGGGACAGGTTGAGGTGGAGGCAGCCACATCCTATATAGATCCCGAGGTCTGCGTGGGCTGTCAGCAGTGCAAAAAGATCTGCATGTACTCGGCTATCGACTACGATCCCGCTCGGGGCATCTGTGTGGTGAACGAGGCTATATGCAAGGGATGCGGCCTCTGCGCCGCCACGTGCCCCAACAAGGCGGTTACCACAAAACACTTCAACAACGAGGAAATCTTCTCAGAGTTAGAAGGGGTGCTCCTGTGAAAACTGAGTTGAACAAGGCGTAGGGGTTTAAGCCATGGAAAACAGGGATAAAGATACAGAGGTGAAAAGGGAATTCGAACCCAAGATAGTGGGGTTCCTATGTTACTGGTGCAGCTATACTGCTGCTGATTTAGCAGGGGTGAGCCGCACAAAGTATCCCGCCAACCTTAGGGTCATGAGGGTGATGTGTTCCAGTAGGGTGGATCCTGTGTTTATTCTGAAGGCCCTTCTGGACGGCGCTGATGGTGTGTTGGTAGCGGGGTGTCATCCAGGGGATTGTCACTACCAGAAGGGTAACTACTACGCTAGGAGGAAGATGGCTCTTACGAAGAAACTACTGGAAAGTATAGGGTTAGAGCCTGAGCGGGTGAAGCTCTCGTGGATCGCTGCTTCCGAAGGTCCCAAATTCGCCCAAGTAGCCAAGGAGTTTACGGAAGAGATCAAAAAACTTGGTCCCAGTCTAGTTAAAAGAGAGTTTTTCCTGTGAGGGGGAGGTGATCTGTGGAAAGGGCAAGCACTGTTCTGGTCTATGGCACCAACCTTGCAGGTTATAGAGTAGCCTATGCCTTGGCCAAAATGGGTTACAAGACCGTTATGCTCAACAGAGGTTCTTATGTAGATGAATACAGAAACCAAGCCCTGGCCCAACTCCCCTTAGACTTTTGCTGGGCATGCGGCCACATGCCTCAACGTCTCTTTATAGGTTTAGGAGCCATGCGGGTCTTCTACAATGCCGATTTGATAGAGGTCTCTGGGGAACCAGGAAACTTTACGGTTAAAATTAAAAAGAAAGACCATTACGTCAACAACTTTGCCTGTACCGAATGTGAGGCCTGCATAAATGTTTGTCCTGTAGAGGTAGAGGACAAAAAAGGCAAAAGAAAGGCCATCTACGTGCGGCCTGAGATCGCCTGGGAAAACATCTTCCTTATAGACGAAGAGCATTGCACCAAGTGTGGAGAGTGTGAGAAGGTATGCCCCACTGGTTGTCTGAAGCTGGATAGAACAGAGGAAACCATGGAAATGGATGTGGGAGCCATCGTTTTAGCCCCGGAATACGACGAGCCCACAGAAAAGGATCTGGCAAAGTTTGGCTTCGGCCAGTGGCCCAATGTGGTGAATTCCTCGGATCTGGCAAGGAAATCTCTCCTCACTAACTTTGTAAAAAACTCCTTGGAGCGCCCCTCCGACGGGAGCCTTCCCAAGAGGATAGCTATCGTAGTAACCCCCCATTACAATCAAGGGGTAGAATACGAAAACTACAACACCACCATCTCTGCCATTTACCGAGCTTATAGAACCAAGGAACTCCTACCCAATGCAGAGGTGAAGGTTTTCTTTAGAGAATTTAGGGGCTTTGGCAAAGGCCACTATGTGTGGTTCGAAAAGGCATTAGAGGCGGGAGTAGAAATTGTAAGAGCCCATGACATTGAAATCCAGGAGATCTCTAATAACAATCTGAAGCTTAGATATTCCTTGGGCAACCAAGAGCATGACTTGGAAGAGGATTTGGTCATACTTGTCACAGGTCAAAAACCCCCTACCCTCATGGAGAAACTCTCTAACCTCTTGGGAATAGAAGCAGACGAGCATGGCTTCTGTAAAGTGCTGCCCTTCACCTGTGGTAAGACTAACCGGGAAGGGGTATTTGCCGTGGGAGAATTCACCGGCCCTAAAGGGAACCCCGAAACGGTTTGGGAAGGGTACGGTACCGCTACGGAAGTCTTGGAATACCTTGGGAATAAGAACTTTGCTCCCTCTCCCCCCCCTCCCCTTAGGGACATAACAGGTGAAGCACCCAAGGTAGGGGTCTTTATTTGCTCCTGTTTCGGCGAGTTCAATAACTATATGGATCTGGAGGCCCTAAGGGAGAAAGCGGAAGGCCTTCCAGGTGTGACCCATGCAGAAATAATAAAAGGTTGTTGCACCCCACCCACCATCCAGGAGACGGGAGAAAAGATCAAGGCATCAGGAGTAAACAGGGTGGTGTTAGCGGCTTGTACCCCCTTGCAGAAGCTCCTGAAATTCCGGCGGGTAGTGATGATAGGTGGCCTGAATCCCCTTTTGTCTGAATTTTTGAGGCTTAGAGAAGATGTGATCAGGGTTCACGAAAACAAAGGGGCCATGTTGGAAAAGGCCCTGGCCCTCATAGCATCCGGGGTAGAGAAAGTGAAGAAGGCTCAAGCTGCTCCTCCACCCACAGAGACTTTTAACAGTGCTGTCCTGGTCATAGGTGGAGGAGCAGCAGGCATGGAAGCAGCGTTAACCATAGCCGAAAGGGGCTTTCCAGTAACCTTAATAGAAAAAGAAGGGGAATTGGGTGGTTTGGCTAAAACCCTTACTAAAGACTTAGAGGGTCATGATATACCAGGGTACTTAGCCCAGCTTATGAACAAGGTCGAGAACCACCCCAACATCACCTTGTACAAAGGGGCCCAGGTCAAGGACATGTGGGGATACGCAGGCCACTTTTATGCTGAGATACAAACAGGAGAAGAGTCCAAGCTGATCCAGGCAGGGATTGTTATGCCCTCCATAGGGGCCAAGCCCTTCAATCCTGAAGGGGCCTTCTTATATGGCAAAGATGAAAGGGTTTTCACCCAGAGGGAGATAGAAGAACTGTTGGTCAAGGGGGACCTGCCCAAGGGGCCCGTAGTCATGATCCAGTGTGTAGGATCCAGAAACAAGGCCCATCCCTACTGCAGTCGAGTGTGTTGCTCCCAGGCACTAAAAAACGCCCTGGATCTAACAGAAAAAGGGATGGAGGTAACTATCCTCTACAGAGACCTCAACACATATGGATTCAAAGAAGACTACCGAAAGATGGCCCAGGAAAAAGGTATTAGATTCGTGCGCTTTGCCATGGATCAATACCCCAGGGTAAAAGCCAAAGGGGAAAAACTGGAGGTTCTCGTCCATGATGTAGAGAAGGATGCCTCAGAGACCATTGAGGCAGGGGCACTGGTCCTATCCGTAGGCATAGTTCCCGACAAGGAAAACTATCAAGATTTGGCCCAGGGGTTGAATTATAAACTGGATTCCTCAGGATTCTTCGATACAGAAACCAGTATGTGTCCCTATGAAGAAGCCATAAAGCGCCTTATGAAACCCTGGGAGCTCTCCAGCAACGCCATATTCCCTATAGGATTGGCCCATTCACCCCGTTCCTTCACCGAGGCTCTCCTTACCGCTAAAGATGCAGCAGGACGGTCTCTAACCATTTTAGGTAAACCCCAACTTCCGCCTCCAAACGCCATGTACGTATCGGCAGTACGGGAATCTAAGTGCGTGGGATGCGGCCTATGCGTAGATGTGTGTCCCTACTATGCCCGGGAGATTGACGAGAACAAAGGGGTAGCCCGGGTGAGGCCCTACCTATGCGATGCCTGTGGGGCCTGCTTGGTAGCCTGTCCCAGTGAAGCCGCTTATTTAAGGGATGCCAGGGGAGAGCAGATGATCCCCAGTATAGACGCCCTGTTGATATAGGAGGATAGAGATGGGAGAGAATGGGTTCATCCCCAAAATCCTTTACGCCCTATGCGCCTGGTGTGGTACTGGAGGATCGGAAACAGCAGGGGCCGTGTGGCTTAAATATCCGGAGAATGTACGCCCCTTCCGAGTAGTCTGTACTGGTGCTTTAGACCCTGCATATGTCCTCAGGGCCCTCATCGAAGGGGCTGACGGTATGGTGGTAAGCGGATGCCATCCGGGGGATTGCCATTACAACCTGGGCAACTTCCGGGCTAGGCGCCGCTTAGCGGTTATGAAAGAGGTATTGGACACCTTGGGATTGGATGGGGAACGCCTATGGCTCCGGTGGGTAGCCCACGGGGAGGGAAAGAGATTGGTGGATACAGCCTACGAGTTCGATGCCCATATCAAAGAAAAGGGGCCCAACCCCCTCACCCAGCGTTGGGATACTTGAGGAGAAAAAACATGCTATCAGTAAAAGGAGAAGGGAAGGGAAGCCAGGCTTTAAGGGGTTTACTGAAGGGGCTCCTGGAAAAGGGAATGGTACAGGCTGTGTTGATCCCCATGGAAATACCAGGAGGCGAATCCTACGCCCATATCCTTACCCGGGATCCCTCCATAATAAATGAAGCTTGGTCCTTACCTCCTGTCATACCCGTTCAAGGGGGAAGGGTAGTATCCAAACTTACCAAGAGAGGGCCCGTAGAGATGCCCACAGCAGTGATTCTCCGCCCCTGTGAGCTTAGAGCGGCAAGGGAGCTTATCAAGCTTAACCAGGTAAAACCAGAGGGTCTGCTCACTATAAGCTTTGATTGTCCAGGGGCTTATCCCCTGAGGCAATACATCAACAGTGATAAATCCCTTATGAAAGCCAATCTGGAAGAAGGTCTTGGCCACCTTAGGCTTTCAGGAACCAGACCCTTGTGCCAGATCTGTAACAGATTTACAGGAGATACGGCGGATATAGAGGTGGGTTTCTTAGGAGCCCCTGAGGGATGCCATTATCTCATAGCCCATACCGCTCAAGGGGAAGAGGCCTTAAGGGCTCTAGAGTACCAAGAGGAAATAGAGCTTAAAGAGAGAGAAGAAACCCTCCAAGAACTGGTGAGCGAGAGAACCGAAGCCAGAGAAAACTACTTCCAAAAGGAATTTGGCCCCCAGGTCTCTGGTCCTCAGGGTATTCTATCTACCCTCCACTCTTGCATAAACTGTCATAACTGCATGAGGGTATGTCCCATCTGCTTCTGCAGGGAGTGTTTCTTCGATTCCGATGCCCTAAAGGTAACACCAGAAAACTACCTCATGAGGGCTCAAAGGAAAGGAGCTTTAAGGCTCCTACCCGACACCCTCCTTTTTCACTTAGGAAGAATGAATCACATGAGTACTTCTTGTGTATCCTGTGGCACCTGTGAGGATGCATGTCCCAATGATGTACCTGTATCTCGCTTATTTGCCATGGTAGCAGATAAAACCCAAGCCATTTTTGACTATGTCCCAGGAAGATACATAGAGGAGCCCATCCCCTTCATTGACTACAAGGAGGAGGAGCTCCAAGACTGGGAACAACCCTACACAGAGAGTACCACTCACTGCCCATCCTCTTCATAACCTTCTCTCCCGGTCGTTGTTTTGGCCCGGTCCCGTCAGGGACCGGGCATTTTTAATGGAACATTTTGGTTCATGATAGTGAAATCCTGACTTTGACAGTTTAATTTTAAAACCTCTTTTACATCATTAGGTTAAGGGAGTCTGATTTTTTGACTGCCTGCATATTCCAGTCAAAGTCCCCACCCATTCCAGTGAAACTCCCCACCTCATCTGACACCCTGGCTCTGGCACGGCGATCTTCACCTCAGAATGTATCCATGAAAGAGGGCTGTCCTCCAGGGGAGGTTTAGGTACACCGCCAACCAAGTGGTGGCTTGATGCGCCACAAAAAATTAATAAGGAGGTACAGCCTTATGAAGGTGTATATCGGCATGGAAGTTCATTGCAAGAGCACGGTCTTTGTGGCCCAGGGGGAAGGGGGAAAGGTGATAGCTCAAGGCAAGATTCCTGTTACTAAGGTAAGTATTTGTACGGATGTTGGAGCAAACGGGGGCACCTTCCGGCACCCAAATAGGTCTGGATCTCACAAGCAAAGAGGTGGCCCTGGCTTACAAAGACCTATGGATGGTGGAGAGGGTTTTTAGAGAGCTCAAAGAGGTACTGAAGCTCAGGCCCATCTACCATTGGAAAGAAAGGAGAGTGAGGGCCCACATCTGTATCTGCTTTTTG
>WFSI01000019.1 GCA_015486105.1 Aquificota bacterium | reverse complement strand
CCAACTCCGCCAACCCCCCAACGCCACAGCCACTTCCGTAGTTGAAGCCCTGAAAATCGCTGACAAGATCGGTTATCCCGTGCTGGTCAGGCCCTCCTATGTATTAGGAGGGCGAGCCATGGAAATCGTTTACTCCCAGGAAGACCTACGCTACTACATGACCTATGCTGTAAAGGCTTCCTTTGAACACCCCGTGCTGGTAGACAAGTTCCTTCAAAACGCTGTAGAGATTGATGTAGACGCTGTATCAGACGGGGAAGAGGTCTTTGTAGCAGGGATCATGGAACACATTGAACAGGCGGGAGTCCATTCAGGTGATTCGGCCTGCTCCCTCCCCCCCTACGAACTGGACGAAGAGCTCATCCAGGAAATCAAGCGTCAAACCAGGGCCCTGGCCTTAGAACTAAACGTCATAGGACTTATCAACATTCAATACGCCATACAAAATAGCCAGATCTATGTTTTAGAGGTAAACCCCCGAGCCAGCCGAACGGTGCCCTTTGTGAGCAAGGCCATAGGCATCCCCTTAGCCAAGGTAGCCACCCAGGTCATGCTTGGGAAAAAACTGAAGGACTTTGGCTTGCCCAAAAACCTGAGTACCCACCATATAGCCGTAAAAGAGGCCGTTTTCCCCTTCATCAAGTTCCCCGGGGTGGACACGGTGCTGGGACCAGAGATGAAATCCACGGGGGAAGTCATGGGTATAGACCGGGAGTTTGGCATCGCTTTCGCCAAGGCCCAGGAAGCTGCAGGCAACACCCTTCCCTTGAAAGGCACCGTCTTTATCAGTGTAAAGGATGAAGACAAACTCAAGGCAGTTCCCATAGCCCAAAAGTTAGAAGAGATAGGTTTCCAGATAGTGGCCACAAAGGGGACAGCCCTTTATCTCTCAAAACACGGGGTAAAGGCTAAAAGGATCTATAAAGTCCAAGAGGGACGACCCCACGTGGTGGATCACATGATCTCTGGTGATATCCAGATGGTCATCAATACCCCCCTGGGAGGGACTGCCCAGAAGGACTCCTATCATATCCGGCGCACGGCCCTGACAAACGACATCCCCTACTTCACCACCATAAGGGGAGCCATGGCCGCCGCCGAGGGTATTGAGGCCCTCAAAAAAGGCCGCTTGGACGTGGCACCCCTGCAGGAGTACCACGAAGCAGTAGTGGAGAAGGATAGGCACACCTAAACACGAATTCCCGAACTGTTTGAAAATCTTAGGCGATATAGGCTATATTTTTACAGACTTCCAAGCTGAGTTCGTGAGAGAAACCAAAAATTTTTGAGAAAGGACTTGATTTCTTGCTTTTATTTGCCATACACCAATTTATGAACTGAGGCCGAGTTCTGCCGACTTAAAAGAGGTCAAATCCATGATGGAAGGTTTTTCTGAAATAAAGACCGTTGAGGAGACCGAAAAACATTTAAGAGTAGGGAAATCTATTCTTTATAAAATGGCAAGAGAAGGCAAAATTCCTGCTGGCAAAACAATCAAGCCTTACACAAGGTTTAAATGAGGAAGAATTGTAAGCTCATCCAGAGGGATGTATATACGAAATATTTCGCATATATCCCTAAATTGGAAGGATATCCGAAATACTACGGATATGAATGAGTTAGGCGAAATTTTTATACACTATGCTGTATGAGGTGATAATATGAAAACATTAAGCTATAGAATCCTGCTCAGAAAAGAACCTGAGGGCGGTTATACGGTGATAGTTCCCTCTCTTCCTGGCTGTGTAACCTATGGGGACACAATAGAAGAAGCGATAGAGATGGCAAAAGAAGCTATTGAGTTATACATAGAGAGCTTAAAGGAGCATGGTGAAGAGATACCAACGGAGGAAGGGACTTTAGAATATACTTTAACGGTAGGGGCTTATGCCTAAACTCCCTTCTCTTACTCCCCAGAAAATTATCAAGGTGCTTGAAAAGAAGGGATTTGTATTAGATAGGATTAAGGGAAGCCACCATATTTACTACCACCCGGAAATGAAAAGAAAAGTTATTGTTCCCCTTCATAAAAGAGATTTACCAAAGGGAACGTTGCTTGAAATTTTAAAACAAGCAGGTATAAATAAGGAGGAATTAAGAGAGTTACTATGAGTGAAAAATTTCGCCTAACACAGCATATACGCTGCGGGCTAACGCCCTTCGGGACATTGCCCCCCTGAGATAAGCCCCTCCAGAGTTGGACATGCTATAGTACACAGCAAGGAGGGGGTCATGAGCAACCGGGAACCAGAAAACAAAAGATGGACGGCAAAGAGAAAAACCAAGATCATGGTATTACAACACTTAGAGTTACCACTGGGCTTTGAGTTATAAGGCACCTGTTGAGGTATACTCAAATTTTGCATAGGTTGTCCAAAAAACAGGGGGTCATTACAAGACCCTACTCAAACTTTGAAAGAGTCATCAATTAAGGTAGGTAAACCATGGCAAAGCCCAAGGTATTGGTGACCTGGCCTTATCTATTCCCAGAAGCCGACGAGCTTTTGCAGCAAGAGACAGAGGTGGCTTACCACAAAGAAGAAAGGCCCATGACTCGCCAGGAACTCATGGAAGCCCTATGCGACAAAGAGGGGCTTCTGTGCATGCTCTTTGACAGAATAGCCGGAGAGGTACTGGACGCTGGTCCCTATTTGAAGGTGGTGAGTAACCTTGGCGTAGGCCTGGACAACATTGATATCGAAGCTGCCACCCAACGGGGTATAGTCATCACCCACACCCCTGGAATCCTCACCGAGGCCACGGCGGATCTGGGCTGGGTCCTCCTCATGGCTACAGCCCGTCTCATTCCCCAGGCCCACAATTTCACCAAAAATAAACAATTCAAGGGAATCAGGTATCACATTTTCCTGGGCAAGGATCTGGTAGGCAAGACCCTGGGAATCTATGGCATGGGGAGGATTGGTACGGCTCTGGCCCGAAGAAGCAGAGGATTCAACATGAGAATCATTTACCACAACCGCAAACCCAATCCGGAAGGTGAAAAAGAGACAGGAGCCAAGTACGTATCTTTGCAGGAACTGCTCAGAAAGAGCGACTTCCTGGTCATCGTGGCACCCCTAACACCTGAAACCCATGGACGCTTTGGCTTAGAAGAATTTCACCAGATGAAAAGGGATGCCATTCTGATAAACATCGGCCGGGGACCCATTGTAAAGGAGAAAGAGCTAATCCAGGCCCTAAAGGAAGGCTTAATCTGGGGAGCGGGACTGGACGTTTATGAAAAGGAGCCAGAAATAGAGGAAGATCTCTTAGCGATGAATCGGGTGGTCCTTCTGCCCCACATAGGCTCAGCTACCATAGAAACCCGCTCGGCCATGGCCCTAACAGCCGTCCAGGATCTGGTAGAGGCCCTCAAGGGCAAAAAACCCCGTCACTCCCCCAACTGGGATAAGATAAAGGGCTAAAGATCCGTCACCAGCCCCTCACTGCTACGGGGTTGGTAAGCTTGCCAATGCCTTTTATCTCCACCTCCACCTTGTCTCCTGGTGAGAGGGGCCCTACCCCCGGAGGGGTACCCGTTGCAATGATATCCCCCGGCTCCAAGGTCATAATGCAAGAGACAAAGTTCACCAAAGCAGGCACATCAAAGATCAGGTTTGAGGTGTTACCCTCCTGCACCACCTGGCCGTTGAGATAGGTACGAATATCCAGGGAAAAAGGATCCAAATGGGTCTCTATCCAGGGACCAAGGACGGCAAAAGTATCGAAACCCTTGGCCCGGGTGAAGAGACCATCCTTGCTCTGCAGATCCCGAGCCGTCACATCATTGAAACACGTGTAACCCATGACGTAGTCCAGGGCTTCCTCTTGAGACACTCCACGAGCCCTTTTACCCATCACCACCCCCAGCTCCCCTTCGTAGTCCACCCTTTGGGACATAGAGGGCAAAAGTATGTCGTCGCCATGTCCAATCACAGAGGTGGAAGGCTTAAGAAAGATAAGGGGCTCTGGGGGCAGCGGTTTCTTCATCTCAGCAGCATGGGCCCTATAGTTCAGAGCTAAAGCCACAATCTTACCAGGCCTGACAGGAGGCAGGATCTGGAGCTCTCTCACATCGTAAAATCCCTTACCTTCCAAAGGATAGATCCTATCTTCCTCCACTACTCCCCTAAATGCCCTCTCCCCAAGCTTGAAAATACCCAGCTTCAATGGACTACCTCCCGGGTTTTTTCTTTTCCTACCAAAATCCCTTGGGTAATTAAACGGAAAGTTTGGTTCTATTTAAGTCCTTTCCTTGACACCAAAAAGGCGCTTTAGTAAAAGCAGAAGGGGGTTTTTGGGGGCATGATTGAGAGTAAAGACAAAAAGCACCTGAACGTACTGAAGGAACTGAATTTAGGAGGAAAGATCCGGGGTCTCAGACTAAAAAAAGGCTTAACCTTAAAAGATGTGTCTGAGAAAACGGGATTCTCCACAGCCCTTCTATCCCAAATAGAAAACAATATCGTCTCCCCTCCTATATCCACCCTTTGGAAAGTCGCCCAGGCCTTAGATGTAAAGCTTACCTACTTCTTCCAACAGAGCCCTGTAGAGCACCAGGACTATTTTATAGTAAGAAAGGGAAAAGGGAAATCTATCTTCCGCCACGAATCCCGATACGCCATAACCTACAGCTCCCTGGGCTATGGAAAAGAAGACCGGAAAATGGATCCCTATATCGCACAATTCACAGGAGAAGAAGAGCCCATGGAGGCCCTGGGCCATGATGGAGAAGAGTTCCTCTATGTGCTCAAGGGGCGGATCCATCTTACCTATGGCGACAGGGTAATTATCCTGGAGGAGGGAGACTCCATCTACTATGACTCCAGGGTGATGCATATGGCGAGAGGGTCAGCAGATACTGTACTGCTGGCGGTGGTGTACACCGGCAAATCCAACAGCAAAGAAGGCCGTAAAAACTGATTGCTTAAGGGGGGATCAGCAATGGGAGGAAAGAGGAGGTTAGGTAAAGGAGTTTGTATAGTGGGTGCTGGAATGTCAAGGTTCGACATGTATAAGAACAAAGACTCTAAACAGCTATTTGCCGAGGCCTTTAAGGAATGCATAGATTCTGTAGACAAGGGGATAGACCCTAAGGAGATCCAGGCCATGTGGTTGGGAAACTTTACCAACGACTTCTTCATCCATCAGGGCCATTGGGGGCCCATCATCTCGGACCTGTCAGGGCTTCCTCCAAAGCCCGCAACGAGGACGGAGGGGGCCTGCGCATCAAGCACCCTGGCAGTTAAAGATGCCGCCTATGCCATTGCATCAGGAATGTACGATGTTGTCTTGGCAGGGGGCGTGGAAGAGATGTCAAAGATCTCCACCGAGGCGGTATCCGAAGGATTGGCATTAGCAGGTTCTCCTTATGAGGTGTATGAAGGCTTTACCTTTCCCGCCGTATTTGGTGCAATAGCCACTGCTTACTTTGCCAAGTATGGGGCCACATGGGAAGACCTCAACTATGTAACAGTAAAGAGCCATAAGAATGCCAAGCTCAATCCAAAGGCACAGTTCAACATGACCATAAAGGATGTCATGAATGTGAGGATAGAAAAGTACAAAAAGAAGGGGCAACCCGTGCCAGAGTGGAAGGACGAGTTTGAGGCCCTGCGCGATCCCAGGTTTAATCCCGTGGTTGCATGGCCCATGCGCCTCTTCGACTGCTGCCCCATAAGTGATGGAGCCGCATGTGTCCTACTGGTGGCAGAGGAGATAGCACAGAGATTCACAGACCATCCCATCTATATCATTGGCATGGGACAAGGTAGTGGCAGGGCCTTACATGACTGCCCGAGCCTCACCTCCTTCGAGGCCAACAAGCATGCTGCAAAGGAGGCATATGAGATGGCAGGGCTAACGCCAAAGGATATCCAATTTGCCGAGGTGCACGACTGCTTCAGCATTGCCGAGCTTATCCATATAGAGGACCTTGGCTTTTGCAAAGAGGGTACAGCGTATAGGTTCGTTAGGGAGGGGAGCACAAAATTGGATGGCCCTATGCCCATCAATACCTCAGGGGGACTCAAGTGCAAGGGGCATCCTGTGGGTGCCACGGGCGCGGCGCAAATGGTAGAGGTATGGCACCAATTGAGAGGGGAGGCAGGCTCAAGGCAGATACCCAAGAAGGATCTCCATATAGGGGCCTCTGAGAACCTCGGAGGGACAGGCGGCACCTGCACCTTTATGATCTTTTCCAATGAAAAATAGGGAGGGAGAGGAGACCATGGAAGAAAGGTACTTTAACGATATATCTTATAAGCAGTTCCTCAATGAAGAGAGGCTCATGGGGTCAAGATGTAAGGGATGTGGGACCCTGTGCTTTCCCCCGCGCCCCATATGTACAAATTGTTACAGCACAGACATGGAATGGGCAGAGATCAAGGGTAATGGGAGGCTTGCGGGCTTCAGCTCTATCTTTGTCCCCCCTGCGTTTATGGCAGAAGAGGGCTTTGATAGAAAGCACCCTTACGTCGTTGGGGTCGTAGAGTTGGAGGAGGGTGTGAGAGCGGTGGGTCGCATCGTAGGGGTAGATGCCAACAGACCAGAGACCATAAGGATAGGGACCCCAGTAAAGGCAGAGTTCATCCATTTTAGCGAGGGAGATCAGATGAAGACACACTTGGCCTTCAGGCCAGTTGAAGGAGGTGCATCATGAAACTCGAGGACATCAGAAAGGTGGGTGTTGTGGGTGCAGGCACCATGGGCAATGGCATTGCCCAGGTCTGCGCCATGACAGGTTATCAGGTGGTAATGAGGGACGTTACCTTGGAGTTAGCTGAAAGGGGTCTCAACACCATAAGCAAGAGTCTAGACAGAATGACCAAGAAAGGAGCCATCTCAGCAGAAGAGAAGAAAGCTACCCTTTCCCGCTTACAACTTACAGAGAAATTAGAAGACTTAAAAGATGTGGATTTCGCTATAGAAGCCGTTACGGAGAACACAGGCGTTAAGGAAGGGGTCTTTAAAACCCTGGATGACCTGTGTCGTCCCCAGATTGTGCTGGCCAGCAATACCTCCTCTATCTCCATCACCAAGATAGCTACTTTCACGAAGAGACCTTCTCAGGTTATTGGGATGCATTTCATGAATCCTGTACCCGTCATGAAACTTGTGGAGATCATAGAGGGACTCCAAACATCCAAGGAAACCTCGGCTCTGGTAGTCAAGCTTTCGGAGAAACTGGGAAAGGTGCCCGTGGTGATTAAAGACTCCCCCGGCTTTGTTTCTAACAGGGTGCTCATGCCTATGATCAACGAAGCCATTTTCGCCCTTTACGAAGGGGTGGGATCCCCCGAAGCCATCGACACCATCATGAAGTTGGGGGCCAACCATCCCATGGGTCCCCTCTCCCTGGCGGATCTCATAGGGCTGGACACTTGCCTCTACATCCTTCAAGTCATGTATGACAGCTTTGGAGACCCCAAATACAGGCCCTGTCCCCTCTTGGTAAAAATGGTAGATGCAGGATACTTAGGAAGGAAAGCAGGTAAGGGCTTTTATGATTACTCTTAAGAAAACAAGGCGTTTCTGGGTAAAAGGGTCATATATATACCCTTCTACCTAAGAAGGCCCCAATCTCAGGGCTCGTAAAAGCCCTTTGCAGGAGGGTAAGATGAAGTTCGAGTTTACTGAAGAGCAGAAGATGGTCAGGGATATGGTACGGCGCTTTGCAGAAGAAGAGCTGAAACCCAGGGCAGGAGAAATGGAAGAAAAGGAAGAAATATCCCCCGAGATCTATAAACAACTGGCAGAGCTGGGGCTTCTGGGGGTATACATACCAGAGGAGTACGGGGGAGCAGGCATGGATGTAATCTCCTATGCCACAGTGGTAGAGGAGATAAGCCGGGGCTGTGCTTCTACGGGTATCCTGGTCTCAGCCCATACCTCCTTAGTAGTAGATCCCATCTTCCACTATGGAACAGAAGAACAGAAAAAGAAGTTCTTAGTACCGTTGGCTAAAGGGGAAAAAATAGGCGCCCATGCCATGACGGAGCCGGGGGCAGGTACGGATGTGGTCTCCATCTCTACCACAGCCAAAAAAGATGGGGATTCTTACGTCCTCAACGGCACTAAACAGTTCATCACCAACGGCCGAGAAGCCAATGTCTATCTGGTTTTTGCCATGACAGACAAAGAGAAACGCCATAAAGGGATGAGCGCTTTTATTGTGGAGAAGGATACCCCTGGGTTCTCCATAGGAAAACTGGAGCACAAAATGGGTATCAGGGCCTCATCCACGGCAGAGCTCATATTTGAGGACTGCCGTATTCCCACCAGCAACCTATTAGGTGAGGAAGGGCGAGGCTTCTACATTGCCATGGATTGCTACGATG
>WFSI01000018.1 GCA_015486105.1 Aquificota bacterium | reverse complement strand
TAAATATCCCGCCGATCAGGGAATCGCTGGCCTTCGTCCCAAGATCTCAACACTCGGCTGACCACCCTATTTAGATCGGGAATCTCTCCCCTGATTCGCTCGGCCAGCTCTATATAAAGGGAATTCAAAGTTCCACTCCATACCTATCAATAGCCTTTCGAAGAGTTTCACTGGCTTCTTGCATGTCAATCAGATCCACTGGTCGGTCCTCAATGATCTCTTCTACCATCCTCCAAGCACGCCAATAATCTTCAGGAGCTAAACCCTCGACAGCTATATCCACGTCTGAGTCAGGCAAAAACCATGCAGAGTGAGCCAAAGACCCGAAGAGAACCACTCTCTTGGCAGAAAACCGGGCCTTTAGCATAGTAGCTGCCTCTCCCACCTTGGCCATTAACTGCCCATGGGCTTTACCTTCTTCACTCCCTTCTCCAGAGAACCTGGACCTGCGTAGAGCAGCCTCCACGTACTGCTTCCATTCCTCTCTACTCAATTCTAAAGCTGTTGGCATCTATTCTCCTCCTAATCCATCAGCTAAAAATAAATTATACCATGATGGGAAAGGGATAAAAAAACCGTATGTCTGGTCGGTCTGGTCGATATGGGCGAGAAAAGCGGGACAAGGCAAAAGGGCAAAGGGCAAAGGGCGAGAAAGGCTGACCGGGGACCGGGGACGGAAGACCGAAGGCCGGGAAACGTGAGACGTGAAGCGGGAAGCGTGAAACGGGGACTGCCGCCCTCTTCATCTGATCGCTCAAGCTAAAATCCTTTCTTAACTCAATAACTCTACAAACCCTATAAACGCCATTAACCAATTTCCTGGCTTCTTGCCAGCATTCCAGGTCTTCAAATTTTGTAATTTTCATTATCTATCCGCCAAACTCTCCGGCATCAACCGTTAGGCTGGGAAAGGTTCGAAGGAGTTTCCTGTCAAAGGTAACCACCCGGGTTTCTCCCAGCTCCGCCGCCGCTACGAAAAGAGTGTCATAAGCAGAATGATTGTATTGTACAGCCAGCTCCAGCGCTCGCTCCCAAAGCTGCTCGGTTGGAATCACCCGGTCTATCAATCCCTCAGCATCCTGTAAAACCTCCAGTCCCAAGTCCAGGGGAATACCTTTTATGCTAACCCACTTCCAAACCACATTGACCAGCTCAGCCCGGAGAGAATCGGGAACCTCGATGAGATCGGCTGATGCAAGGGCTTCTGAAGCCAGATCCCGAAACCCCTCAACCCCCATGAGGGCATAGGCAAAGACCATGGTGTCTATTATCATCTCAAATTAGAGGCGTCCCTCTTCCTTCCAGCCACTGATCTCTTCGGGACCCACAGGAGGCAGCTTCTCCCAGCGCTCCCGGGCCCTGGCCAGTATCTGGGACCGACTGGCGTAACGGACCTTCAGAAGCTCCCGGAGCTCTTGCTCCATGGAGTAGCCCCTGCTCCGGGCGACCTCCTTTATGCGCTTCACCAGATCATCTGGAATGTTTCTTATGGTGATGGTGGCCATGAATTCCTCCCAAGGTTATTTGCAAATATGCTAGCACCGTGCATGCGCAATGTCAAATGTTTGGTCTGTTTGGTCTGTTTGGTCAATATGGGCGAGACGAGCGAGAAAAGTGGTAACGCGAGAAAGGCATGATCAACGACTCCTTCTTAGGGCCTTGATTAGATTTGCTATCATCCTGCTCAGATGCTTCACCCTTCCGCTTAATTCTTGATATCTAATATCATCTAAGGGCTGCCTCACCGGTTTGGGTAGTGACTCGCTAAGGCCCAGGAGGCTTGCGGATACGGATTTTCTTGCTCAGAGCAATGACGATTGCACCGGATTCCAGATCATGGCTGTGGTGAACCAGCACATCCTCCAGCAACGCCTTTCTTTCGGCACGGGGCAGATTCTCCAGCCGCAAGACCCCGCAATGAACCTTCCCTTCACGCCAGATCATCTCTTCAAAATCTTTATCCGTGGTGACAATAATGCGCCGTTCATTGATGGCCCAATTCAAGACCTCCTCGTCCCGCATTCTGGGGTCTTTCTCAGCCACCTGCACCACATCATGGCCCATTTCCACCAACCAGCGTGCCACAGCCCCGCTGGCGTTGACGTCTACCAGGAATTTCACGCAGGTACTCGATCCCAAACGCTTTCACCCGCGACCAGATGATGGGCATAAAGCAGGGCAGCACGCAGATCATCAGGCTCAAGTTCAGGGTAGTCCTCCAGGATCTCCTGCCACGTAGCGCCTTTGGCCAGGAGTTCAAGGATCATTTCAACAGAGATGCGCAAGCCCCGGATCACCGGCTTCCCACCAAGCACATCCTTGTCAAACGTGATTCTTTGCAGTAGCTCGTCCATGGTCTTTCCCTCCGGCATATTTGCACATCAGTCCTATATAATAACTCTATGGTATCACATCCTACCAATCAAGCAGTCTGTCTGGTTGGCATGGGCGTGAAAAGATAGCAAGAAAAGCGGGAAAGGGCATAGGGCGAAGGGCGAAAGGCGGGAAAAGGGTTTGTTGGGTTAGTTGCGTTATTTGCATGTTTTATCTCATGTTAGTTTATTCTTTTCTAATCCCAAACACTATTTTTAGTCTACTGTCAACTCCCCTCATAATGTCTTCCGCCAATGCCCCTATTTTTCTACTGATAAGCTCTTCAGGAATAGTCATAACGAAGTCTAACCTGAGCAACGATCTTTTCAATAGTCCAGTTGATTCTTCGGGTTCCAAGATTAGCTCCGTTTCCATAATGTCCGCAGGAATGTGAGATGTTATTGCAGCCAAGATGACATCCTTATATCTTTTTTCGGCTCTATCGTCAGAAATAACCAGAGCTGGTCTTCCTTTCTGTTTTTCAGACCCCTCTTTGAAGATAAAAGGAAACTTAACAACCACTATATCTCCTCTTTCATAACTCATATAGATCCTCAGATTCTGAGTGCCAAATTCTGCCCAGACTCTCCTGTTGCAATAACAAGGATTCAAAGTTGACGCCTGTTTTCTTAAGTCTTTTGACTTTCAGAAATTCGATAAAGTCAACTACCTCTTGAATCAATTCAGGGGGCAATTCTTCAAGATCTTTAACAATAAGCTCTTTATAGTTTGTTAAGGTCGCCATAATTTAAAACCTCCTTTTGCATTTCCTCTAACACAATACCACCATCAGATCAATCTGGGGTCCTTCTGGTCTGTTTGGTCTATCTGGTCGAAAAGATAGCGAGACAGGCGAGAAAAGTGGTAAAGTGGGAAAGGTACGATTAACAATTTCCGATTAATCATTTTTTCAGGCTATAAGCTGGCTCAAGCCCTCAACCATACTATCTATTACCTCTGGAGGGACTCTCCCCAAAAGCCCTCCGATCCTCCCCACGGAAAGGGTCC
>WFSI01000017.1 GCA_015486105.1 Aquificota bacterium | reverse complement strand
CATCCCATTGGGGCTTGACAGTATAGACATAGATACACAGGTCATGCTCAACCCCCTTGTAATCCCGGGCCAACTTGGGAATACAGGCTCCTTTTTGAAAACCCAGCTTTTCTAAAGCTTCTATGGCGGCTTCTTGACTGGAAAAAACCTCAGCCATTACCTTTTCTACCCCTATAAGCAGGGCCACTTCAAGAAGCTCTCTGATCATAGCCGTACCCAGCCCCAGTCCCCGGCATGTGGCACAGGTCAGGATTCTTATCTTGGCCACTGCCCTGGACCAACCATAATCCCTATGATGCAGGGTGGCGCTACCCAGTATCTTCCCCTCTTCTCCCTCAGCTACCAGGGGGAAGACCCTGTCGTAGTCTATGTTTCTGCACCAGCCCTCCACCACGTAATAATCCTTTACATTATCCTTTAAAAGGATGAGGTCATCCTCGGACACGCTAGTGAGGAAGAAGTGATAGAGCATTTCCACATCTTCCCTCTTCAATGGTCTCAGTTTTACTGTGCTGCCATTCCTTAACTCTGTGACTTTGGGATACCTGCTCAACACCCTTTCATCCATCTCTTCCCCCCTTTTTCCCTCTAAAGAGGTCCCCAATAAGGCCTATAGTTGTGCCTATCTTTTAGGCAATGCAGAGAACCTCTCCTCTCCCATAAGCTTGATCACACATTCCACAGCCCTTTCCACAAACCCTGGGCATAATCCAAATTATCCAAAGAATAAGAGAGCATTAACCCTGATCCATAAAGGCCTCTATCTTTTTCCAGTTCAGGGCACTCAGAAAGACCTTCAGGGAAGAGGTCTTGGGAAGTCCCGTTCCCTTAACAATGACAAGTCCCTTGCCTCCCACGATCACGTCGATTTCCCCCTTCCCCCCTTGGGGATCGAAATGTTCCAGGGCCTTTTCCCCTTTATATAGAAAGAACCTGGTATTGTCCGTTCCTCCTAAGAGAGAAAAATTGGAAAAGAGAGAAAGGAGGGAGCGGATGATGGGAGATTGGGATATGATGGTTACCTCTACTTCCTCCTGGGATGGGCCATGGTACATTCTGGAGGCCTTTATTCCCCCTCCCAAGAGGGAAGGCGTCACCATGGTGCTGGTAGGTTCATCAGCTTCCCAACCTTTAGGGGGCGGCGGTAAGAGTTTCTTATACTCCTCCACTTGGCGGGACCTTATTTGGGAGATGGCAAAATGAAGCTCCCCTATAGCTTCCCCAAACCTGCCCTGTTGATAAACTTTAAGGGCCTTTTTCAAGAGAAGGGTGACTTCGTCATCTTTTTTCTGAACCTGATTCTGAGGGCCAAGCTTTATTTCCCCCTTCAAATCACCTTTGCATCCCCCTATCAGGAGGGAAATCCCCAATAGTGCAACCAAGAGAAAGGACACTCTCATAAATCGCCTCCCCTAAGAGTATACAGGGAAAAAATGTCCCTTTCCAGCCGTTGATAAAGATTGTCCAAAGAAGGTATAGTTGAAACATGTCGGTAGAAACCCATACTTTAGAGATAGAAACCCAGGGTACCAACCATACCATAGATCTCACTTCCAAGATAAGAGAGGTCTTGTCTCGATCCTCTATCCTTTCGGGCGTGGCCTGTATCATCCTCCCTGGTTCTACGGGTGTTATCACCACCATTGAGTATGAGCCAGGGGTGATCAAAGACCTGACAGAGGCTATGGAAAAGGTAGCCCCCAGGAACCGCCCCTATCACCATGATCAGGCCTGGGGAGACGGCAACGGTTTTTCCCATGTGAGGTCGGCCCTCTTTGGAGCCTCCTTCTCCTTCCCCTTTGTTAAAGGGAAACCCATACTGGGAACGTGGCAGCAGATCGTCTTTGTGGAGTGTGACAACCGCCCCAGAAAGAGAAGATTGGTCCTTCAATTAGTGGGCTGAAATGCTGGCCCTCGTCTACCATCTGGGGGAGGGATTGGAACTGGAGGAGGTGGTTTTACCTTCCATCCCCCGTGGGGCTGGTCATCAAGGTAATGGCTGGAACTATATCGGCTCCGATGCCAGGATCATCAAGGGAGAAGAGGAGGCTACGATAGGCATTGTGCTGGGCCATGAAGTGGCAGGTGTAGTGGATGCCATAGATCCTCACCGAGGAGTTTTTCGTCTGGAGATCTTGTAGCCCTTTTTCCTGGCGTTTTTGGCGGAGAGTGTCTCTACTGCATTGGCCAAAGGGGGCTTCATCAACATATGTGCAGCCAAAAAATCCGTATGCTACGGGTTCAATGGTGGCTTTGCCCAATATATAGCTGTTCCCTCTTCCTTGGTAGAAGTGGCTTTTGTCCCCTGGCAAAATCCGTAGTTTCCTTTTACTCCCTTTCTCTTCCCTGGGGATTTGGGTATAAAAGGGGTCCTAAGGACCAAAGGAGTAAAGATGAGGCGTATCCTATTTTGGATATTGGTATTTGTTCCCATGGCCTCCTTTGCCTTAGCCCAGGAGACCATCAAGATCGGAGCCCTTTTGCCTTTAACAGGGCCGGAAGCTGTCTACGGAGAGGCCTTTAAGCGGGCTTATACATTGGCAGTACAAGACATAAACGCCCAAGGGGGTATTCAAGGCAAACCTTTAGAGCTTATTTTGAAGGATACCCAATCCAGACCTCAAGAGGCTATAAAAGCTGCCAAGGAACTCCTGGGTCCATCCCAAGTAGTGGCGGTGATTGGGGGATGGTCCAGTGATATAGCCGAGTTGGTGGCCCCTTTAGCCCAGGAGGGTGGGGTCCCTTATTTGCTGGATCACCCCTCTTCAGACAGGCTTACCCGCCTGGGATTAGATTGGATTTTCAGGCTTCAACCCACGGCGGGTATGTACCCTGCAGCCTTGGAAGGGTTCCTTACCCAGGTAGTGGCCCCCATAGAGAAAAGAAGGCTTAGGGTGGTCTATCTCTTCATTGATAATCCTTTTGCTCGCCAAGTATGGGAGTTTGGCCTGAAGCCCTTCTTTAATAGTCACAGGGACCTCTTTGACCTCATCATGGTAGTTCCATACCAAGGTGTGGCTTTGGATTTTAGGGGTCTCCTCCTCCAGGTGAAGAGGAGCCATCCCGATTTAATCCTGCTCACCTCTTACCTATCTGACGCTGTGCTTTTAGCCAGGGAGGCGGAGGAGATGGATGTGGAGGCCAGGTTCTTCTCGGGGGTAGACGCAGGGCATGGATTGCTGGATTTTGCCACTCAGGCTGGAGAAGCAGCCCAAGAGTACTTCGTCTCCATGCCATGGAAGGGAAACCTTTCTTCCCCTAAGACCCAGGCCTGGCGGGAGCGGTGGAGAAGTATTTACGGTTATGAGCCGGGGGTACAGGAAGCGGAAGGTTACGCAGCTATCCAAATACTGGCCAAGGCGTTGGAAGGGATCACGTCATGGGATGATCTACAGGTTGTGAGGGAGGACCTAAAGGAGAACCTGATTAAAATAGATATGGATACTGTCTTTGGTCATGTTAGGTTTGATAACTTTAGTGGTTACACCCATCAGAACCGGGCATACGGTCTTACCGCCCTTTACCAATGGCAGGGAAACCGCCTATTTCAGGTTTGGCCCCTGGGGGAAGCAGAAAAGCCTTACCTGTATCCCAGAGAGGTACATTCCCAATCTGAAGAAAGGAGGAAGGAAGAAGGTGAATCTCTCCATCACCTTTATGGTCCTCCGCCAGTTTATTGAAAGGATTAGAAGGGGTTAAATCGTCATGGCCAAAGCAAGGCCCGTCTTTTTATGCCTTTTTTTAGCCTTACTCTGGGGGTGTGCTACAAGCCAAAATGGGCATCCTGGAGGGGGGTTGGTCCTCTTCTCCACCCAGGAAGAGATAAGGATAGGGGCCCAGGCAGCCAGAGAGATTGAGAGAAGGTATCAGGTCCTTAGGGACCCTGGGATCTCTTCCTATGTCAATGAGGTAGGCCAACGATTGGCCCAAGTCTGCGATAGGCCTGACATCGTGTATCACTTCAAGGTGCTGGAGGGGAAAGATGTAAATGCCTTCTCCCTGCCCGGAGGGTGGGTGTACGTTTTTACAGGGCTCTTGGATAAGTTGGACAACACAGCCCAGATGGCAGGGGTTTTGGGCCATGAAATTGGTCATGTGGTGGCCCGTCATGCTATGAAGAGGCTTCAGTGGGCTATGGGGATTGGTATTGTGTATACCGCACTGGCAGGGGAGAGCAACATTCTGACCCAAAATGCCCTCAAGTTTCTCATCAACATTGCCATGAGTGGGTATTCCAGGTCCAATGAAAGGGAGGCCGATCACTTGGGCTTTATCTATGAATACCGGGCAGGCTACAATCCCCAAGGTATCATTCAGGTCATGGAGATCCTGAGGGGCATACACCATGGGCGAGTACCCAGTTGGCAGAGGTTTCTCCTGGATCACCCGCCTCCCCAAGAACGGATAGCTCTACTGAAAAGCTACTTAAAGAATCTGCCCCCTTCGGCCTTGGATTACCCCTTTTACCGGGAGGATTATCATAAAAAGGTCTTGAGGCCCCTTAGAAGCCTTGGATACTGAGTTCCCTAACCCTGAAAAACAGAGGTACCTTTCGTTGACACTTGGGACCTATCAATGCTATCTCTCCTTCCGTCGTTCTTTTACTATGAAGATTCAGGAGGAAGTCTAATGTACACAGCGGGTTTATTTATTCTGGACTCCATGGCTTGGGCGGCAGGGGCCCAGGCCGGGGGAGGGCTTCAGAGGCTGTCTCTTATACACATCT
>WFSI01000016.1 GCA_015486105.1 Aquificota bacterium | reverse complement strand
TTTGTCTTGGGTAGAGCAAGAAAGACCAAAAAGGTCTGCCTCGATGCACAAGCCTTCTTCCAAGCTCACTTCCAATCCCCTGTTCACCGCTTCCATGGCTAGTTTCACAGCAACAGGACCCTTGCTCATGACAGTCTTGACCAGGTCCTCTGCTTCCTCCATAAGCTTTTCAGGCTCCACCACCTTATTCACCAATCCCATCTGGTAAGCCTCTTGGGCATCCACCATGCGTCCTGTGATAAGCAGCTCCATGGCCCTTCCCTTTCCCACCAGACGGGAAAGCCTCTGGGTGCCCCCATAGCCAGGGATGATACCCAGATTCACCTCGGGCTGGCCCAGTTTGGCTTTGGTAGAAGCTATCCTTAGGGTGCAGGACATGGCCAGCTCACAGCCACCCCCCAAAGCGAAACCATTGACAGCGGCAACCACAGGCTTCCCCAGATTCTCAATGAGACAAAATACACCTTGTCCCTTTTCGGCAAAGGTCTTACCCTCCATGGTATTAAGACCCACCAACTGGGTGATATCGGCCCCAGCTACAAAGGCCTTTTCACCAGCACCAGTGAGAATCACCGCCTTCACCTTGTCATCTTCTTTAATGGTGGTGAAGACCTGCTCCAGTTCAGATATGACCCTATCGTTCAGGGCATTGAGAACCTTTGGCCGGTTAATGGTTACGTAAGCGATACCCTCTTTCACTTCATAAAGCAGGGTTTCATAGGCCATGATCCACCTCCTACACCTTTTCTCCGTAATCAAAGAACCCTTTCCCCGTCTTTCTACCCAGATAGCCCGCCCTCACCATCTGCCTCAAGATAGGAGCAGGGCGGAACTTGGGGTCGCCGAACTCCCTGTAGAGTACTTCCAGTACGTCCAAGGCTACGTCTATGCCTACCAAATCAAAGAGGGCTAAGGGACCTATGGGCATATTGGCCCCCCACTTCATAGCCTGATCGATCTCCTCGGCACTTCCCACACCCTCCATATAGGCAAAAGCTGCTTCGTTCATGTAAGGTACCAGAATCCTGTTCACGATAAAGCCCGGCTGATCCTTGGTTTTTATGGGAGACTTGCCCAGTTTCCTGGCCACTTGATAGGCCAGTTCCATCGTTTCTTCGGATGTAGTGAGACCCTGGACAATCTCTACCAAAGTGAGCACAGGCACAGGGTTAAAGAAGTGCATACCCACCACCTTGTCGGGACGGGAAGTGGATGAGGCAATCTCAGTAATGGAAAGACTGGAGGTGTTGGAGGCCAGTGTCACCTCGGGTCTGCAGACCTTGTCCAGTTCCCCAAAGAGCTCCTTTTTTACCTCCATCCTCTCAAAGGCTGCCTCTATCACCAGATCAGCCTCTCTCATGTCCTGAAGATTCAGGGTCTTTCTGATACGGCCCAGGACCCCCTTGGAGGTTTCCTCGGTAAACTTTCCCTTCTTCACCAATTTGCCCAGGCTCCTCTCAATGATCCTGAAGCCCCTGTCCAGAGCTGCCTCTGACACGTCCCGAAGCACCACATTGAAACCTGCTGCTGCCACCACCTGGGCAATGCCCGAACCCATGGTGCCTGCCCCTACTACCCCTATGGTCTTGACGTCATCCAAGCCCATACCCTTCCTCCTGTTTTTTGGCCCTACTTAACATCCTTGAGCTAAACTTTCAACGACAAGTAGGCAGAACTTCCTTGTCTATCAGAAGACCCCCATGGGAAAAACTCAAGTGCCTAAAACCCCTACAAACCCTTAGCCTTTGACTTGCTACTTTTCTCAATGCTCTGCACTTCCAGGGTCTTCTTGGGTAATGAAGGATTCGCGGAAAACCTTGAGATTATATCTGGAAGAAAAACTGGCTTATAAGGAAATCCCTAAAAACCAATGCTTGGTCGCCAGGCCTTCCTTAGAGCAGATCTTCCCAAAAGCCAGGGAAGGTAAAGCAACCAGTAATGCTCTCATCTACCAGGCTTAAAGGATGACGGGCACACCCTAAAAGAAGTGGGTGAGTACTTAGGCTTGCACTACTCCACCGTAAGCAAGGCTTTCAAAAGGGCCGTGGAAATTACCAATTTTAAGACTAAACCCTAGAGTTATCGATTCCTTGCTTTCTCATGGATTTATCCTGCATTTCAACCCGGCAGGCGTTGTGCACCAGCCTGTCCAGTTTGTGGTCTCTATGTAACTGACGTCTCCCCCTCTCAAGGTCAGTTGGGACAAAAAGTTGCCTTTCATCTGCTTGATGAGGCAACCTTTCTTGCTTATATGTATCACTTAAAAACCACGGGCACATCCACCTGATATTGGAGGTGTAGCGTTGCCTTACTGCTTCTTCTGCGCCATACTCTCCAGTATTCGTTTCATTTGACTCAGCTCCCTGCCGTATTTGGCCCAATTTCCCTGTTTTAGATAGGCTATTGCCCGGTTATAATGCTTGAGAGCCTGCCTTGCCATGTCGGGAAGTGAACCTGTGGGTAGGCCTACAACTGCTTTTTCCGTTACCCTCTCAGGCACATTTTCGGCTGGAAAAATGGCCCTTAGCGCTTGATCCAGGGTCCCTCTCATCTCCAATTTATCGCCAAATGCCACCACCACACGCTTGAGTTCTGGCATCTGACTCTGCTCGGACTGTAGATAAATGGGCTCCACATAGATAAAAGAGTTCTCAATGGGGATAATGAGAAGATTGCCCCGAATCACACGTGAGCCTTTTTGCCCCCAGAGGGTGAGCTCCGACGAGATATTGGGTTTCTGGTTGATACGGGCCTCGATTTGCATAGGCCCGTAGATGAGCTTCTCTTTCGGTAATTTGTAAACGATTAGTTCGCCGTAATTCGGGGCGTCACAACGCGCGCACATCCAGGCAACCATATTGTTCTTTTTGGATGGCGTTAGCGGAAGCATTAAGATAAACTCTTCCGACCGACCCTTTGGCAGCTTCATAATGATATAGTATGGGAACATCAGTTGCTCAGTGTCCTGGTAGATTTCTTTCGGAATACTCCAATAGTCTTCCTGGTTATAAAAGACCTGAGGATCCATCATGTGGTAAACATTGTAGATCTGCGCCTGAATCCGAAACATGTCTGTGGGATAACGAAAGTGCCTTTGCAGAAAGGCCGGCATTTCATCTATGGACTTGAACAGGCTGGGGAAAATCTTTCTGTAGGTTTGAATAACGGGGTCGCTGGGATCCACAACATAGTAGTTGACGGCTCCATTATAAGCATCAATCACAACCTTAACGGAATTCCGGATGTAGTTTAGCCCTCGGCCTTGCATGGACTGTGAGATGGGCTCCGAATAGGGGTACATGTTGCTTGTTGTGTAAGCGTCGTGGATCCAGTAGAGCTTGCCGTCGTCGCCGACCACAATGTAGGGGTCTGAATCATAGCTCAGGAAGGGTGCAATGGTCCGATCCCGATCTGTAATGATTCGATGATACATAATCCGGCTCTTACCGGTGATGTAGCCGGTAAAGAGAATTTTGAAGTCCGAAAAGGTCCAGGCATAAAGGAGTCGCCTAAAAATATTCGAAATTTCTACGCCCCCTTTCCCTGCGTAGGTTGTGTACACATTCTGGTCCCCCTTTGGGAAATCGAATTCCTGCGTTTTGGTTCGAACGATGGCGTACTCGTCGGTTTCCTCACCATAATAAATCTCCGGGCGTGTAATTTTAAGCGAAACATCCGATCGGGGTGGAATATCCCTTACGATGAAATCAGGCATCCCCTCGGAGGTCACCTCGTTTACAGGATTCATAACCAAGCCGTAGCCATGGGTATATTTCAGGTGGGTGTTAACCCAGGTACGGGCGCGGCTGGGAATCTGGGAGGGGGGCAACTCCCGTGCAGCCAACGCTACCTGCAGGTATTTCTGGAAATGATAGCGGTCTACATCGACGCTTTTGAAATCATAGTACAGGCGAATTTCCTGCAGCTGCTTGTAGGTCTGAATCAGGGGTCTCCGATCCCAGAGCCGAATGTTTTCAATGGTGGAGCGATTTTTCTGTATATCTTTATAAGAGAGGTCTTGCTGTACAGGGAAATCTTTCTCCTCCACGCGATTCAACCCGTACGCAAGCCGGGTAAATTTTATATTATTCTCAATGTAAGGCGCCTCTTTCGTAACTTCATTGGGCTTGACTGCGTACTGCTGGAGCAGATTAGGATAGATCCATACAAATACCACCAGAACGACAAGATACGCTTTGATTGCATAGGAGATCCACTTCCACTTATGGATGGCCGGCATCAGGAAAAGCAGCAGGCTTACTGCGAGTGTCAGAATGAGTAAAATCCAGTAGGCAGGGATCTGTGCGTGGACATCTGTGTAGCTTGCTCCATAAGCTACGCCTCGTGTGGAGTAAAGCATGCCGTACAATTTTAGACGGTAGACCCAGGCTATCCCCAGGAAGAAAAGTCCCCCCAGAACCGACAGATGGAATTGGGCTTTCGGAAGCACGTAGAGCCGGCTTTCCCGCAGAGTGACGACCTGATCAAAGTAGTAGGAAATGACCACTGCCACGAAGATGAGGAAGGTAGAGTATAGATACCAACTCTGAATGAACTTGTAGAGCGGCAACTTGAAGACATAGAAACTCACATCTTTTGAGAAGATTGGATCGGGCACGCCAAATTGAGAGCTGTGAAAGAATTTCAGGAAAGTCTCCCATGAACTGGCAGCCCCTAACCCCATGACCGCGGCCAAGAAGAGTATGACTACCCCCCAGGCAAACCCGGCATGTTTGTGCCTGAAGAATGCACTGATTGGAGGAAAGGGTTGATCCGGCGTAATTAGTACTATGGAGCGGGTGTGGCGCCCAGATTTGCGTGCGATGCCCATGTTGATCCAGCCTAAAATACCAAAAAGGGTGGAGAAGATTAAAAAAAGCAGTACCTTGGTGCCAAGCATTGTGGCGAAAACACCCGTATAGCCCATATTTTGAAACCATAGCCAATCAGCATAATATTTCATGAACAAGACCAGTGAAATGAGCCCCGCAACCATGGCTGTTCCCAGGATAATGAGGGTTGTTTTAGCTTTCATTAGCGGCCTCCGGAAAATAAGCATCATTTGGATCTGAGTATTATTTGAGGTGTACTGGATGCGCCGGTAAAAAACAAATCAAATCTGAGATATTCAGAGAAACTTGCAATAGGGGTCAGGCCTTAAAATTGGTAATTCTTCATGATAGCCACAAACCATGGCCAGGCGCTGAGAATAGAATTCTAAGGAGCCCTTTACCACGTCACCTCCAGGGGTAATGCCAGGCAGCCCATATTTTTAAATGACAAAGACAGAAACGACTTTCTCGAAACTCTCGCCGATGTGGTAGATAGATTCCATTGGCTCCGTCACGCTCACTGCTTGATGGACAACCACTACCACCTCATCATAGAAACCCCTGAAGCAAACCTCTCCAAAGGCATGCGTCAACTAAACGGGGCATACACCCAGACCTTCAACCGTAGGCATGGACGTGTGGGGCATCTATTCCAGGGAAGATGCAAGGCTATTCTGGTGGAAAAGGAGAGCGATCTTCTGGAGCTCGCCAGATATCTGATGCTGAACCGGTAAGGGACGGGCTTGCCTCTCATCCTGGGGACTGGAAGTGGGGTAGCTATGGAGCCACAGTTGGTGAAGAAAAAACCCCAGCTTTCCCTGCAGTTAATTGGGTATTGGGAAAATTCTCAAAAAAGAGAACAGAAGCCCAAAAAGCATATAGAAACTTCGTGGCTGAAGGGAAAGGGATAACACTCCGGGAGCAATTGGAAAGTGGGGTTCTCCTGGGTAACAAAGGATTCGGGGAAAACCTTAGATCATATCTGGAAGAAAAACTGGCTGATAAGGAAATCCCTAAAAACCAATGCTTGGTCGTCAGGCCTTCCTTAGAGGAGATCTTCTCAAAAGCCAGGGAAGGTAAAGCAACCAGAAATGCCCTTATCTACCAGGCTGTAAAGGATTACGGGTACACCCTAAAAGAAGTGGGTGAGTTCTTAGGCTTGCACTACTCCACTGTGGGCAAGGCTTTCATAAAGGGCGGGGGAATTACCAAGTTCGAGATCTGGCTACGAAGGGTGTGGATTCATCGCCTTCTCTCTGGAGTTTGGCACAAGCTATCGCCGTTAACGCTCCTTGGTGGCACGCCCCTCTTCTCCCCATTCTACTATCCAGTATCTCTAAGCATAATGCGGAAACAAAATAAAACTTAGTACAATTAACAGCCTCGCAAAAACCCAAGCCGCAGTCAACCGGAACTTCCCCTAAGGATAGCCCTTACTCCCAGCCACAAACGACCCCATTTGGGTTGACTTCTGGTATAAAAAATATATAGTTTCTATGTGAAGTTTGAATATGACCCTAAGAAAAGCGAAGCCAATAAGAGTAAACATGGGATAGATTTTGAAGAGGCCCAAAGGCTTTGGGATGATCCCTATTTATTGGAGGTTCCTGCCAGAACCGTTGGAGAGCCAAGGTATTTGGTCGTGGGAAAGATCGACAGAAGGCATTGGGCAGCAGTGGTTACCTGTAGGGAGGAAAGGATCAGGGTAATTTCCGTGAGACGGGCCAGAAAGGAGGAGGTGGAGCTTTATGAAGGCTATGAAAACAGAAGAATTTGATAAGAAGTTTGACAGGGGCGAGTCTGTAATTGAGCACCTGGATATTGAAAAAACCAGAAGGCCCAATTTAGAGACCAAAAGGGTTAATGTAGACTTTCCTCAGTGGGTCATTGAAGCCCTGAATCGAGAGGCAAGGCGCCTGGGTGTGACCAGGCAGGCTCTTATCAAGGTATGGATCGCAGAGCGCCTACTCCTCTCCTCCCAGCATAAGTCGCCTGACAGACATCACGACGGAGTAAGTTAACGCTTGGATAAATCGACCCCTGCCTACTCCAGCCCAAAGTCCCCATCAGGCAGGTGTCCACGAATTCGCTTAACCTTTTTAGCAAGATGTGATGAGGCCTTAGTGAGTTGCAAACTCTCTCCACTCCGCTATTATATTATTAGTCAATGATGATAAAGAGACTTCAAGAAGCGTTGGCCCTGGTCTCCTCGGTAATAAAAGGTAAAGAAGAGGGAATCAACATCTCCTTGGCTACCCTCTTAGCAGGGGGACACCTCCTTTTGGAGGACCTCCCTGGCACGGGAAAGACCACCTTAGCCCTAGCTCTTTCCAAGGTGACCGGGTGCACCTTTGCCCGGGTTCAGTTTACCAACGATCTTATGCCCTCTGACGTGGTGGGTACCGAAATTTTTTTGCCCCAGGAAGGTCGTTTTCAATTCAAACCTGGGCCAATCTTCCACAATATTCTTTTGGCCGACGAGATAAACCGAGCAACCCCCAGAACCCAAAGCGCCCTTTTAGAAGCCATGGGAGAGGGAAAAGTATCTGTGGGAGGCGATACATACCCTTTACCCAGTCCTTTCTTCGTCATTGCCACTCAGAACCCCCTGGAGCTCTATGGCACCTTTCCCCTGCCCGAATCCCAGTTAGACCGCTTCATGGTGCGTCTGGAAATGGGATACCCAGCTAAAGAACTGGAAACAGAGATAATAGCCCACGACGGCCACTACACATTGGCCCAAGAACTCCCTTCCATCCTCTCCCCCCAGGAGATCCTGGACCTCCAGAGGGAGGTTACAAGGGTGAATGTATCCCCCAAGATCATGGACTACATCATGGAAATCACCCAGCACACCCGGTGGGAAGGACAATTCCGTTTCGGTCTTTCTACCCGAGGGGCCATTGCCATGAAAAAGGTAGCCCAGGCCTGGGCCTATTTAGAAGGCAGGAGTTTCCTTATCCCCGAGGATGTTAAAAGGGCCTTTCCCTATGTGGCTTTCCATCGTCTTTCTCCACCGGGAGATTACGGCCTGAGAGAGAGGTTAGGGTACCTCCGGGACTTTTTGGCTTCAGTTCCTGTACCCCTGTGAACTTAAAGAAAAGATACCGGGTAAAGATCACCAAGTGGGGCTACATCTATATCCTTATCACTATTATCATCTCCGTGGGGGCATCCAACACCAACAATAATCTCCTCTACCTGCTGGCGGCAACCCTCTTGGCTATCATGCTGACCTCTGGCCTATCCTCCATGGTAAATATCACCGGTTTAGAGATAAGGATTCACCCTCCCCAGGAGATCTTTGCTGCCATTCCAGCTCCCTTCAGGGTAAAAATAACGAGACGAAAATGGCCCCTACCCTCGGCCTTGGTGGGCGTTAGACTCGGCGAACACGAGAGGAGAGGCC
>WFSI01000015.1 GCA_015486105.1 Aquificota bacterium | reverse complement strand
TGTACAAAACAGCTCTAATGCTTGGACAACCTGCGGCCACAACGAAGACAAGATCGTGGACATGGTCTACTTCTTCGACAAGACACCATAACTAATAGGGTTTGGGGGGAGGCTTTTCCTCCCCCCCTTCTTTTTTAGATTTTACACCACCCAATGGGATAGCAGATGTAAAACCCGCCCTTACAAGAAAACCCACAATCAATCAAAGTAACCCACATACTTGCCATAAGCACCTCAAAAATGATAAAGATTATCAAAGGAGGGCTGGGTGGCCAAGAAAATTGCCTCTGTCTTTGTCACAGATTCCAAGGCCCATATCGCCCTTTTTATCTCCAAAAAAGGTAAGCTTCGTATAGAATCCATCTCTTCCAGACCGCTGGAAGGACTATCCAAGGCCCTTGAAAAGATCAGCTCTCCCCTGATAGCCTCCTTCACTACCAAAGACGCCCTTTTTGGTACAGGGGAGTTCCCCACAGGCAAGCCCACCTTCATGGAACTCCACATTAGAAAAGCCGTAACGGAGACAGGTATTATCCATGGCCCCTTTCTTTTACGCTACCATATCAAGGATGAGAGGGGAAACTTCTCCCAGGTAGCCTATCAGGTCCTTCCCTTCCAGGAAAGAGACCGCATCCTCCAATATCTAAATCCCCAGGAGCGCCCTGTGAGAGGCCTTTTCACTCCCCAAGTATCATTAGCTGCCCTTATTTCCCAATGGACCAATGAACCGGCAGGGTCTGTCTACCCTGCCGAGTACGGATACGAGTGCACCTTCTTCCAAAAAGGGAGCGTGGTTTACAGCCGCACCATCTCCCTGGCTGCCATCCAGGAACCCGGTGGCTTCCAATCCTCTATGGAAGAGACCCTACGGTTCCTGAAGCAGAATCAAGGGTTTACGCCTGCTATCCTTTATGCCTTCGATGAAGAAGGCCTATCCCTTCTCTCCCCACTCAAAGAAGCTTACAACGTCTCCCTGGCACCTACTCAGGAGATGCTTGTATCAGACTACCGGGACAATCCTGTAATCCTTGCCCCTCTGATAGGCAATCTGTTAGTCCCCCCTGAATTTAATCTCATGGATGAAGGCTACACCGCAGAACTAAAGGCCAGCCAGTGGAGTAAGAAGCTCTATCTGAGCGCCCTGGGGCTATCTTTGGCTATACTCCTGCTCACATTGCAACAAGGAATAAGCCTTATAGGCCTCAGGCACCAGTATATTCAGGCCCACGACAACCTCCAGAAAGAGGTAGGGCAGATCCTGAAGATCCAGCCCACAGAAGAAGAGATCCAGGGCATGATCCACTTTTTGAAGCTCTATCAGGCCTTTCAGCACCAGCCAAAACTGGATCGGTTCCTCTTCTGGCTCTCCACCCATGCTCCCCCCAGGGCCACCATCACCCAGATGAAAGTAAGCCCTGGAGGTACCCAGAATACCCCTCAGATTCCTCCTCCAGCGGAAACCATGCCCCGGGTAACAAGGCTTCAGATAGAAATAGAGGGGAAGCTGGTGGGGGGATACTATGACGTTAAAGAGGACTTCTACACCTTTGTCGGTGATTTGGAAAAAATTGCCATGGTCAGTAATTCTCGGTTCGATTACGGACAGGGGGAGGGTGAGTTCACCATCAAAGCCCAGTACCCCAAGGGGCAGGAAGAACCATGAAAGGCAAGAAAAGGGATACCTTCGTAGTCCTCTTGACTTCCCTGTCGCTCATCCTTTCCATAGGGCTATTCGCCCATGTGGAAAAGGAAAAATCGGCCATGAAAAAGGCCCTAAACGACCTCACCAGTTACAGAGTGAAACTTATGAGGCATAAGAAGACCTTGGAAGAGTTGGCTCGGATAAGAGTCAAAATGGCAGAGGGCGGATTTGCAGGAGAGGAGGGCGGCATAGACTTAGAGGCATCTTTCTCCGTAGTAGACTTCAACAACTTTGTAAAGCACATCTCAGACATTTATTATAATGGAGGTTTCTTTTTTCTAAATACATTCATGGAAAAGACTGAGACACCCCAAAAAGAAACTGAAGAGAATCAGGCTCCCAGCCTGCCCATGGCCATAGCCTCCATTGCAGGAAAAAAGATCGTAGGATACAAACGATGAAAAACCCCCTCTTAAAAGCACTCTTGCCCAGAATCTTGCCCCTCATGGTGGCCCTTACCATCGCCCTGTATCTGTTAATCCATCCCCCAGGGAAGCCCTATGTCCGAGAGCAACTCCCCACCATACAGACCTTTGAGCTACCCCCTATAACCCTGCAGGAAGAAAAGGGTTATCTGCCCTCTGTGCCCCTGAGGAACCCTTTTTTGCCCAGCACCTTCTCCCTTCAAATGGAGAAGGCCGCTCCCCAAAAACAAGGAGGGCA
Source organism: Aquificota bacterium (assembly GCA_015486105.1). Lineage (GTDB taxonomy): Bacteria > Thermosulfidibacterota > Thermosulfidibacteria > Thermosulfidibacterales > B14-G1 > WFSI01. The sequence continues at coordinate 291 of WFSI01000015.1, read as the reverse complement.
CCATCTCACTATGATTTTGCTTGGCAGAAGAAAAAGTTGTATTATAGATGGGAAGATATTGAAAGAAGGAGAATTGGTAGCTAAAGGTTCCAGGGTCATCAAGATTTCAGAAAAGGGGGTTTGGATAGAGGGAAATGGGAGAAAAAGGTTTATTTCCCTTTCGCCTTACAGGTAGCCTGATAGCCGTCCTGCTTCTCCTGCTCATGGCAGTGGGATGCGGAACAACACCCCCTCCTCCCCAAAAAAGGGCCTTCTTCCCACCTCCCACTCCCCCCATCCAAAAGCCACAGT
>WFSI01000014.1 GCA_015486105.1 Aquificota bacterium | reverse complement strand
GCCCTCTCTACAGCTTCTTCTCGGCTAGAGACCCTGATATCCTTTAAGGGTATCAGGGGAAACCCAAAGGTCTTGGGAGAAACGAAATACTCTCTTATGTCTTCAGAGGTTATCTCCAGGATTAAGGTCTCTCCCTGGGGGCTTACCTCATCCAGTCCCTCCAGGCCATGGATCACCAAGACCCTTTTCTTGCCCAGCCTTTGGAAGGCTTGGGCCACGACTCGGGCTCCCTCTAAGGTTGGTACCCCCACTACCTGGTGTTCTACCTCTGCTGGATTTACCATAGGTCCCAGGTAGTTGAAAATGGTTCTAACCCCCAGCTCCCGCCTTACTGGAGCGGCATGGGCCATGGCAGGATGGAAGTGGGGGGCGAAAAGGAAACCAAAGCCTATCTCATCTATGGACCTCTCCACATCCTGGGGAGAGATGTCCAGATTCAGTCCCAGGCCTTCCATCACATCGGCGCTGCCGCATTTGCTGGATACTGACCGGTTGCCATGTTTGGCCACGGAGATGCCCGCTCCAGCCACCACAAAGGCTGCCAAGGTAGAAACATTTATGGTGGCTTGACCATCTCCCCCCGTGCCACAGGTGTCTATTAAAGGCCGCCGTTTAGGATAGATCTTTACTGCACGCTTCATCATAACCCTGGCCAAGGAGGCCAACTCGTGGGGTGCTTCGCCCCTGGTCCTTAGCCCCGCCAAGAGGGCGGCCATAACAGGAGATGGCATGGCCCCGTCCATCATGGCTCCAAAAACCGCTTCTCCCTCCCCGTGATCCAGAACATGACCGGAAAGCACCTTTTCTAAAATAGCCCTCATTTTTCCACCTCCAGGGCAATTCTCAAAAAATTGGCCAAAAGCTCCTTGCCATACTGGGTGAGATAAGCTTCGGGATGGAACTGGACACCGAAAAGGGGCAAGGATTCATGGGCAATGGCCATAATCTCACCTTCCTCGTCTCGGGCTGTCACTTTTAACTGGCAGGAGAGATCCTCCACCACCAGAGAGTGATACCGGCAGGCGGTAAAGGGATTAGGCAAGCCTTTTAAAATGCCTTCACCCTGGTGGAAGATAGGCGACACCTTACCATGGAGGAGCCTTCTCCCTCTGACCACCTTTCCTCCCAAGGCAGAGGCCAGACACTGATGACCCAGGCAGACCCCCAGGACAGGGAGGTGACTCTTCTCTCTCTGAATCACCTGCAAGCTTTTACCTGCCTCCTTAGGCGTACATGGACCTGGACTCACCACCAAGGCCCGGAACCCATTAAGATCACCGTCCAGTAAAGGGTGATCGTTTCTCACCACCGTGGGAGAGGCACCCAGCTCCCCCATGAGGTGCACCAAGTTGAAGGTGAAGGAGTCGTAGTTGTCTATCACTAAAACCTTCATGCTGTTTCCTCCATGGTCTTCTCCATGCCCAGGGCCGTGAGCATTCCCTTGGCCTTGCTCATGGTCTCGGCATACTCCCTGTCAGGGAGAGAATCGGCCACAATGCCCGCTCCCACCCCCAAGTAGTACTCACCTTCCCTATGGAACAGAGAACGGATGGCTATACAGGTATCCATGTTGCCTCCGTAGTCTAAGTAACCCACGGCACCGCCGTAGAAGCCCCTCTTCACCGGTTCCAACTCAGAAATGATCTGCATGGCCCGTACCTTAGGGGCCCCGGAGAGGGTACCGGCAGGGAAGGTGGCCCGGAGGACATCTATGGCATCCAATCCCTCTTGCAACTTCCCTTTAACGTGGGAGACCAAGTGGAAGACATGGGAGTAGGCCTCTACCTTTCGGAATTCTGTCACTTTAACACTTCCTATCTCTGACACCCGGCCCAGGTCGTTCCTGGCCAGATCCACCAGCATCACATGCTCCGCAGCTTCCTTCTCATCGGCCGTGAGTTCCTGAATGGCGGCTTGATCATGGGTAAAATCGTTCTTACGGGGACGGGTACCCGCAATGGGGCGGCTCTCTACCAGTCTCCCTGTGAGTCTCACCATTACCTCAGGGGAAGAGCCCACCAGCTGGTAGTCCTCCATGTCTAAGAAGAACATATAAGGAGAAGGGTTCACCTGGCGTAAAGAGCGATAGAGGGAGAATGGGTCTTCCTGAGCAGGGATGGTGAGGATCTGAGCCAGGACCACCTGGATCACATCTCCGTCTCTGATATAGTTCACAGCCCTTTCTACGGCTTCCATGTAATCCTGGGGGGTGAAAGTGGAAGCATAAGGGTGCCGGGAGGCAAGGGCCTCTCTTTGGGGCAGATCTTCTAAAGGGGCTTGGAGCCTCTCTTCTATTTCCTGGGCCCAGGTCTCACCAGAAGGATTTCGGCTCACGATAAAGAGTTGACCTTTAAGGTTGTCTAACACCACTAAACTGTCCACTCTGAAGAAGGCCATCTGAGGAGCTTTCATCATCTCTTGAGAAGGTAGGGGAACGGGCTCCAGGTGAGTAATAGCATCATAGGAGATATGTCCTACCAGTCCTCCCTGGAAGGGGGGTAGATCGGTAAGAGAAGGGCTTTTATGCCCTTCCAGAAACTTCCGTACCTCTTGCCAGGCCAGGGAATCCGCCTGCTCAAAAGAGAAACAGGGCCTGCCAAAGGCAATAAAGGAATAGCGCCCCCAGTATTTCCCTTCCTGGGCGCTTTCTAAGAGCACATTAGCGCCCATAGGTCTCAGTTTCATAAATAGGGAGACAGGGGTTTCCAAATCTGCCCTTCGTTCCCCCACTAAGAGGGGCCCCCGCTTTTTAAGGATCTTTTCTTTTATCAGCATCTTCACCCTCCAAATGAAAGAGGGCCGTGGGCCACAAAGCCCACGGCCCTTATAGAAAAAAAGGCCGTGGGTGACTGAGGTGCCACCCACGGCCTTAAGGTTCAGGCTACACTAAGGGGTTGGTGGCACCCCCATGCGCCACCACCACCAAGAAGCAGTTAACATAGACATCTCTTTCGTCATGCCTGGCCTCATAGCATGGGAAAAGACGGCGGTCAAGGGGTCATTCTCACTGGAAGATAAAAGTATTCGGCCGTAACAGAGGCAAATTTAGATCGACTAACAGCTTGCCAAGACCCTAAGATGTTTTGTTGCTAACTTCATGGGCATTCCTCTATTCTTTACCTACCACAACATAGGCACGGATCTTTTCAAGTTTTTTGGGGCCGATTCCCTTTACCTTGAGCAAATCGTCTGTATCACCCTCGGAAATGCAACCCGGCAGCGAAGGGACTATAGCAGTGTAGCCTCCGTCTTCGCTTGGTTCTAAGTAAATTTTGATCTTCATTTTTTTACCTCCTTTATAGTTTTATATCGCTAACGTCTATAACGTCTATAGTTTTATATCGCTAACGGCCGAATTCAGCGGCGGCGATTAGCCGTCCGCTGGAATGATTTGTTAGCCCTTCTACATCTTGGAAAGTTCTTCTACTATAGATTCAATACCGTTTAGAGAATTTCTTAGTAGAGGCACCACTGGCTCATTATTATCTGTAAAATGAAAGGATACCCATGTAATAATTTCTTGCTTTGCAGGGCCAAATATTCTTGCAGGACTATCGGGTGAAATTGTTTGGTTACCGCTTATAATCGCATTTCCCATTCTTATTTGAGCATTACCGGAGATTTTGATTGATGCGCCTCCTGAAAGCCGCATACCTACATTTCCTGAACTTATTCTTAACTCTTTTACTTCTTTTCTTATTTGTGGTGTAAGTCTTTGATGTTTATTCTCATTATTCAAATCCATAAATTTAGGTAGCCAAGCGTTACTTGCGTCTGAAAAATGTTGATAGGACTCAATTTTCGCGACAATATCTGGTCTTGTGCTGTTTAATCCAGGTATGCATTTTTCGATACGGTTCTTTGATCTGAATCCCATTAAATC
>WFSI01000013.1 GCA_015486105.1 Aquificota bacterium | reverse complement strand
CTTGGAGCGTATTGTCAGCCATCACATGGGCTGTGGCATGAATATAGAAGAGGTCTGCCACGAGTTGGAAAGAGAGATCCAAGAGGCAGAAGCCATCATGACCCGAGAGGCCAACCGCCTCTCTCAGGGGGAGTCCTGGCCTGAGGCACTGGACTCCATGTCCCCTCCCTCCCTGCCCGATGATGGCCTTGTCGGCCTGTACCGGGAAACGGTGCTTAAACTGGGACGGCACTGCGTGAAACAGGGCCTCATTACGGAAGACCTCTTCATCTCATGCCCGGTTCTGGTGGAGCCTGTGCCATCTTACCTATCAGCCATCAGGAGTGCTTCGTCTTACAGCCTGCCACCAGGGCACCCTCCCAAGGGCGGCACCTTTTTCGTCATCAATGCCCATGCCCCAAAGGAACCGATCAAGCCTCCACCCCTTGATTACCAGATGGTAGCGGCCCACGAAACCTACCCCGGGCATCACCTCCTGGATACCTACCGGTGGAACCTGGATCGAGTACTGCGCCGACACATAGAGTTCCCTCTCTTCTATGAAGGATGGGCCTGCTTCGCCGAGGAACTCATGGCCCATACTGGCTACTTCCAGGGACCGGCCAATCACCTACTACTGGCCAAGCGTCGTCTTTGGCGAGCCATCCGGGGCAAAGTGGATCTGAAGATTCAAACGGGAAGAAGGGATCTCTCCAATGCAGCCGATCTTCTGACACCCTTAGGCATAAGCAGAAAGCAGGCCCTCTCCACGGTGCGCAGGTACGCATTAAGCCCTGGATACCAGCTATGTTACACCATGGGCCTGCGGTTCATGCGTGATCTTTACAGGTGCTTTGGCAAAAACAACCCTAAGGAGTTTGCCCTAAAGGTGCTGGGCCAAGGAGAAATCGGCTTTGACAACCTGGAAGGCATATTGTCCCAGTAAGGGGTATTTGTTAGGCTCAATTTCTAATGGAGATCAGGAGGGAGAGATTGAAAGGGTTTTGGGGATACCACTCAGAGTGGAACTTGGGCAGCCCCGGGGGATGGGACTACCAGCGCACAACCCAGGAAATTGGAAAGGCAGTGTGGAAGAAGCTGAACCAGATCCGTCCCACAGGGGTCAACCTCGATTTTGACCATCCCTTACTCTATCCGGTGGTGGGTTTCACTGAGATGCTTGTTAACGTCCACCGGTCCCGGGAAGGCTCCAATCCTGGGGTAATAGCTGTAGTGGCCGAAGAAGAAACGTTGGCAGATGTCACCGAAAACATCAATCTCGCCCATCGCCTGAACCAGATTGACGGCATAACCGGCGTGTTGATAGCACCCCATAAACTGGAGCTGAAAAAGGGAAAGGTAAGCTTCCAGGGACAGCCTGTATCTGTGATCTTCATGGACTTCAACACCGACGTGCTCCTTGACCTGCACCGGAAGCAAAATTTAGCCCCTTTGCTCCAGGCAGTCCGTGAAAACCGGGTAATCAACCCCCGGGGTACCGAACCCATCAATGTGAAGAGCATGTTTGAGGTGCTGACCGGACCCCACAGCAGCCGGTTCCACCCGGAGATCGTGAGACGTACACCCTGGACCCGCCAGTTCTATCCCCATAAGACCCAAGGACCCAGGGGTGAGGAGATAAGGGACCTTGTTGAGTGGGCCCGGGCCCATTGGGACAACCTGGTTCTCAAACCCGAGAGAGGCTACTCAGGAAGGGGGGTACGGGTAGGTGGAGTGCACAGAGACGCCAACGAGGCCATTGAGCTTGCCCTGAAAGAAGGAAACTACATCCTTCAAGAAAAGATCCCCCTTGAGCTCTGGGCAGAGGAGATACCTGAGTTTGATGAGAAGGAGGGACAGCTGGTCTTGAAGCGTTTTCAGACCGACTTCCGCTGCTTGGTGGGACCAGGGGTTGTCTTTGGCTTCCTCTGCCGCTATGGAGGGGTGCCTACCAATGTAGGCAGCGGCGGGGGAGTCCAGCCCTTAGGGATCCTGCACTCTGACATGAGCACGAGAGAAGCCATGGACCGGATCAACCAGGCCCTCTTCGATATAAGCCACCACGATGCGGTAGAGCTGGTTAAGATGCAAAAGACCATGGCCCTGGAGCAGAGGTTCACCTATCTCCTGGGCCCCATCAAGATCGCCCTCAGGCCCCGGGTGATCACAACCGACCAGATGGAGGCCCTCAAGGCCTACTGCGCTGCCATATGGGCAGACTGTTTGACCCTTGAGAAAATGTGGTTAGCGGGGGAGCTAAACGGCATAGTTAAGATAGAAGCAGAGGAGCTGGAGATCGCCCGTTCCCAGCCCTGGGGCGGCTCTCCTGCCATCATCGCCTCAGACGGGCTCTTCAGCTTTGGAGCCCATAGGGAAAGCCATCATGGACATAGCGGTTGATCCTGAGTGGTGGAAAACCCTTTTTGACGAAATCTATCTTCTGACCGACGCCCGCTCCATCAAGGACAGTGAGGCCACTCGGCGTGAGGTGAACGCGGTCTGTGAGCTGATCCCCATCCATCCAGAGCACAGGATCCTGGACCTATGTGGCGGCCAGGGGCGCCACAGTCTTGAGCTTTGCAAGCGGGGTTACAAAAGGTGCACTGTCCTTGATTACTCCAACCACCTCGTCACACATGGGAAAGCCCTTGCAGCCAGTCTGGACCATCCCATCAACTTTATCCAGGGCGACGCCCGAAGCACAGGACTGAGCTCCGGCACTTTTGACCACGTGCTCATCATGGGGAACTCACTGGGATATTCTCCAGGCATAGACGCTGACATCTCTATCTTGGCTGAATCATATCGCGTGTTGCGCCGGGGAGGGTGGCTCCTGATCGACGTGGCCAACGGGACCAACGCCAAGGCTTTCTTCAATCCCAATGTCTGGCATGAAATAAATTCTGACATACTGGTTTGCCGCCAGCGGAAGATGAATGAGAACTCCATTAGCACCCGGGAAATGGTCATCAGCAAAGAAAAGGGCCTCATCCGAGACCGCACATACTCCATAAGACTTTACGAGCCCGAGTCCTTAGCCGCGCTGGTGGAAGGAGCAGGCTTCACCAATATAAGGGTTTATCCCGACTTCTCCCCCCATCAGAGCAAAGAGGACTACGGCTTCATGAACCACCGGGTAATACTCACCGGGCAAAAGCCATAGACCCCTGGGGAAGACAAAAGGGTCACGAGGGAAGGCCTTGCTTCACCCGGGCCCTTATCAGCTCCCACCTCTCGCGAAGCCATTCTTTAAAAAAGGCCTTCTCGCCCTCGCCCATGCCAGCAAAACGCCCTTGAATTTCCAGATACTCCTCTACGGGGGACCAGGAAGGCTCATGGGTAACACTCCACCGGCCATCTACCACCTCCAACAAGGGGAACACCCCCGACTCCACAGCCATACGGCCCACCTCCACCGTTTTGCCCTCCTCCATCCTCCAACCCGTGGGACATGGAGACAGGACCAGGATGAAACGGAAGCCTAAAGTCTCTTTAGCCCTTCCAAACTTTGATATCATGTCCTGAGGATAGCTGGGGGAGGCAGTGGCGGCATAGGAAATACCATGGTCTACAAGGGCCGTCAGGATATCCTTTTTGGCCTCTCTCTTCAGATTTGGAGTGGTAGTGGTCCAGGCCCCGGGGGGAGTGGCGGAACTCCGCTGAACCCCCGTGTTCATGTAAGCCTCATTGTCGTAGCAGACATAAATGAGATCTTCACTACGCTCAGCTGCCGCCGACAATGCGCCAAAGCCAATGTCATAACTGGAACCGTCTCCCGCCCACACCATGACTGTCACATCCCTCTGACCCAGCCTATCCAGGGCCGCCCGAATACCTGTGGCCACACTGGGAGCCACAGCAAAGGGGGTATGGACTAGGGGCAGCTTTAAGGCAGCATCGGGATGGCGTCCGGCAATAATGGACCAGCAAGAAGCAGGAATCACTACCCGGGTCTTCTCGTCCATGGCCTTGAGAGCCAACCTCATGGCGAGTGCCGCGCCGCACCCGGCACAGCCTAAGTGCCCCGGCTCCATATGCTCCACGGAAGGGTACTTCAACTCCACAGCACCACCCCCTCCGGTACCAAAGCACTCCGATAGTAAAGATCCCCTATTCCTTGGGGGGTTACGTCCCTCCCGCCCATGGCCACAACGCAACATTGAACAGGACACAATCCCCCCAAGGCACTCCTCACTTCCTGGGAAAAGATCCCCTCGGCCCCGTATGATAAGGCCCTATCAAGAACCAACACCCGCTCCAAATGGGCTAAGGCCTCCCGGAGATGATCGTAGGGAAAGGGCCTGAAAAGGCGGAGGGTCGCCAACCCCACCTTCTCTCCTTCCTCCCTCAAAAGCTCCACCGCGTATCGAACGGTACCCACCAGGGCACCCGAAGCCAGAAAGGCTACGGTAGCGTCATCCAGACGGTAACCCTCTATAGGGGCATAGGCCCTACCCGCTACCTTTCCCCATTCCTTAAAGGCCTTAAGCCAGCCCTCCAAGGCCCGAGAGTGGTCCTTGAAGAGATCCTTGCGCTCCCGGTGATAGAGACCGGGTTCCAGGATGGGCCACAAGGTAAAGGGATCATGGTGGGAAAGGCGCAGGGGGAAATCCATGGGGGGTAAAAAAGCCTCAACATCCTGGGGTTCTATCAGCTCCACGGGCTCAGCGGTGTGGGAAAGAACAAAGCCGTCCAAGCCCACCATGGCAGGCAAGAAAACCCTTTCCGCCACCCTGAAAGCCATGACAATGAGATCCATGGCCTCCTGGGCTGATGAGGCAAAGACCTGCATCCAGCCCGTGTCCCTTTGGGAAAGCATGTCCTGCTGGTCGCACCAGATATTCCACGGAGCCCCCACGGCCCTGTTGGCTATAGCCATTACCACGGGTAGCCGTCCCCCCGCTGTCCAATGCATCATCTCATGCATGAACAGGAGCCCCTGAGATGAAGTGGCGGTGAATGCCCGCACACCCTGGGCCACTGCCCCCGCTACTACAGCCAGAGCAGACATTTCGGATTCGACCCTGATGTACTTGGCCTCAAGCTCGCCCTTGGCCACGTACTCCGCCAGTTTTTCGATGATATGGGTTTGTGGAGTGATGGGGTAAGCCGCTACCACCTGGGGCTGACACACCTTGGCACCATGGGCCACTGCCTCGGCACCTGTGAGCACTGTCTTCATTAGAATGCCCTCCTGTTGCCCGATCCCTGAATGCAAACATAGGATAATTACGAGTTAAATTTTAACCCAAGGTGCGGTTCTCTGTCCATTACTTTCACGTCTACTTAGAACTGGCCCAGATCAAGCAACGCTATCCAATAGCTGGGCCACATCCATAATTGCAATTTCATCCTCCTTCCCCATATCCAGGATGGCGTTGTTGAGCATGGTATAGCACCACGGACATGCCACGACGAGGGTCCCTGCACCTGCTCCTAAGGCCTCATGCAGACGAATCCTTTCAATCTTTTCCTTCTCTTCCACCTCTAACCACATCCTACCACCTCCTCCCCCACAGCAGAGGCTATATCTCCTGTTGTGAGGCATCTCTACAAGCTCCAAACCGGATATAGCAGTGAGCACCTGCCTGGGTGCCTCCCATATATCGTTATGCTTGGTGAGGTAGCAGGGGTCATGGTATGTGACCTTTGCCTCCTTAGGCTTTGGCTTTATCAAACCTTTTCGTAGAAGCTCTTCCAAGAATTGGGTGTAGTGAAGAACCTCCACCCCATCTGGAAGATCATAGTCATGGGCGAAGGTATTGTAGCAATGGGGAGAGATAGTTATGACTTTTTTGGCACCGCTCATTAATATGTTTTCGGTGTTCCTCCCCCTGAGATCCTCAAACAGGAATGGATCCCCCATCCTCAATGCTGGGCTACCACAGCAGACCTCCCCTCTCATGATTCCAAAGTCTATCCCTGCCTTCTTGAGAATAGAGATTATAGCCCGGGCCATTTTGTTTATGGTAGCATCATAAGAGGGGGTGCAACCCACAAATAGGATAAAATCTACCTGCTCCTCCGGTACCCACTTGACCTTTTCTTTAAGCCACTTGAAACGGTCCTCCCCAGGTTGGGCATAGGGGTTGCCGTTATTCTGGAGAGACTTCAGCGCGCCCCTTTGGCTTGGAGCGGGCCCTATCATCTTGTCCACCAGGAGCTTCCTACCTTCCTCTATGATCTTCAGCACATCTACACCTGCACTCATCTCCTTGCACGTGATGGTACAGCCATTGCATGTGGTGCACGAGTACAGTATGTGAGTGAGTTCCTCCCTCTTGGAGAAAAGATCCCATTTTATGGCGTAATAAATGGATTGGGTGATACCAGAAGGCCCATGGACCATGTAAGGGATCATGGACTGGTTTATGGGACAGGTAGAGTAACAAAAGTTGCAGTTCCAACACTTAAAGATGTTATCCTCTATACTCTTAACCAAAGCCTCTTCGCTATATTTAGCCTCATCTACAGGCATCTTGCTCCTCCTATCTCTTCCCTTCCAGTATCCCTGGATTAAGGATATTATTGGGATCAAAGACTCTTTTAATCTGTCTCACCAAGTTGTATGCGGTCTCACCGTATCTCTTTATAAAGAACGGCGTCCTCTTGCCGAACTGACCCCACTCCCCTCCGCAGGTCCCGTACTTTACATTTAGTTCTGCTTCTCTCTGAAAGCACTCCTTGACCGCTCGCCTCCTCTTCTCCTCTGGCCAGTCAGGGGGTACAAAGAAGGTGGGATGCATGGTCAAGGCACCAATGTGTCCGAAGAGATAGTTGTGAAGCTCGTTGAGCACTGGAAGCCCTTGGCTGAAGTCCTCTGCCTCCCGCATGCACTGGGCCAGTTGGGGTAAGTTGGAGACCACCTCTGCCACCACGATTTTACCCCCTGTAGCGTCCATGAGATAGGACGCTATCACTTCCCTGGCGCTCCAGAGCTTGGACCATTCTTCGAGATCCGTTATTTGCCTGGCCTCTATAGGGTCCTCTTTCCTGAAAGCATCCATCACTTTCTCCATCTTTTTCCTTGCCTCCTCTTCGTCTCCACCGATCCCTACAAAGAAGACAATGGGACCTGGGGGTGGCTCCATCTCTTTCACCTTGTAGGCTATCTCAGTCACATCTTTGGCCATAAACTCCATGAAGAGGGGGGGCGGGGCCTTCTCCAAATACATTCGCTGTACTCCCTTGGCTAATGGCTCCAAGCGGTTGAACACTGCAATGCCATAGGCGACCCTGAAGAGGGGTACAAGCCTCATGCGGATCTTGGTCACAATGCCCAGCAGCCCGTCTCCTCCAATGAAGAACTTGGAGAAGTCCATACCAGCAATTCTTCTGAGTCCTCTAGTGCCCGTCTCGATAATATCCCCTGTGGGCAGCACCACCTCGAGACCCAGGATGTAGTCGCTGGGTTTTCCTATACAGGCATCTATAGTATGGGCACTGGTATTGTTGTTTACCAGCCCACCAAGGCTGGCTACCACCTTGCTCCCTGGCCACATAGGCAGGAAGTAGCCCCTCTTTTGGAGCTCGTCTGCCATCTCTACGCATCGGAGGCCTGGTTCTGATTCAAAGTAGCCATGATCCTCCATGATACAAAATTTGGTGAGCCTCCTGGTGAGCAACACTATTCCTGGCTCATGGGGTCTACTGGCTCCCGTGAGCACCGTCCCTGATCCCCTCACGAAGACTGGGACCTTCAGTTGGTTGGCCAGCTTCATGATCTCCGAGATCTCCTCCTTGCTCCCAGGTAAGACGGTGCAGCGAGGAAGCACCTCAGGGGAAAGGTCATAGGGAAAGGGATCCAAGGCGCTCTTGATCCTCTCGAAGGGGCTGAGTGAAACGTACTCATCCCCCACAATTTCGGCCAATGCCTTCAACAATTTCTCCTCCATAGTGGTCCTCCTGGGCTACTTAAAAAGGGTAGTGAAATCCTGGATAGACTCTAATGATTCGACTTCATACACTGCGTTTATGATCCTGTTCATGGTTGCTCTATCCAGTACAGCAGAGCAATTTCTCTTAAACTTATCGATCAACTCGTCTCTGCTTAGGGAATGGTCTTTGTCATATGTGTCTCCATAGATATACTCCGCTGTGTCAACGAAAGTGCCTTTATTGGAAACAACCTCTAATGTGTAATGAACCTGAGCCATCAGCCTCCCTTTAGGCTCTCCAGACTTCAGATAGGCGATCATCTTTTTCTCGCACTCCTTATCCTTAACACAAACCACCTTCTTGCTGAATTCTATCAAGGCAGGGTTTGTAAGGTTTTCTGGGAGCTGCCATTGGGGACCAACCGGCACATCATAGGCTGCACAAGCCAGATTGTAACCTGCGCTATATTGAGCATGAACGGCGTCTTTTATGGGCCATTCATACCATTTACCCACACTTACAAAAAGGTCACTCTTTGCTACTGCTGGGTGTACTTTCACGGTAATGGTCTCTATATCATCGGGCTTGAGGCCTTCTTTTCTCATAATATTCTTCAGCATGTATATGGGGGTATGAAACCACCTGCAACAAGGATAAGGCTTGATCCCCATCTCCATTATTCCCCACCTTTTACCCAAGTCCTTTATTAGGGCCTCAAAATCAAATTCCAGCATCCCAAAGGCCTTCCAGAAGCTATAGTCCCCAAATTCGTCCATGATCTTAGGATCGCTCGTGTATCCATCCTTAGAAAAGAGGGCAGAGATAAGCCCCACAAAACTGAACCAGCCCATGTCCTGATACTTTAAGTTGCCTAAGGGCTTTGTATAGAGCCATTTAGAAATGAGGGGTACAGGCACATAGTATCCTGCCACACCCATTGCATTTTGTATCCCCTTCCCACTAAGACCAAGAACCTTAGCCGCTGCAACAGCCGCAGAGATACTGTTAAACCCAAAGCCCGACGCCTTTGCGATATCTGTGCCCCCCTCTTCATTGATCGTAAGAAGGGCATAGCCCTGACAAAACCGGTATGAAAACTCATAACCCAATACTACCGCTGTGATCAGGTCTTTCCCACTGGCCTTTAGCTTCTCAGCAGCATGTAAAGCAGCATAAAAAGGGACTCCACCGATATGATAGTAATTGTATAAGGTCTCATCTGCATCAATGAAGTTACAAAGTTTGCAGTTTACGAATGCAGCAGCCCCTGCAGAAGCCTTGCCGCCCGTTGGGAGAATGGTGGCCTCTGAGCCAGCGCCAAACTCTTTGGCAAGTTTGGCGATTTTTACTCCCTCCGGTACAGCGTATCCTCCCATGGTACAACCTATACAATCCAGGATGTAATCTTTGGCCTGCTCCACTACCTCACTACTTAGGTCTGAAAACTGGATACTTGCCACAAAATCTGCAAACTCCCTTGTAATTTCTTTCCCTTCCATATTTAACCTCCTAACCCTGATTTTCTTTGGGACCAAACATCCAGGATTTCATCAATTTCACGAAGGATCTGATATGTACTCTCAAGAACTCCTTGGCCCTGTCATACTCCCCTGCCTTGATGAGATTTAGGACCTGTGTATGATCCTTCTGAGAGTTTTTTGTGAGCCCAGGGATATAGGCATACATAAACTGATACCGAAGGAGATGGTTGGAGATATCCCTATAAAATTTCGTCACCCTCATGTTACCCGCCGCCTCCACCAACTTGAAGTGGAAGTTTGAAAAGGCCCTCAAGTAGTCTAATTTTGCCTCGGTGTCTCCGGGTAGAGGAAAGGGCAGATCAACCGTTTTATCCAGGGCCCCTTCCACCTCAGAGAGTTCTCTTTTTTCACGCTCTTTTAGCAGCTCTATAGCATAGCACTCAAGCATCTCCCTGGCTTGATATAGGTCCAGGAAGTCTTCAACAGAGACCCCAGATACAAAGGTACCCCTCCTGGGAAAGCTCACTACCAGTTGTTCCTTTTCCAGCACCCTAAAGGCTTCCCGAATTGGACCCCTGCTTACTTCCAAGCTGGTGGCTAATTCCGCCTCACTCAGACGCTGTCCAGCCTTTAGCTCCCCAGATATGATCCTATCCCTCAAATATTCCAAGACAGCCGTGGTTACACTTAAGACTTCCATTTCATCTCCTGCCAACTGTTTATTGTTAATTGTAAACAATATTTTCGATGAGTCAACCCTTCAAAGTCACAGGGGCCTCCAGAACAAAGTAAGAAAAGAGGCCAGACTTTTCACCAGTTGGGCCATGGCGGAGTAGTCCAAGGTATCTGGGGTATCCCGAGAGGTGTGGTAGTTGGGATTTCTGTAATATGCCGTGTCGGTGATCATGACGGCGGGGTATCCCTTGTCCCAGAATGAGGCGTTGTCCGACAGGCGGGTTGCTGGCAGCAGATAGCCCCTGAAAGGAACCACCAAGGAGTGAACGGGGAGTTCAGGGCGTCTTTTAAAGGCGGTTTCCAGGTTTTCCACCAGTTTTCTGGATTTGCCATCCCCGATGATGCCGATGAAATTTCCCACCTTGGGCAACCCCAGCAACTGGCGAATGAAAGGAGGGTAGCTCTGGCATCCCGGCTCACGACAATAATACCCTACCATCTCCAAAACCAGGGCCCCTCTTATGGCATGTCCCTCCCTCCGGGCCCAGGAAGCATACACCCGACTGCCCATTAAGGGTGTGCCAAAGGTAGGGGGCTCCTCCAAAGTGAAAAAGGCAATAGCCAGGGGACCGACCGACTTCAAAACACCCTGGGCAATAAGATGGGCCAGCTCCAGGGCCACAGCAACAGCCGAGGCATTGTCGTCGGCCCCAGGGGTGTGACTCACCGTGTCATAATGGGCGCCCACCAGATAGTAGGGCTCATGGGGTGCCCCTTCCAGGTAAACCACAAGGTTCCTTACGGGGGTCTTCCACAGGCTGTACTCCTGGAACTCTACGGTGAAGCCCTCTTCCTCCAGGAGCTCCTGGATGTAGGATGCGGCCTTCTCCAGTCTCTGGGGTTTGTAGAGGCTCCTGGGACCAATTGTACCCGCCAGGCGCTCCACATGCCTTTTGAGCCCCCCTTTCACCTGGGCCAGGGAAAAGGTATTTTCCACCTTTGAGTGTGCCATAAAATTAAGATAAAATTAAATAGATCCAGGGCAAGGAGAGAGAATCATGCCTTTGCAAGGGAAAGTGATCTTCGTCACCGGGGCCAGTTCGGGTATAGGGAAAGCCTGTGCCCAGGCCTTCGGTAAGATAGGCTGCCGGCTCCTTTTAGCAGCCAGGCGTAAAGAAAGGCTGGCGGTCCTCAAAGGGGAGTTAAAGGCCCAGAGGGTAGATGTAAATGTCCTTACCCTGGATATAAAGGATAGAAGGGAGATAGAGGAAGCCCTGGCTTCTCTGCCTGATTCCTGGAAGGAAATAGAGGTCTTGGTGAACAATGCCGGTCTGGCCCGGGGACTGGATCCCCTTCAGGATGGCAAGGTGGAGGACTGGAAGGAGATGATAGACACCAACATCAAGGGCCTACTCTATGTCACCAGGACCGTGTTGCCAGGAATGGTGGAGAGGAACCGGGGTCATATCATCAACATCGGTTCCATTGCCGGGAGGGAGGTCTATCCTGGTGGAGCCGTTTACTGTGCTACTAAACACGCTATAAGGGCTATAACTCTGGGGTTGAGGCTAGATCTACTAAGTACTAATATTCGGGTGACCACCGTGGATCCCGGTATGGTAGAGACGGAGTTCAGCCTGGTAAGGTTCAAAGGAGATACGGAGAGGGCCAGAGAGGTATATAGGGGCTTCCAGCCCCTCACTGCCCAGGACATCGCCGACGCCGTGGTGTATTGTGCCACCCGTCCCCCCCACGTGAACATCAGCGAAATGGTGGTCATGCCTACTCACCAGGTTTCGGCTACCAGGGTGTTCAGGCAGAAATGAGAAGACCCAGGACCAAAGATGAGAAGTTCATGGCCCTGGCCCTAAGACTGGCCAAGAGAGGGGCAGGCTGGGTGAGCCCCAACCCCATGGTGGGATCACTGGTGGTGGATCAGAAGGAGCGTGTCCTGGCCCAAGGGTGCCACCGGTGCTACGGGGAACTTCACGCTGAAAGAGAGGTCCTAAAGAAACTGGATTGGATGGCACCTGGAGCCACCATGTATGTAAACCTGGAGCCCTGTTGCCATTATGGAAAGACCCCACCCTGTACCGAGGCCATCATCCATGCGGGAATAAAGCGAGTAGTAGTAGGCACCCTGGACCCCAATCCCCTGGTAGCTGGAAAGGGCGTGGAGGCCCTTCGCTCTGCCGGCGTCCAGGTAGATGTAGGGGTTCTGGAGGAGGAGTGCCAGGACCTGAACCGGGCCTTTTTCAAGTGGATCACAACGGGCCTGCCCTGGGTAGTATTGAAGTGGGCCCAGTCCCTGGATGGTACCATGGCCACGGCCTCCGGCCATTCCCAATGGATAAGTGGCCCCGAGGCCTTAAAATACGCCCATGGCCTGAGGGCCATAAGCGATGCTGTTCTAGTGGGCAGAGAGACGGCCACCCTGGACGATCCTCAGCTCACTGTCCGGCTTGTGAAGGGCAAAGACCCCTTGAGGGTAGTCCTGGACACCCACCTCACACTGTCCTCAGACAGAAAACTCTTCACCACCCCACCTCCCACCCTAGTCTTCACTCTGAAAGGAGACTCTACAAAGATTGAGGGGTTGAAAAGAAAGGGTGTGGAAGTGGTAGTGCAGAAAGGTCCCACGGGTGAGCTTCCTTTAGAATCCGTGCTGAAGGAGCTAAGCGAGAGGCAGGTAGCCCAACTCTTAGTGGAGGGGGGAAGCAAGGTTATCACATCTTTCCTCAGGCAGGGCTTGGCTGATGAGATCCACACCATAGTAGCCCCTATCATCCTGGGCCAGGGCAGTCCCCCCGTGGGTAACCTGAACCTGGAAAGGGTTGACCAGGGCATAAAACTGGAAAAGGTGACCCACAAAAGACTGGGCCGGGACCTCCTGGTCACGGGAAGGGTAACAAAAGGGGGGTAGATTGGCTATAACCCCTTCCTTTCGAATACATTCGTCGCCCTTATGATGCCCAACACCGGCTCATAGAATAGGCCAGGACCATTCATAGAAAACAAAAAGCAGCTCACGCAAAAATTTTCAGATGATGGAATCATGAACGGAGACGGCAACGGCAGACATAAGGGCCAATGAGTACAAGCCCCAACAACAAGGGGCAGCTCCTACTTCCGTGCCCACCATGACCCAATGGGGAATGCTGCTGTTGGTGCTTTTGGGCGGGGCCATAGGTGCGTTGTCCTTGAGGCAGCAGACATGATTGTATCTATAGGGGGAGGGTTTTATGCCCTCCCCAATGCTAACCTTGACACTCCCGGGAGCCGGTGTTATCTATTCCTCCGCAAAGGCGGATAGCTCAGTGGGAGAGCACCGGCCTTACAAGCCGGGGGTCGCAGGTTCGAACCCTGTTCCGCCTACCAAAACCCAAGCGGGGTCGTAGCTCAGCCCGGTTAGAGCGCCGGCCTGTCACGTCGGAGGGCGTGGGTTCAAGTCCCATCGGCCCCGCCATTGAGGTTTTAGAAGCTGAAGGCAGGTTGTTCAGGTTTATGATAGATCACACATTTCTATCTTACTCCAAGATTAATCTCCATCTCCAGGTACTCTACAAAAGGCCCGACGGCTACCATGAGATAGAAACGATCTTCTATAGGGTACCCCTAAACGACCAACTTCATATATCCACCAAGCCTGGAAGGGGATTGACCATCCTGTGTTCCCAACCTAAGGTGCCCCTCGACTCTTCCAACACCATTGCTAAGGCTTACCGGCTCCTGTGCCATCACTTAGGTGAAGAACCAGGAATCGAGGTAATGGTGCAAAAGAAGGTGCCTATAGGAGGTGGACTGGGGGGAGGTTCGGCCAACGCAGCCGCCTTCCTCCTGGCCATTAATAAGCTCCTCAAGTTAAAGCTCCCCCGAACAACCCTCATGGACATGGGAAGAAAGGTGGGGGCCGATGTACCCTTCTTTCTCCTCGAGAAGCCTGCAGCCCTGGCCAAAGGAGTGGGTCAAGACCTAACACCCCTGAAAGCCGGCCTAAGAGGAATCCTGCTGTTGACCCTTCCTCCCTTTGGAGTCTCAGCAGCCTGGGCCTATTCCCACCTCTCATTCCCCTTGACACCTCCCAGCACCGATATTAATATTCTGGCGCCTTTTGTGGAAAGGGGGGAGATAAGAGAGCTTGGATCCAGGGCCTTCAACCATCTGGAGGACCCTGTTTTTAGCCGTTATCCTCTCTTAGAAAGCGTGAAAAGAGGGTTGCAGGAGAGGGGAGCAGCCATGGTCCTACTGAGTGGGAGCGGCTCTACCCTGTTTGGCATCTTTGACGACATCCAAAAGGCCCAGGAAGGGGCCTTTTGGATGTCCAAAATGGGGTGGGGAACTATTCAGGTTCTTTTGAAAGATGGTGGGGTGTAGCCAAGAGGTAAGGCAGCGGACTTTGGATCCGCCACTCGGAGGTTCGAACCCTCCCACCCCAGCCAATAGCTATGGATAGTCTTCTAATAGCAGGAGGAAGATAAAGGGCAACTTTTCCGGGCTAAGCCCCATGGTATCCCGGAAAAGGGTAAGGGAGGTTAAAATCCCCCAACCTGCTGTTACAGGCCCTTGAAAGCTTGAAAGGAGGAAGAAAAGATGCCCTGGACCATGAAGATCTTCTCCGGCAACGCTAATCCTCGATTGGCCCAGGAGGTATGCGATTGCCTAGGAATACCCATAGGCAAGGCCAAGGTGAACCGCTTCAGCGATGGAGAAGTCAATGTCCAGATACTGGAAAGCGTGAGGGGAAGCGACGTCTTTCTTGTCCAGCCCACCAATCCCCCTGTGGACGAAAACCTTATGGAGCTTTTAGTGATGATAGATGCCTTAAGAAGAGCCTCGGCAGGGCGAATAACAGCAGTCATGCCCTATTACGGCTATGCCCGCCAGGACAGGAAGGTACAGCCCCGGGTGCCTATTACCGCTAAACTGATAGCCGACCTCCTGACAGCCGCAGGGGCCGACAGAGTGCTCACCATGGACCTGCACTCTGGGCAAATACAAGGATTCTTCAATATACCCGTAGATAACCTTCTGGCCATGCCCATTTTCCTAGACTACATGGAGGCCCGAGGTATAGAAGGCCTGATAGTGGTATCCCCCGATGCAGGAGGGGTAGAAAGGGCCAGGGCCTTTGCTAAAAGGTTCCATCTCCCCCTGGCTATTATAGACAAAAGAAGGATAGCCGATAACGTGGCTGAAGTGATGCATGTTATAGGGGATGTTAAGGGAAAGAGAGCCTTCATCTTGGATGACATGATAGATACGGGAGGAACCCTGGTGAGGTCCGCAGAAGCCCTTCTGAAAGAGGGGGCGGTGGAATGCTCGGCCGCCGCTACCCATCCCGTCTTCTCAGGCCCCGCGCGGGACAGAATAGAATCCTCGGCTTTGAAAGAGGTGGTGGTTACCAACACCATTCCCTTAAGAACAACCTTTTCCAAGGTGAAGGTTTTATCCGTGGCTCCCCTCATTGCCGAAGCCATAAAGCGCATTCACTTAGGAGAATCTGTCAGTTCTCTATTCATATAAAGGAGGTAAAAGGGGACTATGAGGGAAAGCGTGATTTTTAAAGGAACCAAACGAGAGGCTACAGGCAAAGGCGTGGCCCGTAAACTGAGGAGCAGGGGATACCTCCCAGGAGTGGTGTATGGGCCTGACTTGCCCGCCATACCCTTCTCCTTGGAAGCCAAGGGCTCCACCATGAACACCCTCAAAGGAGAATGGAGTGAAGCCAAGCTCTACGACCTGGCGCTGGAAGATAAAAACCTCAAGGTCATCATCAAGGACGTGCAGACGGATCCCGTAACCTTAGACGTGCTCCATGTAGATTTCTATGCCGTCACTTTTGGAAAACTCATGAGCCTCATGATCCCTTTGAAATTCCAGGGCGAGCCCATAGGAGTCAAAAAGGGAGGTGTAATAGAATACTTAGTAGATGAAATTGAGGTGGAATGTCTCCCCAAAAACATCCCTGAAGAGTTGTACATGGACATTTCCGGATTGGACATAGGCGACACCCTATTTATCAGGGATGTGCAGCTTCCTGAAGGGGTGGCCTTAAAAGACGACCCCTCCCAGCCTGTGGCTACGGTGATGACCACCGCTGCAGAAAAGGCTGAAGAGATAGAAGAGGCTGAAGAGACTGAGCTGGAGGAAAAAGAAGAAGACTGAGGACCCATGAATGGTGAAACTGGTGGTGGGGCTGGGCAATCCTGGACCTGAGTACCTCTTCACAAGGCACAATGTGGGTTTTATGGTCGTAGATCTCCTGGCCCAACAGTGGGGGGTAAAGCTGAAAAAGCGGGGTTTTAGCTCCCTTTACGCCCTGGCCCCTCAAGGGGTTTATTTGGTGAAACCTCAAACATATATGAATACATCGGGCAAAGCAGCCATGAACTTGATCTCTCAAGGGTTCTTACCCCAAGAGATGCTGGTGATTCATGACGATATAGATCTCCCCTTGGGGACAGTCAGGATCAAGGCCCAAGGAGGTACAGGGGGCCATAAAGGTCTTCAATCCATCGTCTCTGAGATAGGCACAGAAGAATTTCCTAGGGTAAGAATTGGAGTAGGACGTCCTGTAGGAAGGGAGCACAATCATCAAGCTATTATAGACTTCCTCCTGTCCCCCTTTGAACCCCACGAAGAAGAGGCCTTACTAAAAGCTTTACGCTTAGCAGCCCAGGGAGTGGAAACGGTCTTGAGAAAAGGGTTGGATAACGCTATGAACCTTATCAACAAGTAAAAATTATAGGTCGAGAGGAGGTGATAGTGAAAGTAAGTTCATAGAAGGTAATGGCGTAGGGTTATGAAAAATCTTTAGTGGAGGTGTAAGATGATTCAGTACGTGGTATTTGCCCCCCTGCTGGGGATAGTAGGGCTTGTCATGGCAGGGTTGCTTTATCTCTATATAGTCAAGCAACCCGTTGGTACGGAGCTTATGAAGGAAATCGCAGATATGATTCACGAAGGGGCCATGACCTTTCTGAAGAGGGAATACAAAATCGTAGCCATTATCGTGCTCATTGTGGGTATCCTTCTGGCCATTTTTATCAGTTTCTGGACAGGTGTGGCCTTCCTCTTTGGTGCCTTTTGCTCCTCTTTAGCGGGTTTCTTTGGCATGAATGCTACCACCATGGGTAATGTTCGCACCGCTGCAGCTGCCAACGACTACGGACAAGATAAGGCACTGGTGGTCTCCTTTTTCAGCGGATCTGTTATGGGTCTATCCGTAGCCAGCTTGGGCCTGTTTGGACTGGGAGTTCTCTTCCTTCTCTTCGCTCAGCACGACCCCCATATCCTTACAGGATTTGCCATGGGCGCCTCCTTTATGGCGCTCTTTGCCAGGGTAGGTGGAGGCATTTATACCAAATCAGCCGATGTGGGAGCAGACCTGGTGGGTAAGATTGAAGCAGGTATCCCTGAAGATGATCCCAGAAACCCCGGTGTCATAGCAGACAACGTGGGGGACTGCGTAGGTGACGTAGCAGGAATGGGTGCCGACCTCTTCGAGTCCTACGTGGAGTCAGTGGTAGCCTGCATTGCCATTGCCTCCACCATGGGATTATCTGCTCAGATGGCCTATCACTGGATGGTCTATCCTATCCTCATTATTATGGTGGGGCTCATTGCTTCCATGATAGCTGTCTTCTCTATGGTGGTTTTCAAGAACATGAATCCCCAGGCGGCTTTGAGATACGCCACTTTTGTGGCGGCTATAATTCTTTTAGTGGTCGCATATCCCATTACCAAGTCGCTGGATCTCCCTGTAGGGGTATTCTGGGCTTTGGTCATCGGCACCCTGGTGGGTATAGCCATCGGCCTCATCACTGAGTATTACACCTCGGCCAAACCCATTGTCACCATTGCCGAGGCATCCCAGACGGGAGCGGCCACCAACATCATCACAGGCTTTGCTGTAGGGATGGAGAGCGTGGCCCTTCCACTCTTTCTTATAGCCCTGGGCGTGTTTCTTGCTTTTAAGGCAGCGGGCATGTACGGCATTGCCCTGACAGCAGTGGGTATGCTGGGCACCATCGGAGTGACCATGAGCGTCGATGCCTATGGCCCTGGGGCAGACAATGCCGGTGGTATCTCTGAGATGGCCGGTCTGGGACCCGAAACCCGCAGGATCACAGACAGCCTGGACGCTTTGGGCAACACCACGGCAGCCATTGGAAAGGGATTCGCCATTGGCTCTGCCGCCATGACGGCCCTGGCCCTCTTTTCAGCCTACGGTGCCACGGTGGGTCTGAAAATCATTGATGTCACCAAGGCCGATGTGGTAGCTGGCCTCTTTATAGGTGGACTCATCCCCTTCTTATTAGGAGCCATGACGATGAGGGCAGTGGGCAAGACCGCTTTTGCCATGGTCCAGGAGATACGACGCCAGTTTAAAGAGATCCCTGGCCTTTTGGAAGGCAAGGCTAAACCCGACCCTGCCAAGTGTGTGGACATTGCCACCGTCAATTCCCTGAAGGAAATGGTAGTACCCGGCGTAGTAGCCGTCATAGCCCCTCCCATAGTGGGCTTCTCCCTTGGCCCTGAGGCCCTGGGAGGTATGCTGGCTGGGGCTACCCTTTCAGGAGTGCTGCTGGGTATTATGATGGCCAACGCCGGTGGTGCTTGGGACAATGCCAAGAAGTACATTGAGGAAGGACATTTAGGAGGCAAGGGCTCCGATACCCATAAGGCTGCTGTAGTGGGTGACACCGTAGGCGATCCCTTCAAGGATACCACAGGTCCCTCCATGAACATCCTCATCAAGCTCATGTCCATCGTCTCCCTCACATTGGCGCCTCTCTTTGTCAAAGTAGTTAAGTAGGAATAAAGCAGGAAAGGGAAGGTTACTGGCAGAGAAGGCTGGGTCCCTCAAAGGCCCCGGCCTTCTCTTTTCTCAAAGGCAAGGAAATTTGGCAAAAAAGATAGATCTCTACGAAACTTTCCAGATGGACGGACCCATCAAGAGAATACTCCTGGTCCTCTACAAGGCCATGGCCATACCTTCGGTCATAGTAGCCATCCTCATCTTCCTGGACCTTATCCTTCCTCCAGGGAGCATGGATAAAGGGATCGTAATGAGCAAAAAGAAGCAGATCGGTTACATCGAGATTCAGAGCGAAAAGTTCCACTAGTTCAAAGAGGTAAGCAAAAAGACCTTCGAGATCCTGAGAAAAGGAGACCACATAGTCTTGTCCCTCAGTCGGATCCTCAAAGATCACCACTCTTCTCCCATTTTTCTTAGGCACCCGTTTCTGTGGAGATAGTCGCTGCTCCCCTGGCGGCCTGTGCTTCTATAATTCTTCTTTTTACACTGGGCCTGGTTTACCTGGGGGTCATTAGCAAGGCTTGAACTTCGCAATCGGGTTTTTTAAGAGGAAGGCCCACCCAGGGCTACCTCCTTCACTTTCCTATAGCGTGCCCCCTGGGGGGAAAGCATACTCTCAAACAAGACCACAGAGGCAGCCTCCATCACCCCCCATCTCGCCTGTTCCCTTTTTCGGCAGGCCTGATAAACCCTCCTCCTTACCTCTTCCTTGGGAAACTTAAAACGGGCCAAGGTGAGATGGGGCTTGAAGGCCTTATCTTCCGGGGCAAAACCCATGGAGGTAAGCCTCCTTTCAAGCTCTCCCTGAAGGTGAATCAAATGATCCTTCCCTTTTCCCACCCCCACCCACAAAACCCTAGGACGGGCAGCATGGGGAAACGCACCCAGTCCTTCCAAGGATACGGTGAAGGGGAAAAACCCCTTAGCCACCTCTTCCATGAGTTTTCCTATCTCTACCGCCTGATCATCTCTTATGTTTCCCAAAAAGCGAAGGGTGAGATGAATATTATTTGGAGAGACCCAACGGCCTTGGATACCATCTTTTTGAAGGTCCTTCACCAGTATGGCCATGGCTTCCCTTATCTCATGGGAAAGCTCTATAGCTATAAAAGACCTCACAGGCCTTCTCCTGTTTTCATAAGATACCTCCTAACCCTGTCCAAGGCGGCCTTCACCGTCATGGTCTTGACTCCCAGCCTGTCAGCGGGAAAATGGTATTCATATACCTCCGTTATCTGGGGAAAGTGACAGCCTATATAGACCAAGCCCACAGGCCTTTCTGGGTCTCCCCCTGTAGGCCCAGCAACACCCGTCACCGAGAGGCCCAAGTCTGTCCCAGTACGCTCCACCAAGCCTTCCACCATGCAACGGGCCGTCTCTTCACTCACAGCGGTGTAGCGCTCCAGGATTTCCCATGGTACACCCAGAAGCCTATGCTTCGTGTCGTCAGAGTAGGTGACAAAGCTAGCCACAAAATAGTCCGAACTACCAGGCACGTTGGTGATGGTGTGGGCCAACATACCCCCTGTGCAAGACTCTGCCGTGGATATGGTAAGTCCCTTTTTCCTCAGGAGCCTCCCTACTACCCCCTCCAAAGTCTCCTCTCCCTCGCCATAAAGATAGTCACCCAGAAGCACTTTCACCTGCCTGGCGAGATCCCCTACCAAAGGGGTAGGCCCTACAATCCTCACGTGAATCTCAGCGTATTCACTAATCATAAGGCCCAACCGGCTGGGATGAAGCCTGATAAGATCCTTAAGTATATAGTTCACCTCCGACTCTTTAAGACCGAAACTCTTGAGAAGGATACCCTGGACCCCCCCAGCCTGGGGAAAATGCTCCCTTACAAATGGAATCACCTCCCTTGTTATAAGGGGTATCAGTTCCCTGGGGACTCCAGGAAGGGCCACTATCCACACACTACCCTTGGAAAGTGCAAATCCCCAGGCCGTACCCTCCCGATTGGGAAATAGTACGGCACCTTTCGGAAAGTAAGCCTGCCTCTTGTGGTCCTCTCTGGGTATAGTCTTTCTCGACTCCAGCCTCTCCTGAATCCACTGCCATGCCCTCTGGTAAAACCCCAAGGAAACTCCACAAAAACGGGCTACAGCATCCCTAGTCATATCATCCTCGGTAGGCCCCAATCCCCCTGAGAGTAAAACCAAGGAGGCCTTAGAACAGGCCAAATCAAGAGCCTGGATAATCTCCTCCATGGCATCCCCTACCACCATGTTCACCACAGGGGTGAAACCCAGCTCAACCAAAACCTTATTGCAGTATGAACTGTTGGTATCCTGAATAAGACCTTGAAGAAGCTCACCGCCAGTGGCTATCACCGCGCCCTTCAACTCTGCCTCCTACCAATGCAAGGGGTCGGATTCCCCCCTCATGATAAACCTCAAACGCTCCACCCCACCTATCTCTTTGATAATCCTAGCCACAGCATGGGGTACCAGGGACTTCCAATCTCCACCTTCCAACATCCTCTCTCTGATCACAGTAGCAGAGTAAAGATCCCTCCTGATCATCTTTAAGGATCTCACCTCTACGCCTGCCTCTTTCAAAAGTACATGGGGAAGGGCATTCCCTGTAAAAGCCACCTGGAAAGGGGGAAGAAGGGACTTTAAATGAGCAGCCCAGGCAGCATTGTTCTCTATGTTGGGATAAGCCGCGATGTAAACTCTACCCATATCCAGCCCCTCTTCTAACAAGGCCTCATGGATCATCCATATACGCTCACCTGCCGTAAAAGGACTTTTTTCTAAGTAGTTGAAGGTGGCGGAACCCACAGCTATTATGAGACGGGAAAACTCCCCCAGAATCTCCTTTGCCACCTGGAGATGGCCCAAGTGGAAAGGCTGAAATCTCCCCATAAGCAAAGCCCCTGGCATCTCACCAGTCCGCTGGTTTGGCCAATATGTCCCTCACTTTCATGTGGAAAAACCTGTTAGATGGCTGGGGATAAATCACTACTGCCGTGTCAGCCCCCTGCCGGGTACCGGCCACAGCTATAATATCCTGGATGGGAACCAATCCTGCATCGGCCACCATAGCCGCCATCTCCACACAGACCTTAATGCCCTGCCCCAGGATCCTAAGGGTGTTGGCCACCAGTTCCTGCTGGGAGTAGCCCAATTGATCCCTGATCGCCGAGCCCAGGCTTCTGAGGACCATGGTACCAGTGTAAACCGTTATCCCTTCCTTCTCTAAATCACGGCGCACCTCAGAACCCATCTCCTGGGCTCCAGACTCCTTAAACCCTGTGTTGTGTGTTACTGCTATCACTTTTATGCCGGTGCCCCTGAAGATTAGGGCTGCTGCCCGCGCAGTATCTCCCTGGGTAGATGCCACCACCACATGGGAAATGCCCCTTTCAAGGGCTACATCCCTGGCAATTGCCAAAGTCTCTTCAGTATGTTGGGGGCCCCCCATGGGAAAGATCAACCGTTTCATACTTCATACCTCCTTCTTCCCAACTGATCATCACAACGTTCTTTCCCAAGTCCTTCCCTCTGTAGAGGGCCTTATCTGCCCTCAGGAGCACCTGATCTATAGTGGTGTCCGGATGCTCTGGATTGAACCAGGAAACCCCAAAGGTGGCGGTTATGGTGGTGGGAACCCCCATATCAGCAACCTCCAAAGCCTTCCTGATCTTCTCTGCCACCTTTCGAGCAGCTTCTCCATCGGTGTGGGGAAGGAGGAGCACGAACTCCTCACCCCCATACCTCCCTGGCACATCCACCTTGCGACAGCTTCTCTTCAATATGAACCCTATGGATTTGAGTACCACATCTCCCGCTTGATGACCCCAGGTGTCGTTCACATTCTTGAAATCGTCGATGTCAAGCATCACCATGGAGAAAGGATACTTGTACCTTCCAGCCCTGTTCAATTCGTTTTCTGCAATCTCCATCCAGGTCCTCCTGTTGAAAATACCCGTCAACCCGTCAATGGTGGCCAGTATTTCCAGCCTCTCTTCCAGGGTGAGACGGGTCAAAGTGGTGCCGGCTATATCGGCTAATATTCCCAGAGAGAGCAGATCCTCACCGGTCACCTCGGTCCTTCTAAGCTTTCTATCAGCAGCCACCACCGCCTTGGCGCACCTCTCACCCTCCAACTTAACGGGCACCAGCAAAAAGGACCTGGAACGTATGGCCTCGATCTCACTGTAAGGTGAAGGCAACCGGTACTTGGGAGGAATGTAGTCGTTTGTGGTGAATATAAAGGAGCGATTCTCCTTGCAGGCTATCCCAATAGCCCCACCTTCCTCTGAGCATGGAATGGCCATCTCTTCCAGTCTCTTCTCCTCTTGCCTGTCTTTTGGTTTTATGCCTCGGGCCTCCGCTATCACCAAGCCCGCGTTCCCCCTCTTCAAGATATTTACCCTGTCAAACCCCAGGGCCACATGGGTAGCGTGGGCCAGATTGTAGTATACCTCCTCCTCATTGGTGGACTTTCCGATCAGCACACCAAACTGGTTTATCTTAAGCATCTTCTCCTTGGTCAACTCTAACTCATGGCGGGCCATCTCTTCTCTCCTGGCAAGCTCGGCCTCAGAGGAAGCTATGTGATCGAAGAGTCGTTTCTCCTTCTCCATTCTGGCCACCACGATCCCTGCAAAGACGACAAAGGCAAGCGCAGTGCCCAGGGTGATGTAGAGGTACAGGACCACTCGATAGACGGGGGCAATGGTGAGACCCATGAGGGCCTCTACGATGAGCCACCCTAAGGGCGCCCCCAGGGCAAGGACCAAACCCCACAACAGGAGGACAAAAAGGGGGGTTTTCTCTCCCTCACTTCCTCTTAGCCATTTCTTGAATATCACCTGGGCCCCTCTCTCCATGAGATATTTTTATAATACAGCTTATGGGAGAGATGTGCAATAAACAACCTGTTTTTTAATACAGTGAGCCAAGCTGAGTCTAACCTTATGCCCATTATCAGGGAAATGGGGATGAAACAGCACTGTTGCCTCTGGTGTGTCCATTTCCTCTCTGATACAAATCACTCCGACGAAGGAGGAGAGGTATGGCGGGGTTGGTGGCAATAGGGATAGGGTCCTTTCTGATAGCCTTCTCTGGCGCCGCCTCGCCGGGACCGGTTCTCACCATAACCCTGGCAGAATCAGCCAAAAGAGGCTTCAAAGTTGGTCCCCTCATCGTCTTAGGGCATGCTATCCTGGAAGTGCCTGTGGTCATAGCCGTGGTTATAGGTATGGGGACCGTGCTGCAAGGACCCATAGCCGAGCGTATATTGGGAATAGTGGGAGGAGCCGTCCTCTTTTGGCTAGCCTGGCAGACTTACAGGGAGTCCTTTGCCTCTTTCCAATCAGACCAATGGGAGGACAAACCCCAAGGCTGGATGGATCTCCCCATCAAGGGAATACTCACCAGCCTCTCAAATCCCTACTGGTTCTTATGGTGGGCTACTATAGGCTTAGCTTATCTCAGCATTGCCCTCAAAAAGGGATGGGCCGGAGTAGCCTTTTTCTATATAGGCCACATCTTAGCAGACTTGGCCTGGTACTCCTTCATCTCAGGACTGGTGGCGTCTGGAAGAAGATTCCTGGGCGCAAAAAGCTACGCTTGGCTCTTGAAGGTATGTGCCCTGGTCCTTTTCATTTTTGGACTATACTTTTTCTATGCAGGAATAAATGTAAAGGCATAGGATAATATGGAAAGGGTAGAAGCCGTCTCTTTCGATTTTTGGGAAACCCTTTTCGGTTTCCTCAGCCCTCAGGAGTTAGAGGAAGTCCGTCGCATCAGGATTGAGGGGTTCTCCAAGGTGCTAAGTATGCCTCCCCAGGACATAGAGAGGGCCTTCCAGCAAGTAATCGTAGAGATGAACAGGGAAAGGGAAACCTCAGGGTTAGAAATCCCTTTAGACGAGATCATCCGGCGGACAGTAAAACAGTTGGGCATCAACCAGGCCCCTTTGGACCACCTGGAAAAGATCTATATAAAGGCCGTTTTCGAACGGCTTCCCGGCCCCCTTCCAGGGGCCTTGGAAACCCTTCAGAAGCTCATGGAACGTGGTATACCCCTTGCTATCATCTCCAACACAATCCACGGCCAGATAGAAAAAGCCCTTTTGAGACACTACCAACTCCAAGACAAGTTCAAGATCCTTCTGTTCTCCTCGGAGGTACGCTACAGGAAACCCCGACCAGAGATCTTTCATTTGGCCCTCCGTCACCTAAGGGTCCCTCCAGAGAAGGCCATGCACGTGGGAGATACACCCGATGCTGATGTGGTAGGTGCCTTAAAGGCTGGTATGAAGGCTGTCTACTATAACCCCCAAAAAGGAAAGTATCCGCCGGAGTTACCCCAACCCCACCACACCATCCACCACCTGACCCAAGTTCTGGACTTCATAACCCCATAAAAATCCTTCAAAACCAGCCTAACTTCTAAAACCCTTCTTTTCTTGACTTCTCTTCTATTTTTTAAGTTATAATAACCGTATCAATTCTCCACAAAGGAGGTCGCCATGAAAAAGGGATGGATAGCAGGAGTAATGGCATGGGCCTTGGCTCTCCTACTGGTTATGCCCGGACAAGGTATGGCCAGCAAGGGGAAGATTAAGATCGGCTCTGTCTATATCTTCTCTGGTTTCGCCGCCACCTATGGCCAGTTCGCCAAACAGGGTCTCCTATTAGCCGTAGACGAGATCAACAAGTCAGGAGGCATCTTAGGTAAAAATCTGGAGGTTTACTTCGAAGACTCCCACGCCAAACCTCCTATCGCCCTGAGGGCCATCCGCAAATTGGTTTATGAGAAACATGTGGATTTTCTCATTGGCCTTGACAGCAGCGGGGTGGCCAAGGGTGTAGTGCCCTATTTGAAAGAGCTAAAGGTGCCCCTCATCATCACCCACGCTGCCACCCCTGATGTGACAGGCTCTCAGTGCAACAGGTACACCTTTAGGGTGAGCGTCAACATCAACCAGAACGTCATGGCTGCCGCTAAAATAGCCGCTAAAACAAAAGCCATAAAGTGGACCACTGTAGGCCCTGATTACGCCTTTGGTCACCAGTCCTGGGAGTACTTCCAGAAGTACCTAAGCAAACTTAATCCCAAGGCCCGGTTCATGAAAACCGTGGCCTTCCCCAAAATAGCCACGGAAGATTACTCCCCCTACATCACCTCTATCATGGCCGCCAAGCCCGATGGGGTCTTCATCTCCCTGTGGTCAGGAGACCTGGTCAACTTTGTCAAACAGGCCAACAAGATGGGGTTCTTCAAGCAGAAGTTCACTGTCCTTATGTCCTTGGGCGCAGCTACTGAGGTGCTCTATGCCCTTAAGGACCAGATGCCCACAGGAATTTGGGTAGGTACCCGCTATTGGTTCCTGGCCAATAATACCCCATTAAACAAGCATTTTGTAGAGGCTTACAAAGCCAGGTATGGAGTCTATCCCAGCTACAACGCCCAAAACGCTTACTCTGCCGTCTACGCCCTGAAGGCCGCCATCGAAAAGGCAGGTACCACAGAAAAGATGGCCGTCATCAAGGCACTGGAAGGACTCACCTTTGAGGCCCCAGCGGGTAAGATCTATATCCGTCCCCAGGACCACCAGGGCATCCTCAACGTAACCTGGGGAAGAACAGCGGCAGACCCTAACTACCCCATACGCATCCTGAAGCCCATGATAATCTTCAACGGGGCAGAGGTAACCCCCAAGGCCGAGGAAACAGGTTGCAAGATGCAATAAATTTATGCACCAAAAGGATATCTACCCCCGGGTACGCATGGTAAGGGAAAAGGGAGGGCTTAAAGCCCTCCCTTCATTAGGTCCAAGGAGAAAATAAATGGAAACCCTCCTCATAAACGCCCTCAACGGTTTCTGTTACGGTATGCTCCTCTTCATTATCTCCATTGGGCTCACCATCATCTTTGGGGTCATGGGAGTACTTAACTTCGCCCACGGTTCCTTTTATATGCTGGGAGCCTACCTCTGTTTCCAAGTAGTATCCTCCCTCCATAGCTTCTGGTTGGGTCTATTGATAGCTCCCTTCCTGGTAGGCCTCTTAGGTTTAGCCACAGAGGCAGCCTTCCTTAGACCACTCTACGGCCGGGATGCATCCTACCAGCTTCTCCTCACCTTCGGAATACTCCTCATATTGGATGACGGCGTAAAGCTCATCTGGGGGGCTGGGTATCACAGTGTAGAACCCCCAAGGTTACTGTCAGGCACCATACCCATTCTCGGGAATACCTATCCCATTTACAGTATCTTCATAGCCATCTTAGGACCCATCACCGCTTTAGCCCTTTGGCTTTTCTTCCACAAAACCTCCTGGGGCAAGATGATACGAGCCGCAGCCATGGACAGAGAGATGGCATCGGCCATAGGCATCAACGTTCCCCTCCTCTTTACCACCGTCTTCTTTTTGGGCACCTTCCTGGCAGGGATGGCGGGGGTGCTGGCCGCACCCTTAAGGGCCATTGGCCCAGCCATGGGGGATAACATCATCATAGCCGCCTTTATCGTGGTGGTAGTAGGAGGGTTGGGGAGCTTTAAAGGAGCTTTTATAGGAGCAATAATTTTAGGATTAATGGATGCCCTGGGTATCCAGTTTGTACCCCAAATCCAGATGGCCCTTCCTTACCTGATCCTGGCCTTGGTATTATTGGTAAGGCCTAAGGGCCTTTTCGGGAAAGAGTGATGGATAGAATGAGGCTCAGGAGCACCGGAGCTGGAATAGTTGTAATAGGATTTCTACTCCTATTTCCCCTGTTCGGTGGTATCTTTCCTATCCTACTGCTAACAGAGATCTTCATCTTTTCCCTTTTCTCGCTGAGCTTCAATCTCCTTTTTGGCTACACAGGCCTCCTCTCCTTTGGTCACGCTGCCTTTTTCGGCCTGGGAGGGTATACCATGGCCCTCCTTATCCAGGATCTCCATCTGTCCATGCTTCCCTCCATGGCCTTAGCCGTCTTGGCAGCAGGGCTGGGGGCAGCTATCATAGGTTTTTTCTGTGTAAGAAGGGACGAAATCTATTTTGCCATGCTCACCTTGGGGTTTGGCATGATGGTCTTCACCCTGGTGCACCAGTGGAGAAGCCTGACAGGGGGCAGTGATGGCATCACAGGTTTCCAGGTGCCCCCCTTGAATTTAGGCGTAACCCGCATCTCCCTCTTTTCTCCCCAGGCCTACTACTACTTCACATTGGCCATCTGCCTCATCTCCACTCTCCTCCTATGGAGGGTCACCCGGTCGCCTTTCGGTCTCCTTCTCAGATCCATGAGGGAGAACGCCGAAAGGGTAGCCTTTACAGGGATCAACACCAAGCTCCACAGATGGATAGCCTTCACTATAGCTGGGGGATTTGCCGGTGTGGCTGGGGCCCTCTTTGTCATCTACGACCGCATGGCTTCCCCCACTATGGTCCACTGGACTATGTCAGCCAAACCCGTACTCATGACCATCTTGGGAGGATCCAGGGTTTTTCTGGGGCCAGCCTTAGGAGCCCTCATATTCTTCCTCTTAGAGCACTTCATCACCCAGTACACCCAATCCTGGATGATCTTCTTAGGAGCCATTCTTGTGCCCATTGTCCTTTTCTTCCCCAAAGGGGTGCTGGGAACACTGACGGATCTAGTCAGAAAGGGAAACAGCCATGGGAACTGAGCCTATCCTCATCGTTGATAGTCTATCCAAGAGCTTTGGAGAGTTCCAGGTCCTTAGGGATGTCTCCTTCACAGTAGAAGAAAAGGAACTGGTCTCCCTCATTGGACCCAATGGCGCTGGAAAAACCACCTTCTACAACGTGGTAACAGGCAAGTATAAACCCTCAAAAGGACAGGTCCTCTTTGCAGGAAAGGACATCACAGGATCCCCTCCCCACCGTATCAGCCGCTTAGGCCTGTGCCGTTCTTTCCAGATCACCAACATCTTTTTGGAAAACACCGTCAAAGAAAACATCTTAGCTCCATTAGTGGCCTATCACGGCAAGGGCCTCAGCATCTGGCGGGGCTTAAACTCCTATAACCAGGTCCAGGAAGAATCCATGGATCTCTTAGAAATGCTGGGACTATCCAACAAGGCTCACCAAATAGCCAAGTATCTCTCCTACGGCGACAAAAGGCTTGTAGAAATAGGAATAGCCATGGCCAGCCACCCCAAAATGATCATGCTGGACGAACCCACAGCGGGTATGACTCCCCAAGAGACAGAGCGAATGATCTCCATCATTCAAAGGCTCAACAGGGAAACGGACATCACCTTTTTCCTCACAGAACACGACATGAAGGTGGTCTTCTCTATAGCCCAAAGGATCTTGGTTCTCCACCAGGGCAGTCTGTTGGCCCAAGGCACTCCCCGAGAAATTAAAGACAACCCTCAGGTAAGACAAGCCTATCTAGGAGAGTCGGCCGATGCTTAAAACAGAAGAGATCCATACCTATTACGGCGACAGCCATATCCTCCAAGGTGTAAGCATAAATGTGAAAAAAAGAGAGGTAGTATGCCTACTGGGGCGAAACGGAGCAGGCAAATCTACCACCATAAAAAGCATAATAGGGCTGGTTCCTCCCAGAAAGGGGCGAATCCTCTTCCAAGGAGAAGATGTGACCCGACTATCCCCCTACCGAAAGGTATGGATGGGGATGTCCTACGTACCCGAAGACCGCCGGGTCTTTTCTCAGCTTACCGTGGAAGAAAACCTGGAAGTGGCCCTTATGGCCTCAAGACGTAAAGGGAGCTGGACAGCCAAGGAGATTTTCGAGGTTCTGCCCACCCTATACAAACTAAGACATAGAAAGGCGGGAAACCTGAGCGGCGGAGAGCAACAGATCTTGGCCATCGCCCGAGCCATCTTAGCCAATCCACATCTCCTCCTCTTGGACGAACCCTGCGAAGGTCTAGCCCCCGTCATAGTGGAAGAGCTGGAGAAGATGATCCTGGAAATTAGAGAGCAGGTAACTATCCTTTTGGCCGAACAGAACGCCTCCTTCGCCTTGAGGGTGTCCCACCGGGGATATATCATCGAAAAAGGCCGGATCAAATTCGAAGGTACCAAGGAAGAGCTCACAAAAAACGAAGAGGTTAAAAGGCGCTATTTGGCCCTTTGAAGACACAGCCTAAAAAGTGTGTTATGAAAGAAACCATTACACGAAAAGGAGGCTCCCTATATGGAAGAGAGAAATACATCAACGAAGGCAAGAGCGTGGCTTGGCTTTCCTATTTAGGCATTTTGGTTATTATTCCCATCCTCCTTCAGAAGGAGAACCCTTACACCAAGTTTCACATCAAGCAGGGTTTGGTTCTCTTAGTGGCAAGCATCGTATGGATAGTAGCCAGCTGGATCCTTGCCTTCATCCCCATTTTAGGGACTATCATTGCCCTTCTGGGATGGTTGGTCTTGGTAATTCTGGCCATAATAGGAATCGTCAATGCCCTTCAGGGTAAAGAAGCTAAGCTACCCTTCTTGGGAGATTACGGGGATAAATTCAGCTTCTGAACGCACAAATACAGAAGAAACTTATTCATAAGATAGGGACTTGTAGATATGGGTAGATATCCCCTCAGTTCAAAAGTGGAAATAGAAGAGGCTTAGTAATATGTTCTTGACAGGCAAAAGCCTCCTCATTTATCAAATTATACCAAGAGAAAACCCTTCATAAGGAGAAAAAAATGAAAAAACCCCTTGTTATGTTGGTAGCATTAATAGCCTTTACCTGGGGATTGGGGAAAGCCCAAGGACGGGTCTATCGTCTGGGGCATGTGGTCAACGAAAAGGACGGATTCCACGTGGCCGCCGTCAAGTTCAAAGAGCTGGTGGAGAAGCACTCCAAAGGCCGCATCAAGATTCAAATCTTCCCCAACGCCGTCTTGGGGGATGAAAGAACCCTTCTGGAAGGACTCCAGATGGGCTCCGTGGACTTTGCCATCATCACCAGTGGGCCTATTTCCAACTTTGCCCCCAAGTTTGCCGTGGTGGACATGCCCTTCCTCTTCAAAGATGCCCAAACGGCTTACAAGGTTCTGGACGGCCCCATTGGCAAGGAGCTGCTGAAGGAACTAGAGAAGGCCAATCTCAAGGGACTGGCCTTTGCCGAGAGGGGTTTCCGCAACCTCACCAACAACAAGAGGCCCATCTACAAGCCCTCAGATGTCAAGGGCCTCAAGATAAGGGTGATGCAGAACCCTGTTTATGTGAGCACCTTCCGGGCCCTGGGGGCCAATGCCGTACCCATGGCCTGGGGAGATTGTTTAACCGCCCTGCAACAAGGCACCATTGACGGCCAAGAGAACCCTATCAATGTCATATACGCCTTCAAGATCTACGAGACCCAGAAGTACTTAGCCATGACCCGCCACACCTACGCCCCCGCTGTTATCATGACGGGCCTTAATCTATGGAAAAAATTCTCTCCTGAAGACCAGAAACTCTTACTCCAATGCGCCCAAGAGGCAGCCGAATATGAAAGGCAATGG
>WFSI01000012.1 GCA_015486105.1 Aquificota bacterium | reverse complement strand
GGTAGGCAGGTCAAAAGCCACAGAGAGCCCAGTTTGGCCCTGCTCTAACAGGTACTTGTAACGCCTGTTGGACTCCTCCGCCGTGGCGAAACCCGCATACTGGCGCATAGTCCAAAAACGGCCCCTATACATGTTAGGCTGAACGCCCCTCGTCATGGGATAGTCTCCAGGCAATCCCAGATCCTCCCTATAGTCCAAACCCTCGAGGTCGGCTGGGGTATAAACACGCTTCACCTCAATACCCGAAAAGGTTCCAAACCTGGGTTTACGCTCAGGAGCCTTTTCCAAAAGCCTCCCCAGGGTAGCCTCCTCCCAATGGCTAATATCCTTTCTAATCTCCTCTATGGCCCTTTCATGGTATAACCTCATGGAAAGCGCCCTCCTTATTCCAGTATCTTCCACCTATTCTTCAGGTTCCAAGACCACAAGAACAGCGTTAGCCTCTACCGTCTCACCCTCTTTCACCTTTACAGTCTTTACCACACTGTCCATGGGAGCCTTAAACTCGTTCTCCATCTTCATAGCCTCCAAAATTACCAAGGGCTGATCCTTCTCAACACAATCCCCTTCCTGGACCAAAACCTTCACCACCATGCCGGGCATGGCTGTAGTAACTTCTCCTGTGGCAGTTCCCGCACTCTCCCCCAGTATCTGGAGGAGCTTTCTTTTCATCTCATCCATGATCTCTATGCGGAAGTGCTCACCTCCAACCAGTACACTGTAGTCCCCTCCAGAATTCTCATCCACATCTACTTCGTAGCTCTTACCATCCATGAGAACAGAGTAAATGCAACACCCATGACGGCGAAGGTCCAACACAATCTCCTTCTCCCCATTTATAACTACTCTATAGAGGTCCCCCCCCATGGGAAACACCTCCACCCTATACTCATCCTCCAATCCTTCTATAGTTGCTATATAGGCCATCTCTCTTTCCTCCCGCCCTAACAGAGACCAGACCTGAGTTGAAGCTTGCGGCCATAAAGCTTCCACGGGCTTTCCACAAAGCCCTTGACAGGTCGGGTAGCCTTTGGGGTCACCTCCTGCAAGTAGGCACGTACAGCCACAGTAGCCAGTGCTACATCCAAATAACGAGGTTCCTTCTCCTCTTCCATCTTCTTGAATACAGAATCGATGAAAGTGGTATCAAAGTCCCCCGCAAGAAAGAGGGGATTGTCCATAACCTCCACGTGAAAGGGAATAGTAGTCTTTATACCCTTCACCACAAACTCTGAAAGAGCCCTCCTGACACGCTCCACAGCCTCGGTCCGGTCCCTGCCCCAAACAATAAGCTTCCCAATAATGGGATCATACTCCATGGGCACCACAGCCCCCTCAAACACACCCCTGTCAACCCTAACTCCCGGCCCATCGGGTAGCCTCATTCCAATAATCGTTCCCGGAGATGGAAGAAAATTGTTGAAAGGATCCTCGGCATATATACGACACTCAATAGAGTGACCCCTAATCTGAATATCCTCCTGACGATAGACCAGAGGAGCCCCTGCAGCAATCTTGATCATCTCCTTCACTATATCAATGCCCGTCACCATCTCTGTAACAGGGTGTTCTACCTGAAGCCTGGTATTCACCTCCAAAAAGTAAAAGTTCCTATTGGCGTCCATCAGGAACTCCACCGTCCCCGCACTGTAGTAACCCGCAGCTCGGGCAACCTTCAGGGCAGCTTCCCCCATCTTTTTCCGTAAGTCTTCATCCATAAGAACAGAGGGAGATTCCTCTATCACCTTCTGATGTCGCCTCTGAATGGAACACTCCCTCTCACCCAGATAGATTCCCCTTCCCTCCTTATCCACCAGGATCTGCATCTCCACATGACGAGGGTTCTCTATATATTTCTCCAAATATAGGGAATCGTCATTGAAAGCGGACTTTGCTTCGGAACGAGCCATCCTGATGGCGCTTTCCATCTCGTCCTGGCCATTCACCAGGCGCATCCCCTTACCCCCGCCCCCCGACACGGCCTTCAGCATAACAGGATAGCCTATCTCTTGGGCCTGGGAGAAGATCTCCTCATCAGAAAGGGACTCTAAGGTCCCAGGGATTAGAGGGGCCCCTGCCTTTTTAGCCGTTTGCCTGGCCACGGTTTTGCTGCCCATGGATACAATAGCCTCCTTGGGAGGGCCCACAAAAACAATACCTTCTTCTTGGCATCTGGCTGCAAACTCAGCATTCTCCGCCAAAAATCCATAACCAGGATGAATGGCCTCACAACCCGACCTTTTGGCTACCTCAATGATTCTTTCCATGTTGAGGTAACTCTCCCGAGCCGGGGGAGGACCAACATTATACGCCTCATCGGCATAACGCACATGAAGAGCATCCCTATCCACATCGGAAAAAACCGTAACAGAGGCTATACCCATCTCCTTACAAGCCCTGAGTATCCTCACGGCTATCTCGCTCCTGTTGGCCACTAAGATCTTCTTGAACATGGCATCCCCTCCTACAGAGGAATATTTCCGTGCTTCTTGGGAGGATTGGTATCCCTCTTATTCCTAAGGGAATCTAAGGCCTGGACAATGCGTCTTCTGGTGATCTTAGGTTCAATCACCTCATCTATATAGCCTAACTCAGCCGCCATATAAGGATTGGCAAAGGTCTTTCTGTACTCAGCCACCAGTCGAGCCTTTTCAGCCTCAGGATCCTCAGCCTCCATAAGTTGCCTCCTGAAAATGATGCTAACAGCTCCATCAGGGCCCATAACAGCAATCTCTGCTGTGGGATAGGCCAGGTTGATATCCCCCCTAACGTTCTTGGACCCCAAGACGTCAAAAGCCCCACCGTAAGCCTTCCTTGTAACTATGGTTACCTTAGGTACCGTAGCCTCACAGTAAGCGTAAAGGAGCTTAGCTCCATGGAGAATGATGCCCCCATGCTCTTGAGCCACACCGGGAAGGAATCCAGGCACATCTTCAAAGGTGATGATAGGAATATTAAAGGCGTCACAGAAGCGAACAAACCTGGCACCTTTGATGGAGGCCTTAATATCAAGGCAACCCGCCAGCACCATGGGCTGGTTAGCCACAATACCCACCACTTGGCCATCAAACCGGGCGAAGCCTACAATGATGTTCAGGGCGTAATGGGGATGAACCTCGAAGAAGTAATTGTCATCCACCACGGCCTTGATAATATCCTTCATGTCGTAAGGCTTATTGGGATCCTCAGGAATGAGATAGTTGAGATCCTCATCCTCCCGGTAAGGGTCATCATTGGTCTCTTTATAAGGAGGATCCTCCATGTTGTTACTAGGGAGGAAACTCATAAGCTCCCTGATCATAAGGAGGCACTCCTCGTCATCCTCGGCAGCAAAATGGGCCACACCACTAACGGTATTGTGGGCCATGGCCCCCCCCAGCTCCTCTTTGGTAATCTCCTCATGGGTGGTGGCCTTAATCACATCGGGTCCCGTGATGAACATATAACTAGTCCCCTTCACCATAAAGGTGAAGTCGGTCATGGCCGGGGAGTAGACGGCCCCCCCAGCGCAGGGGCCCATGATGGCCGAAATCTGGGGTACCACCCCTGAAGACAACACGTTCTTTAGGAAGATATCCGCATAGGCCACCAAGCTCACCACCCCCTCTTGGATCCTGGCCCCTCCCGAATCGTTTAGGCCTATGACAGGGGCACCATTGCGCACAGCCAAGTCCATG
Organism: Aquificota bacterium; assembly: GCA_015486105.1. Classification (GTDB taxonomy): domain Bacteria; phylum Thermosulfidibacterota; class Thermosulfidibacteria; order Thermosulfidibacterales; family B14-G1; genus WFSI01. Next base: position 2,039 of record WFSI01000012.1, on the reverse strand, counting down.
ATTTTGCATACCTTCTTCCCAAACATCTCGGATAGGGATCCTCCGAAAGCTGTGAAATCATGGGAAAAAACATAGACCAAACGGCCATCTATCTTACCGTAACCCGTCACAACGCCGTCTCCCAGGATCTTTTGTCTGTCAATGCCGAAATGAGGGCACCGATGAACGGCGAACTTGTCCAACTCTACAAAGGTCCCCCTATCCAAAAGGATGTCCAACCTCTCCCGGGCAGTGAGTTTTCCCATCCGGTGCTGCTTTTCTATACGCTCCTTACCACCCCCCAACTCCGCCAACTCACTGAGACGCCGCAACTCTTGGAGCTTCTCTTCTACACCCATAACTCCCCCCAAATTTGGATAGAAAAATGCTTCGAATGCGAAAAATACTATCAAAGGGCCCAAAGCCAAGTCAATAAAACCCTGGCCAGAAAGGGTGTCCCAAGGGTATAAAAACCTATATGAAAAGCTGCAAGTCCCTTTATAACAGGATCAGAGCCTTAGGGTTTACCCCTTCAAAAAGGCAGGGGCAAAACTTCCTTATAGACGATAACATAAGAGAGATCATCTTGAAAAATGCCTACCTAAGTCCCAGGGAGGAAGTCTTAGAGATAGGACCAGGAAATGGGGCTCTAACAGTAGGTCTTCTGGATAAAAATAGGAAAGTATGGGCTATAGAGAAGGATCCATGGCTCTGTGCCTTTCTAACCAGACTCTTAGAAAAAGAAAGGACATTTCACCTTATCCAAGGAGACACCCTAAGGATGTCAATAGAAGAACTCCCCCCAAAAAAACTGGTGTCCAATCTCCCCTATTGCATTACCTCCCCCCTTCTTTATAATCTCTGGAATTTAGAAGAGAGATTCTCTCTCCTCATCCTCATGGTCCAGTGGGAAGTAGGCCAAAGGCTTCTGGCCCCCATAAGCTCCAAAAACTACTCCCTCCTTACGGCTCTTTTCCAACTTACCCACCGGGTGAAACTTATCCACCGAGTATCCAAAGCATGCTTCCGTCCCACACCAGAGGTAGACTCAGCCATAGTGGAAATAAGATGGAAAGGCCCATCCCTGGGCGACTTAAAAGACACCACAAAGACCCTGATGGAAAGTGGCTTCCGCCACAGGAGGAAGACCCTGATCAACAGTCTGAAAGCCAGCTTAGGACCAGGGGATTGGACATCCCTCTTCTCTGAAGCCAATATATCTCTACGAGCCAGGGCCCAAGAGGTTATGCCCCATCAATGGTTGACTATGGCCCGTATACTCAAGGGAAGAAAAATCAACCCTTAGCTTTTATCTCCAAAAACCCTTCTGTAATCCTCCAAGAAGCGGGTGATGCCGATATCCGTAAGAGGATGCCTCACCATCTGCTTGAGTACCTTAAAAGGAATAGTAGCTATGTGGGCCCCCATAAGGGCAGCTTCCACCACATGGCGAGGATGACGAACGCTGGCCACAATCACTTGAGTATCCAGATCATAATTATCAAAAATAGGCACTATCTCCCTAACAGTGTCCATACCATCGTGGGAAATGTCATCCAGCCTTCCAATAAAGGGAGAAACATAGGTAGCACCTGCCTTTGCAGCCAGAAGGGCCTGATTAGGGGAAAACACCAAGGTGACATTCGTCTTTACCCCCAATTTGGAGAGGCGATTTACCGCCTTCAGACCTTCTTCTGTCATAGGTATCTTCACCACCACATGGGGATGAATACCCGCTAATTTCTGGGCCTCGGGGACCATGTCCTCAGCCTTAAGGCTGAGGACCTCAGCAGATACAGGACCATTGACCAATTCACATATCTCCAGGACAACGTCCCTCATAGACCTCCCCGCTTTAGCCACCAAGGACGGATTGGTAGTCACACCATCAACTACACCCCACTCCACAGCCTCCCTGATCTCATCTACAATAGCCGTATCTAAGAAGAACTTCATCCTTTCCTCCCTCCACACTTTTCCCATGGCTTACTAACAACGAAAGGTTCCCCTGTCAAAGGGCCAGAATTAGTATCCCTGAAAAGATGGTGGTGCCTAAAACT
>WFSI01000011.1 GCA_015486105.1 Aquificota bacterium | reverse complement strand
GACTTTACTCCTCTGGAGAATATCACGTGTTTATTTTTCTAAATATCGTAAGACCAGTACAGCTTGATGCCCTTATCCCGGGCATACTCCTCCACGTCAGGAGTGACAGTGTGGACCACACCCACAATGATAATATGCCCCTCATCAATACCTTCTAAGGACGAAACGAGTTTGACGTGTCTCATAAACTTGTTCACCTCTCTTTTGGAGAGACTGGTCTTCGCTTCCCCTAAGATCAGGACTTTCTCCCCCTCTTTTCTGCCCCATCCGTAGATGTTGACCTGAATGTATCTTCTGCCATCAGGTCCAGGGACGTATCTCCTCAACAGCCTACCTTCAACTTCTACCCCAAGGTCCCTTTTAAGTAAGGCTGGAAGGGCCCTGAAGCTTCTATTCTCCAGTTCATATCCCACGGCATCAGACATGCTCTCAAGCCTTCCTCTGGTTTCCGCATGACTCTCTGCAAGCTTCTCCAAAGCCTTCTCCGTTTTCCTCTGGGCCTCGGCAAGCTGATCTACTCTCTGGGTAAGCTGGTCGAGACGCTGGGTAAGTTGATCCACCCGCTGAGTGAGCTGATCAACACGCTGGGCAAGCTGGTCAAGACGTTCCTCCGTTCTCCTCTGGGCCTCGGCGAGTTCCCTCAGCTTCTCTTCTGTTTTTCTCTGGGCCTGAGCTAAATCGGCAACAACGGCTTTTAGCTCCAAAAAGTCTTCTCTCTTCACAGAGTCCCCCACTGTCCTCTCAATGGCCTTCACCACCTTCAAAAGGGGACCCCTCAGCTCTGGGGGCAGCTCTTCAAATGCCTCAAGTAGCTCCGTCCTTAACAAAGCCAACCTCCTTGCTCCTTTGCCTAAAATACAAAATAACTTAGCAAAAGGGCCATGTCTATAACCCCATTAATCTCTGAGAAAATCTATCAAAAGGACTAAGAAACCGTCGCATCAACAATAAAAAAGCGGGAATCAAAGAAGATTCCCGCTTTCTACCGTCAATCAAAGGCAATTAGAAGGTCAGGAAATTGCCACATTCAAGACCTTACCCCAAACTTGCCCTATTAGAAGTCGTCATTCGCATGGACAATTTCACCATTTTCATCTGTACATCCATAGTAAGAGTGACTCCCGTCGTTATCAAGATCACCCTCAGCTAATATAGCTATATCAGCGGTATTATCGTGAATACCGTGGGTTGCCTCACCATCGGTAATAGCACCTATCGGGCATGCAGAATTTACATTGGCAGCAGTAGTAAGATTGCCACTGCCGTTCTGCTCTTTGACCCCATAGTTGTAATAGACCTTACCAGCCGGCTTGAAGCCAATATCTGCAAAGTGAGCACAATTGGTCTCGCTTACAACATCAAAGTCCCTGGTTGTAGAGGCAATGCTGGTTTCAGGTGCCGGACCCACAAGGTAATACCTATCGTGCTCCGCCGCGTAGGACTCCTCGCATGTTCTTATTGCCCCCATATTGGTCTTTGCCTCTGAGGTCTTGGATTTGAGCTGGAACTTCCTGTACTGGGGAATGGCGATGGCCGCCAAAATAGCGATGATGGCCACCACGATCATCAGCTCAATGAGGGTAAATCCCTTGTTGTGTTTCCTCAACTCTTTCCACTTAGTGATCATCACTAACACCTCCTCAATTTTCCCCTTATTCACCTTAGTAACCCTATTTAACCTACTAACCCTCACTCTTAACTTACTTCCCTAAGCACCATGCCTTCACGCCTTTCACATCACCCCCTTTTTCTCAGTAGTCATCACTTGCAGGGTCCCTCTGGACTCTCCCATGGGGCTCATCGCTCACATACAACCTACACGTCACTCCATCTCCGTCCAGATCCCCCTCTGCTATAGCCGCAAAGTCATAAGAGTTGTCCCTGGCTTGATGAAAGCCATCGGCGGGATGGGGCAAAGGAAGCTCACTTGATCCCTCAGAGTATCCCCCCACGCCATACCTGTAATAGTGCTGCCCCTGAATCCTGTAACCCAAAGTTTCGAAATAGCCTCCTTCATCCCAATCTTTGGTGCCAAAAGGAGAAGGGACGTAAGCGTTGGGATTCCAATCACAAGTGACATATTCGTATTTAGCTGCCCTGTAAGCCTCCTCGTGGACCCTGATAGCATCAAGATTCATAAAGGCTTCAGACCTCTTGGCCTTCAAACGAAACTCCCTATAGGCCGGAATGGCAAGAGCCGCCAGAATTGCAATAATGGCCACTACTACCATTAACTCTATGAGGCTGAAACCTGTCATCCTTCCCCTCTCCACTAATCCCCCCAATTTACCGATTTTTAAAATATCAAGGCGAACGCCCACTATAAAGGACAATAAGGAATAAATCAGTGACAAATCTTGTCAATTGGGATTCATGCTCATCATTCCGTGATTCCCAACTTCTTTAGTCTGTATCTCAATGATCGAAAGGATATACCCAACATCTCGGCTGCCTTAGTTTTAACCCCCCCAGCCCTCTTTAGAGCCTTTACTATCATCTCTTTCTCCACGTTTTCGAGGAGGGTATCCAAGCTCTCCCCATGTTCTCCCTCTAAACCGGGGGGCAAAAGATCCTCGTGAAGAACATCCTTGTGGCTGAGAACCACGCACCTCTCCACCAGGCTCTCCAATTCTCTCACGTTCCCGGGGAAAGAGTATCCCTCCACCCGTCTGAGGAAACCAGGGGTGAAACCTTCTATCTTCTTTTCGTACTTCTCCCCAAACCCCGCCAAAAACCGATTAAGAAGGTAAGATATATCTTCCTTTCTCTCTCTTAAAGGAGGTACCACAACGGTAAGGTTCTTTAGGCGATAATAGAGATCCCCGTTCAGCCTCCCTTTCTCCACCAATAAAGAAGGAGCCTCCTCCACGGAAAAGAGGAGCCTGACGTTGGCCTCCTTCACAGCCAGGCTTCCTGGCTTTCTGTAAACTCCATTCTCTAAGAGATTCAAAAGTTTGGACTGGATGTGAGAGGTGAGGTACTCCAACTTGGCAATGTAAAAGGTCCCTCCATGAGCCAGCTCAACGAATCCCTTTCTTCCCCCTTCAAAGCCGAAAATGTCTATCTCCGTATCCTGGGGCACCGCATCAGAAGCCTCTATCTTTAAAAAAGGGGCTTTACTTCTGTAACTTTTCTCGTGGACAATACGGGCTATGAGGTCCTTTCCTGTTCCTGTCTCCCCCACTATCAGAACAGGGGCATCAGAAAGGGCAAGCCTGTTTGCCATGACCATAACATCTCGTATGGCCCCGCTTTTCCCCAGGGCATGCCAATCTACGGTAAGGGTAGGCTCTTTCTCTTGAGCCCTCTGGAGGTCCAGTCGTTTGAAGGCCACATCTATAAGCTCCTTAAAAGCAGAAACTTTAAATGGCTTAGTAATGAAATCTAAAGCCCCTATTTTCATGGCCTCCACTGCTGTATCCACAGTGCCATAAGCCGTCAGAAGTATGGCCACACTATGAGGGTTACGTCTCTTGGCCTCCCGGAGGATCCGAATACCATCCCCGTCCGGCAACCTGAGATCAAGTATAAAAATATCGAAGGGCTCTTCCTCTATCTTTTTTAAAGCCTCAAACATGGAAGAAGCGGTATCGCAGTATATACCCCGCCTCCTGAAATGTATCTTCAACACATTCCTGATATTTCGTTCGTCATCCACTACCAGAATCCTATAATCCCCCACCTCAAGCCTCCTTAAGGGGAAGCACCACTAAAACCGTAGTGCCCTTACCTACTTCGGAGTCAATGTATATATTGCCTCCATGCTCTTCAACTATCCTCTGACATATAGCCAAACCCAATCCCACTCCCTGGGGCTTTGTAGTAAAAAAGGGGTTGAAGATCTCTCCCATTATTTTCTGGGAGATACCCATACCGTAATCCTTAACATCTACCCAAGCTGCCCCCTCCTTCCTATCCACTCTCACCTCTACACCCAACTTATTGTCGTCGGCCTCTAAAGCGTTATTCAAGATATTTTCAAAAACCCTCCCCAAATGGACCTTGTTCCCCATGACCACTAAGGGGTTATGGAGGAACTCCAGTCTCACCTTTCCAAGGTAAGAGGGTTTCCGTACCAAAGCCTCAAGTAAAGCCAAAAGGTCAACCTCTTCCTTCCGCCTGGCTCCAGCATCAGGGGAAGCGAAAAGGAGAAAATCGCTGGCCAAATTGTCTAAGCGTTCACTCTCCTCCAAAATAATCTCTAACAACTCACCATAATCCTCAT
>WFSI01000010.1 GCA_015486105.1 Aquificota bacterium | reverse complement strand
GGATAAGGGCCTGTCCCTTGAGTATGGCCCCAAGGATAATTCCGATGATCACCAGGACAATGGCCAGCTCGATCAGTGTGAAACCTTTCTTATCCTTCAGCATCTCTCACCTCCTTAAGTTTGATATTTTGGCTGCAAACGCTTCATCCTCCCCCTTCCAAGGCATCACCTCCTCCTCTACATTTTTCGATTAAAATCTATAAACCACTAAAAATACTCGTCAAGTGTAAAATTTTTACACACAGATGGCAAAATTTTTACACACGCAGGTCCTTGGGTAAGGTTACCTTAAAGACCGTTTCCCTGTCTCTATGGTAAAAGCTTACCTCTCCTTTTAGCACCTTTATGGTCTCCTTCACGGTGTAGAGGCCCAGCCCTGTACCCTGAGGCTTTGTGGAGAAGAAGGGCTCGAAGATGCTCTGGCGGTGCTCTGGAGGCACGGGCGCCCCATTGTCTGCCACCTCTATGATGGCCTTATCCTCCTCCTCCCAGCATCTAAGAGTGATTCGGATGGAGGACGGGTCCTTTTGGTAGGCGTTTATCAGCAGGTTCTCCACCACTGTGGTCACCATGGTATCGTCTGAGAATAGTTGGACGTCTCCTCCCTGAACCTTAATCCTGTCCTTGAAGGGGAGGGTCTCCACTAATCTTTCCGTGCACCCCTTCAGAGAGAAGGGACGGGCTTTGGGGGGAGGAGGGGCCAGGGCAGTGAGGGTGTCAATGACCTTATGGGTTCGCTGATCCAAGAGGGCAAAAAGGGCTTCCAAATCCCCTTGAGTCTCTTTGGGGGGTTGATGAGTGTAGAGGGGGAGGTTCTGGCGGTATAGTTTTACCGTCTGGGCCAGGTTTTTCAGGTCATGGGCAATAAACCGGTTGAGCTTTTCGACCAGCTCCAATCTCTCCTCCATACCCCTCCTCTCCTGGGCCATGATGATGGCCAACTGGTGGGCCAAGAGGGTGGTGAGGATGCGGGAAGTCTTTCTGTCCAACTCATCGGGCTTCTGAGGAAAATAGAGGTAGAGGGCCACTTTCCACTGGGGATCCAGGGGTTGTTCCTGGCTCAGGCAATAGGGGGTTTCCTCCCCTGCCTGGTGACGAAAGGTTTCTTTGCCTTCAAAGAGGAGAGCACCGTAGGCACCGGTGAGGGGGCTTTCCTCCAGGAGGTACTCTACAAAGACCCTCAGGGTTTCCTGGTAACTCTCGATCTTAAGGAAGGAAGTGAAGATCCTGGAGAGGAGGCGATATAGGTCTATCCTTTCCTGGTACAGATGAATGAGGAGGTAGGAGCGGACCCTGGGCAGAAGTCCCTTTCTCCAAGATATGCTCAGGGCACCCAGGACGATGCCAGATAGCACTATGAAGCGGGTGGTCTGGACAAAGGAACCCTGTTGGGTCACCACATTGAGGATGACGATAATCAGTACATAGGTGGCCATGAGGAGAAAGGCCAGGCCCTTGATAGTGATATCTATAGAAGGCTTTACCCTTATGCGTAGGGCCTCCCCTTTCAATCCAGTGACTAAGGCTGAGAGGTTGATAGCCTCCATAATGCAGAGCCAAAAGGGGGCCATCACCTTAAAGCTTTTGGGATCCAAGGCTTTATACAGGGCTAAGGGGATAAAAAGGAAGACCACAGCGAAGATGGGGGGGACAAGGAGGATGGTGAAGAAAACCCTGTCCCAGAGGTTGGGATGGTTTAAGGAGAGGTTTTCTAAGAGCAGGACCAGGAGAAGGGCTAATCCTACTGCCCCTACGGGGAGATAGGTGGGGAAGAGGAAGAGGGGCATAAGGCCTAAGGGAGGGAGAAAAAAAAGCAGAGCCCAGTCCTTCCTTTGGGAGAGACCCTGGAGGGCTGCCGTGAGATAAAGGAGTATAAGGGTGCAGATGACCCCTTTCAGGAATAGGGTTGGGGGCAGATGGAGGATGGCCATGCCTACGGCCAAGGATAGGATGAGAAGGAAGTTGGCGGGGACTCCTGTGGGTATGAGGATGAAAGCCAGAGGCACCAATGTGATAAGGGGTAGAATGACCAGGGGAGACAGGCTCATCTCTTAGGACTCCCCTAAAGATTCAGCATAACCCATTATTTATCTTTATTCCCCCCTTCTTATCCCGTGTTTCCTCAGTAGGTAGTAAAGGGCCTCTCTGCTTATCTTCAGGAGCCTTGCAGTGCGCACCACATTGAACCCTGTGGTGTTCAAGGCCTTCTCTATAATCTCCCGCTCGAACTTGTCCCTGAGCTCATTTAGCCCTTCGGAGAAGGCGTACTCAGTAAGTGGGGAGGTGCCCTCTTCCCCTTGAACGGTCCCCACTTCCCTCCGGATGACCACCTCCCTCCCCTCCCTCCTCCGGATCTCCTCCTCGATCTCCCTGAGAAATAGCGCCCTCTTTACCGAGAGTTCCAGGGTCTCAGGCTCCGCTGGCTTCATGATGTAGTCGAATGCCCCCGAGGCAATGGCCTGAACGGCGGCTTCTCTGGATGTCTGCCCCGTGAGCACTATCACCTTTGTGCCCCTTTCTACCAGTGGGGGAATGAGGGAAAGCCCACCTTCCGGGGAGTCCTCGAAGGGTGGCAGGCCCAGGTCCACTAAGGCTACCTGGGGTGTGAACCCCTCCAGTATTTCCAGGGCTTCATCCCGGCTGGAGGCGGTGATGATGTTGTATTCTCCCTGGGCCCTGAAGAAAAGCTTGAGCTGCTTAGCCAGAACCCTGTCATCCTCTACTATGAGGAGGTTGGCCTCTGGCATTTCTTACAAGTCGCTGAGGGTGTAGTTGTTTCCAGACCTTTTCCCGGAGATCTGGCAGTTGCCATTGGAGTCCACACCCTGGGCATCGCTAAAGTCTATGCCGTTGTCCGTACCGGAACCATCAGCGTCTAAACGATGACACAGCCATCCGGTCTTTCTATAAACGCAGACCCTTCCTGTGTTGTCTACCTGGAATGTACTCCCATTTCCTTTAGAGGTTAAGCCTGAGCATAGCAACACGGAAAAGGGACAAGAAGAAGTAGTAGGAGAGCTCACATACACTTTGGGACCAATGTTGCTGACGGTGTAGCTGCTGCAGCCTGTACTCCCCATGCCTGTGCACAATAACCCTGCCAGATAGGAGAGGGAGAGTTGGCCCACGATATCGTCGTTGCTTGACGAGAGGGCCTTGGACTCGTCTTCGTATACCCGATCGTTGGAACCTCCGGAAATGTCTGCATCCTGACCAT
>WFSI01000009.1 GCA_015486105.1 Aquificota bacterium | reverse complement strand
GGGCATAGGCAATAAGAAATTTATATTCCCATAACTCTTTTAAAGAGAAGGAGTTTCAAAACTAAACTGTCAAAGTCGGGAGAAGGGGTTCCCTATCCCACTTTGGTAAAAGTAAAAGGGAAAGAGGTGTCCCTGAAAATCAGAGTTGAAGAGATGGAGCCAGGACCGCCTCCATAGCGCTGATCAGCTCGTTCAGAGCCTGAAATTTTGTCTTGAGGCTAGCCCTGTTGACCACCAAGCGAGCCGTGATCTCTGCAACGGTCTCTACTTCTTTCAAAAGATTCTCCCTCAGAGTCTTACCCGTTGAGACCAAATCCACAATCTGATGGGCAAGGCCTGTTAGAGGAGCCAGTTCCACAGAGCCATAGAGTTTGATGATCTCCACTGTCATTCCTTTGGAATGATAGTAGGAGCTGGCTATCTTGGGATATTTGGTGGCCACCCTTAAGCCTACTCTTTCCTCGGGATCCAACTCCATATCTAAAGGTTGAGCCACTACCATGCGGCAGTAGCCGAACCCCAGATCCAAAGGCTCATAAACATCGTGATCCCCTTCCAAAAGAACATCCTTCCCCACTATGCCCATATCTGCCGCCCCGTATTCCACATACGTAGGTACATCCTGGGCCCTTACTATGAGAAAGGTGAATCCGTACCTGGGAAAGGAAAAGATGAGTCGCCTACTTTTATCCAACATAGAGGAAAGATCATACCCCATTCGGGAGAAAAGCTCGATGCCTTCCTCCATGAGTCTTCCCTTTGGTAAGGCTATCCTAACATCTCTGGACATCTGTTCCTCCCTTTCATAATCAAGGGCTGCCCTTACTCTCTGGCCAGGGAACCCATTGAATACCTTTTTTGTATTCTATCAGGCTGCAAAGCATGCCTTGCTTGATTTTTACAATAAAGTCCCTCCATCGACCCAGACGGGCAACGGTTCTCTGCCAGTTTTCCCCGCAGGAGAGCCATTGGCCAATGTAAAAAAGGGGGGGACCGGAGGAGATACCAAGGTGAGAGTCCTTTACCCATGACCCACGATGAGCAAGGCCAATTGAGGGGAAAAAGGGATAGCTCTGGTACAGGTTCATAACCTTGATGGCCTCTCTCTAACACTCGTACCCACGGTAAGCCTCTCCCTCCCAAGCCTCCATGGTCTCCTCCACGTTCCAAGTGGGCAAGAGCTTCACCAAGAGCTGGGCTTCCATACCCTCTTTTTCCATCTCTTCCATCCGGTCTGCCACATCCTCCAGAGCAGACTTGAAGGCCAATAGGTTGAATCTGACCAATCCTTCATCCTCTCCTATGATCTGCCTTTCCATAAGTCCGATAAGGTAATTTAAGTGATCCAAATAGTTTTGGAGAATCTTGTCTTCATCACCATAAGCAGCAATATAAAGGCTATCATTCCAGGAGCCCACAGCATGCAAGGCGTATACTGGGAATCGCCCTATACCATCTTCCTTCACCCTCTCGACTCTCATGCCCCGATAGTTCCAAGAGTCTGAGGGCAACATCCAAGGTATACTCACCAGATTTTTGGATAAAAAAGGTATATCTTTTCCCTCTTTTTTCTGGTCTAAGATTACCACTCCAGATGACCTCCTTTTTAACAAAACGCAGCCCCCCTTCCCCAGGCCCCCTCAAGCATGAAACCGCCCTTCTGGCAGAGGAGGGCCTTTGCCCCTTTGCCCTAATAGGGAGAAAGTCCTCCCCTTCTATTTGGAGGGTAGGATATACGATGGAAGGTGGCATTTGTATGGGCCATAGGAATAATGGGAAAAGGAAAAGGGAGAAGATCCCCTTACTCTTATCCATACCCTAATCCTATTCCCTTTGGTCTAAAAAGGCTTCTAAGGCGGCTTCCACCACATGGGACAAACGGGGGAACTCCCTTCTATGGGTAACCTGGAAGAGATGGAGTCTGTCTAAGATCTCTGATGAGAGATAAAAGTGGGCGTGGTTCTTTTCCTGTTTCTCCTCCTCCTTCACAGCAGAGATGATGGATCGGGGTCTACCTCCCTTTTTGAGACCCTCCTTCAACTCTTCAAAGGGGTTCTTAGCCATGTTCATCTCCTTTTTGGGCCCTTTCCCAGATTTGAGAGGCTAGCTTCCTGAAGCTATCTCCAACAGCCTGCTCATCCCTTCTAAGTTTCCATACGGGTCTGCCCAGAATGATGGCCTCTCTCACACGAGCAGAGGAAGGTATGACATGAGAGAAGAGGATGTTACCGTACTCATCGGCTAACAGCTCCTGGACAGCCTTTGTGGCCCTTTGGCGAGAGGCAAAGGCAAAAGGCGCCACACCCAGGAGCTTGGCCCCTTCTCCGATCTCTTGGAGTTCCTCCAGAGAGCCCAGAAGGTCCCTAAGGGCCCTTACAGAGTACAGAGAGACATCTACAGGAGCCACCACCCACCGTGTAGCCACCAAAGCGTTTATGGTGAAAAGCCCCAAAGAGGGGGGACAGTCCACAACTATGGCATCAAAATCCCCCCCCTTAGCATCAAGCCAGGTCTTGAGGCGAAAATAGTTCTTCAAACTGAGATCTTTTTCGTGGACAGAAAGAGATATCTCCGCGGCCGCCAAGAAGATCCCAGGGGCCACCTGGAAGGGTCGGGGTTCATTACCATCAAATACCCTTGCAACTAAGGCATTCTGGGGTAGATCGCCCCTCCAAAGGGAACTGGTAAGATCTCCCTGGGGATCCATATCCACCGCCAGGACCTTCCTGCCATCCTCGGCCCAGGCATGGATAAGATGGAAAGTTAAGGTGGTTTTTCCTACTCCACCCTTCTGATTGGCTACGGCTATCCTCAAAGGTTATTCCCCTTTTGACCAATTGATTAAAAGATAGCAAAAAAGAACTAAACCGCCAAGAGCCTTTTTGCTGACCGTCTATGAACCTAAGCCAAGGGCTCTTCTTCCTTGAAGGCCACCATGGATACCTCATGCCTTTGCTCCTATGGGCAGAGATGCCACCCCCATAGTAACCCTGGCAGGGGAATCGTTAAGAAAGTAACGGGTGGTATACCCTGTTCATCCTGGTAATCTCCTCCAGATTTGTCATGTACGCCGTCCACTTAACCACATCCCTGAGGCCCATAGAAAACCTTCCAAGAACGGCCTTCAGGTTCTCCATCCCCCTTTCCGTCAACTCCCCTGTAGTAGGGTTAAGAGGTGCCTGGCCCGACAGAAAAAGCCAGCCACCGACTGCTACTCCCTGGGAGTAAGGACCCACGGCTTGGGGTGCCTTGTTTGTCCCTATTACTCTTTTTTCACCGGTACCTCTTTATCTCCCGAGCCACTTCCCTTTCCATGGTCTTTCTACGAATGGTTTCCCGCTTATCTACCAGGGTCTTGCCCTTGGCCAAAGCCAACTCTACCTTGGCTTTCCCCTTCTTAAAATAGATGGAGAGGGGGACCAAGGTGAGACCTCGCTCAGCCACTTTACCTGCCAGCTTCCTTATCTCTTCTTTATGGAGAAGGAGTTTCCTGGGTCTCAGGGGATCAGGAACGAACTGGTAAGCATGGGTATAGGAGCTGATGTGACATCCATAAAGGTAGATCTCTCCCTTTTCCACCCGAGCAAAGGCATCTTTAAGATTAGCTTTCCCCTGGCGCAGAGACTTTACCTCGCTCCCTTTCAGCTCTATCCCCGCCTCATAGGTATCGAGAATATCGTAATTGTGACGGGCCTTTCTATTCATCGTCACTATCTTTTTGCCTTCTCCCATGGTTACACCTCTCTATTAGGGTTTATACGTCCCTAAGGGAGATAAGCAACCTTCGTGGCAAACTAAAAATTTATATTAACCTCCCCTTTTTTCTACTCGATTTGTGAAAAAGACCACTCATGCCTATTGACCATACTAATGGTTATTTGGTATCGCTAAACCCCAGAGGGGACAAGTCTCCTTTGTCAAGGCGAAACCAACAAGCATCATGGGAGGTGCAAAATGGATTTTACTTTTACGTCGGAACAAAAGCTCATGGCTGAAACAGCCAGGAAAATAGCCCGGGATTTTCCTCCCGACTACTGGTATGAAAAGGAGGAGAAAGGAGAATTTGGCGCCGAGTTCTGGAATGCTGTCAGCAAAGCGGGGTTTCTGGGCATAGTGATCCCTGAGGAATACGGGGGGGTAGGCCTGGGCATGACGGAACTGTGTTTAGTGATAGAAGAACTCTGCACCAATGGCTGTGGCATGGCAGGAAACTGGTACATCTGCCTCACAGAGGTCTTTGGAGCCATGCCCATAGTGAAGTACGGTACCGAGGAGCAGAAGAAGAAGTATCTTCCCGGCATAGCCAAAGGAGACTTGGAGTTCTGTATGGCCCTTACTGAGCCTAATGCTGGCACCAATACCTTTCGTACTGAGACCTTTGCCAAGAGGGACGGTGACGGCTTCAGGATCAATGGAACCAAGATATTCATCAGTGGAGCCGATAGGGCCAAAGGAATGTTCCTCATAACCAGGACCACCAAAATGGAAGAGGCACCCAAGAAGACCCATGGAATCACCTTATTCCTGGTGGATCTCCCCAACTCCGCTATAAAGGTGAGTCCCATACCCAAGCACGGCATAAATTATTCCAAGAGCTGTGAGGTGGTTTTGGAGGATCTATGGGTGCCTCAAAGCGCCGTCCTGGGAGAGGTAGACAAGGGGTGGTATCCCCTCCTGGATGTTTTGGATCCTGAAAGACTGGTCTTCACCATGGCTTCCGTGGGCATTGGGAAACTGGCCATCAACGCAGCCTCTGAATACGCCTCTCAAAGGAAGGTCTTTGCTGATCCTGTAGGGAGTTATCAGGCCCTTCAGCATCCTTTGGCCGAGGCCTATGCCAGCCTCATAAGCGCTGAGTTGTTGGCCTACAGGGCCGCTTGGCTCTTTGACCAGGGGGCCCACTATCGGGAGATAGGGGCTACAGCCAACATGGCCAAGGCCGTGGCTGTGGAAAATGCTACCAAAGCTGTTTATTGGGCCATGCAAGCCTTGGGAGGTTACGGATATGCCAAGGAGTATCACGTGGAGCGTTGGTGGAGAGAGATAAACTTGGTGAGGTTAGCCCCAGTTACTCAGCAGATGGCTCTTAACTACATAGGCGAACATGTAATGGGTATGCCCAGGAGCTATCGATAGAAAAGGAAAGGGGTCGGTGAGGGTGACCCACCGACCCCTTTTAGTTCTTAGTATTCGGGCATGGGAGGAGCCATCGGTTTTTCTTTCTCAGGCACCTCCACCACACCACATTCAGTGGTGATCATAAGCCCAGCCACACTGGCAGCATTCTGGATAGCAGATCTCACCACCTTGGTGGGATCTATGATACCAGCTTTAAACATGTCCGAGAACTGGAGAGAAGAGGCATCGTAACCACTGTTCTCATCCAGCTTCTTGGCCCCTTCCACGATAACCGAGCCCTCTATCCCGGCATTGTTAGAGATTTGCTTCATGGGTTCTTCAACGGCCTTCCTAACAATATTTGCCCCCACCACCTCGTCTTCATCTAACCCTTCCTCTTTTAGCTTCTGGACAAGCTCATCCAGGGCCTTCTGACTGCGAAGCAGAGCCACACCACCACCAGGCACAATGCCTTCTTCAACAGCAGCCTTAGTGGCATTAAGGGCATCTTCTACCCGGGCTTTCTTCTCTTTCATCTCCGTTTCCGTTGCAGCACCCACTTTGATAACAGCCACACCCCCTACCAGCTTAGCCAAGCGCTCCTGCAGCTTTTCCCTATCGTAATCAGAGGTGGTCTTTTCTATCTGGGTCTTGATTTGGGTAATCCTCCCCTCTATGGCCTTGGCATCACCATAGCCACCAATTATCGTGGTGTGCTCCTTATCCACCACTATCTTTTTGGCCTTACCCAAATCAGCCAGCTTCACGTTCTCCAGCTTGATACCCAATTCCTCAGAGATGATCTGGCCACCGGTTAGAGTAGCGATATCCTTGAGCATTTCCTTGCGCCTATCTCCAAAACCAGGGGCCTTGACAGCACAGGCATTCAGGGTTCCCCTCAACTTGTTTACCACCAAGGTGGCCAGGGCTTCTCCCTCTACATCCTCGGCTATAACCAAAAGTGGTTTGCCAGTACGGGCCACTTCCTCCAAGAGAGGCAGCATATCCCTGAGGTTAGAGATCTTCTTTTCATGAACCAGAATGTAGGGCTCTTCCAGCTCAGCCTCCATCTTCTCGGGATCAGTGACGAAATAAGGGGAAAGGTACCCCCTGTCAAACTGCATACCCTCCACCACTTCTAAGGTGGTTTCCAATCCCTTAGCCTCTTCCACAGTGATAACTCCGTCCTTGCCCACCTTTTCCATGGCATCGGCGATGAGTTCTCCTATTTCCCTATCGTTATTGGCAGAAATAGCAGCAACCTGGGCAATCTCTTTGCGGTCCTGGACATCCCGGCTCATAGTCCTGATGTGCTCCACAACAGTCCCGACACCCTTGTCGATGCCCCTTTTGAGGCTCATGGCATTGGCACCAGCAGTAACGTTTTTCATCCCTTCCTTGAAAATGGACTGGGCCAACACGGTAGCCGTGGTGGTACCGTCCCCTGCCACGTCAGAGGTCTTACTGGCTACCTCCCTGACCAACTGAGCACCCAGGTTCTCAAACTTGTCCTCCAGCTCAATCTCCTTGGCCACGGTAACCCCATCCTTGGTGATAACAGGGGCTCCAAACTTCTTCTCAATTACCACGTTACGTCCCCTGGGTCCTAAAGTGGCCTTCACGGCCTCGGCCAAGAGATCTACCCCCTTGGCAATCTTTCCCCTTACTTCATCTCCAAATAGAAGCTCTTTCGCTGCCATACTTATCACCTCCTAACCGGAATTTTATTCTTCGATAATTGCGTAAATATCGTCTTCCCTCATCACTAAGTACTTATTACCGTCGATGTTCACCTCGGTGCCAGCATACTTGCCATATATCACCTTATTTCCTACCTTGACGCACATGGGCACCTTCTCACCAGAATCCAAAATCCTACCTTCCCCCACGGCCAGCACTTCCCCCTTCTGGGGTTTCTCCTTGGCCGTATCAGGGATGATGATCCCGCCCTTGCTCTTTTCCTCCTCCTCTTCGAAGGGTCTTACCAGTACTCTGTCATGTAGGGGTTTCACCTTCATACCACTCCTCCTTCTCCTTAAGGAATTTTCAACTATTAGCACTCTTATGTATTGAGTGCTAATTTCGGATGAATTTAATAGGAAGAAAAGGGAAACTTGTCAAGAGGAAAATGAAGAAATCTGCCAAAAAAATTGCAAGAACCGATAAAATCCAGCGGAGACTTGCAAAGTACTTCCAAGAGTTCAAATAAAACAAGAGCCACCAATAAACCTTCCCCATCCTCTTTTGCCCGGCTTCTTCTTTCTCTCAGCCGCTACAAACCTCTGCAAGCCTCAGCCAATAGCCCTTTTTCAGTTCCCCTTCTCCACAGTTATCGAAGCGTCCTCTATAATCACCTTGTAGAAATACCCATAACCAAAGTCTCTATTAGCAGAGAGTTTTCCCTTAACTATCACCAAATCCCCTGGCTTGACCTCCTTCTGAGTAGTGACAGCAACCTCTGCCTTTCCATCCTTTCCCGAGCCATCGGCCACATGGAGCCAGTTTTTCCCCATAATGTTTGGAAGAAACTTGACTACCTTGCCTTTAACCACGACCTCGTGACCATTGAGACTCTGGGCCCTTTCGTAAAGCTCTGCCACCGTGTACCCTTCCTGGGCCTTGGCTATAGAACCCGGAGCTGGAAAGGAGGTTTGAAAGTTGCCCTCTCCATGGGCAGAACCGCCCTGGTGACCCTTCATCTTAGAGCTGCCGTGAGGGTTAAAGGATGGGACCATGGCTGGAATCCCTCCACGTTTCCCTTGCTCCTTGGGTAACCAGACACCCTCTACCTTGGCCCGAGAGGCAAAAAGGATTTCTGGAAAGGTCCGGTTAAGAGACCTGCTATGAAAGTTTCTCATGACAAGGGCCTGGGCAGTATCCACCTCTATCTCATTTCCTTCCTTCACCTCTACCAGGGGAAGGGCAACCCAAACCTCTTTCTCAGCTTGGACCACCCGG
Source organism: Aquificota bacterium (assembly GCA_015486105.1). GTDB lineage: Bacteria > Thermosulfidibacterota > Thermosulfidibacteria > Thermosulfidibacterales > B14-G1 > WFSI01. Next base: position 18,275 of record WFSI01000009.1, on the reverse strand, counting down.
ACATAGGTATAGCCGCCACTATCCATGATCCCTTTCACCACCCCTTTTATCACAGCCCTAGGAGGAGATGACTTTGTCACCCCTTCCTTACCTGCCTTGGCCCTTAGCCCTAACAAGAGGGCCACACCGACCAACACCGCTAACACTGCCGCCAGACCTATTTTTCTCATGATGATCCTCCTTGTCTGCTCATGTCCTGCCTCTTATTTCCCTCAGGCTTTCCTTCCATGATCTCCTCTAAAAATTCCCACGAAAAGGGAACGTGGCACACCCAACACACTACTTTCCTCTCCCGATGCTTCAATCGTTCGGGAGAGATAAAATTCTGGGCTCCACAATAAGGGCAATCGAATACCAAAGCCATGGTACACCATCAAACTTTTGGGGAGGCTCTTAGCATCATCCTTCCTAAAGGGCAAGAAAGAAACCACGGGAGCTCCCCTACTTCTGAAGGGAGAGAAGCGGGCCCTCTTTAAATTAAACGTCCTATCTAAGACGATAATTGGTTCCGGAGGTAAGTCTTAGGAAGTCGCCAATAGACTCTTTAAAGCTCCTCCAACCACTTAGGAAGCTTCTCCCTAACCAACCAGTCTATGGCATCCTTAGTTTGGAAAAAGGAGTCCAGACTCTCCCCATAAGGGTCTCTAACATACCAGTTGATCAGCTTTCCTCTGAATAAGGCCAGTTGGTCCCTTACATGATAGCCTGAAAGATTCACAATGAGGTCCACCCGAGTCAGATCCATGGTATCCAACCCTTTAGAAGAGAGGTCCTGAGGAGGCACACCTATTTCTTCCAAGGCCATAAGGGTTTCAGGTGGCACGTATCCCAGGGGAACCACCCCTGCAGATAGGGACTTAATCCTGTCTCCCCAGTAATGCCTGGCAAGGGCCTCAGCTATGATACTCCTACAAGCATTGCCTACACAGATGAAGAGTACTGTTTTTCTTTTCCCACCTTTACTTGGAGAAGCGCCTCTCATCTTCCATCAGGGTCACAATACAGCCATGCCCACCAGACGGGCGAGAAAGGCCAAGGCCAAGGCCAAGGATGAATTTAGTAGAATGGATGCAAAGGTCACTCTCCAGCCTCCCTCTCTCCAAAGGACGGCCACTGAGGATATACAGGGTACATAGAATGTGACAAAGACAACGAAAACCAGGATTTGGGTAGGACTAAGGACCTGTTGGATGTTGAAGGTACCCAGGGCCTGGAAAAGCATGATGAGGGTGAGTTCCTTACGGAACACACCAAAAAAAAGGGTGACCCCAACAGCGGCAGGAAGGCCCAGGAACCAAACAGTCAAGGGAGAGAAGAGCCCATTTATAATCGTATCTACATGGAGGAAGGTGAGGATCTCCAGGACTATAGATCCCGCCAAGATAATAGGCCACGCGTAAATGGCAAAATCTTTTAACCGGTACCAGGTCTTTTTCCAGAGGGAGGACAAAGTGGGAGTCCTGTAAGGGGGTATCTCCAGGATAAGCCCTGGCGACTCTCCTTTTTGGAATCGGGAAAGGAGGAAACCCACCACCCCTAAAACCAGGATATTCACTATGTATAACCCCATGGCCCAGAGGGGCCCCAGGTATTTGGCCTGGAGACCCAGGATCACAGAAGTTCGGGCAGAGCAGGGAATCAGAGAGACAAGAAGGAGGGTGAGGTACCTATCCCGGGGGGATTCTATGATACGAGCAGCCATGATAGCAGGAACGTTACACCCGTAACCCAAAACAAAAGGAATAACAGACTTACCGTGAAGGCCTATTTTGTGCATAAGCCCATCCAACAGGAATGCTGCCCGGGGCAGATAACCCACATCCTCCAAAAGGGAAAGGAGAAAGAGTAGGGGCACCAAGTAGGGAAGAACGATGCCAGCACCCCCTGCTATTCCCTGAATAATCCCCACCACAAGGGGAGACCATGCACCCTTGCCTTGAAAGAATTGGCTAAGGCGATCAAAGGGTCCCGCTACCCGGTCAGCAAGAAATGAACCCACAAAAAATGTGAGGTAAAGGAGACCCAAGAAAACAAATGCCAGGAGGACGTATCCAAAGAGGGGATGCATCACCAGACCGTCCAGTCTATCCCTGAGAGAGGTGCCGTCCTCGCGGACCACGACCCGGGCTACCCTTTCAAAGAGATGCATGGCCAATGCGTGGCGCTCTCCTGAAATTACCATTTCAGGAGAGTGACCGTGGGCCTGCTGGAGTTTTATCCGGCAGGCTTCTATCTCATGGAAAAGATGGGGAGCCTCCTGAGACACCTTGTCCAGAAAATACCTGTCACCCTCCAGAAGCTTTAAGGACAGGAAACGTAAAGGCAGTTGCCCTGCCACATCCAGGCTTTCAATCAAAGACTCTACGCAATTTACCTCCTCTTCCACGTGGAGGCTGTACCGGGGGGGTTGAGCCCTAACCTGTCCCAGCACCTTCAGAGCCCGGCTGAATAGCTCCTTAACTCCCCAGCCTTTGCTGGCCACAGTGGTCATAACGGGAAGACCCAACTCCTTCTCCAAGGCTTCAGCATCGATGAAGATGCCCTTCCTCTCCGCCTCATCCACCATGTTAAGGCAGACCATAAGGGGCACTTCCAACTCCATAAGCTGCAAGGTGAGCTCTAAGCTTCTACTCATGGTGGTGGCGTCAATGACATTCACCACTAAGGATGCCTTCGCCTCCATAAGGTACTCTAAGGTCACCCGCTCTGCAGGTTCTTCTGTAGAGAGGGAATAGATCCCAGGAAGATCTACTAAACGAAAGGTGGTCCCCTCAAAGGTGACAGGACTGGCAGCGTAAGAGACGGTTACACCTGGGAAGTTACCTGTGCTGGCCTTGTACCCAGCAACTGCGTTAAAGAGGGTAGACTTGCCGCAGTTAGGTTGACCTACCAGGGCTATCACAGCCCCCTTATCCAACTCCCTCCTCCTGAATCACGTCATCCACCACGATCTTAGCAGCCATGCCCCTTCCCAAGGCCAAGCAAAAGCCCTGATCCAAATTCTCAATGAGGAGGGGGCCTTTAAAGGGTGAAGAACGGATCACTTTTACCCTGTTACCGGGATGAAGGCCCATAGATAGGATCCTGCTCTGAAACCCATGCCCTCCTTCTATAAAGGCTATTGTAGCAATCTGACCTATGGATACTTGGCAAAGATTCTTCTTCATTAAGCCCCTTTCCAAGCCTTTTAAGGTTTCCCTGACACGATAGCCTTATTTAGTGGAAGGGTATCAACAATTCAATAGAGGGAACCTTTCAGGGATTGCCCTTTTCTATCAGGGGCTTTATCATGCTTTTACCAGGTTTTTGGAGGGATGACTTGAAAGCAAGAATTGTAGTGACCCTGAAAAAGGGGGTGCTGGACCCCCAAGGAAAGGCCGTGAAAGGCGCCCTGGAAAATCTGGGTTTCGCCCAGGTAAAAAAAGTAAGGGTAGGGAAGGTTATCGATGTCACCTTGGACGGAGTGGCCGGAAAAAAGGAGGCTGAAGAGGCCGTTGAAGAGATGTGCCGCAAGCTTCTATCCAACCCCGTTATTGAGGATTACGCTTACCAGGTGACGGAGGATTGAAATGACTTTTGGTGTGTTGGTCTTCCCAGGCTCCAACTGCGATCATGACTGTTACTGGGCTGTATCCCAGGTCTTGGGGGAAAAAGCTGAGTATGTCTGGTATCAAGAGAGAAATCTTTCGGGGCTGAACTGCCTCATCATCCCAGGGGGTTTCTCTTATGGAGACTACCTGAGGGCTGGAGCTTTGGTGCGTTTTTCCCCCGTTATGGAAGCAGTAAGGGAATACGCCCAAGAGGGTGGACTGGTTTTGGGTATTTGTAATGGTTTCCAAATCCTTTTGGAAGCTGGCATGCTACCTGGAGCTATGATGCGCAACAGGAATCTAAAGTTCATCTGCCGATATGTTCATATCAGAGTGGAGAGGGCAGATACAGCCTTTACCAATATGCTGGAGCCTGGACAGGTTTTGAGGATTCCCATAGCCCATATGGAGGGAAATTACTTTGCCGATGGGGAAACCTTGAAAGGCTTGCAAAAGAAAAACCAGATAGTCTTTCGCTACTCATCAGCCTATGGAGATGTGAACGAGGCTTATAATCCCAATGGCTCCTTGGAAAACATAGCTGGTATTTGCAATGAAGGAGGTAACGTGCTGGGGATGATGCCTCATCCTGAGAGATGCTGTGAAGCCATCCTGGGCAGCGATGATGGAAGGAGGGTCTTTGAGTCTATTATTGCTCACCTCTCTCAATTCTGTGCCTAAAAGCATCATCCCTATAAAGGGTAAGCTACAGAGAGGAGTTGGAGTATGGCTTTTCTTCTATGGTCTGAAGAAGAAGGGGACAGCATGGAAGAAGCAGTAAAACTGGTAGCTCAGCTTATGATGCTATCAGCTAAAACAGCTCCCAAAGGAAAGGGAGACGACTTTGTAGTCATGGAAGTCGTCACTGGAAGGCGTTTAAGGAAACTGGGAGAGACCATGATAGAATATGGAGAAGAGGTGAAAGATAGATTCTACATCAGGGATGGAAAGAGTGTCTTGGCTTCCCAGGGTCTCCTCCTCATAGGGCTTAAAGACGCCAAGCCCGTGGGCCTCAACTGTGGGGGATGTGGCTTCGAAAGGTGTATCCGTTCAGAAGACGTTAAGGAACTTAGGGATTTCAGGGCCCCTGTATGCATGATTCGCCTGTTGGACTTAGGCATCGCCATAGGATCTGCTGTAAAGACAGCTGCCCTTCACAATGTGGACAATCGGGTCATGTACCGAGCAGGAGTCATAGCCAGAAAACTGGAGATGATCAATGCAGACGTGGTCATGGGTATCCCCCTCAGTGGTACAGGTAAGAGTCCGTACTTTGACCGTCAAATGTAGTATCCAACAGGGATGAAAGTCCTCAAGAGAATCCTATTAATCGGCCTCCTTTGCCTTGTGATAGGGGGAGGAACGGGCGGATTCCTTCTGGGATATTGGAATAAGGAACTCCCCGATGTGCAGGAGATAAGGGGAAAGATCAGGGCTGGGCTGAGCCAAGTCACCGAAGTCTACGATGTTCACGGCCAACTCGTCTCCCAGCTCTTTGTGGAACGACGCATCTGGGTACCCTTGCAAGAGATACCCATAGCCTTGAGGCAGGCCTTTATTGCCACGGAAGACAGAAGATTCTACAAACACGGTGCCTTGGATATCCGAGGCATTCTACGGGCAGCCTGGAGTGATATAAAGGCAGGTAAGGTGGTCCAGGGAGGATCCACCATCACCCAGCAGGTGGCCAAGCTCCTCTTCCTTACCCCCAAACGATCTATAAAGAGGAAAGTGAAGGAGGCCCTTCTGGCCTTGAGATTGGAGAAAATCCTTTCAAAGGATGAAATCTTAGAGCTTTATCTAAACCTCATCTACTTTGGCCATGGGGCTTATGGAGTGGAGGTAGCTGCACAAACTTACTTTGGGAGGCATGTCCAGGAGCTAGGCTTGGTGGAGTGCGCTGCTCTAGCTGCTATTCCTAAAGCCCCCTCCTACTATTCTCTCTTTAACCATCCCGATAGAAACAGAGAGCGCCGTGACTATGTGTTGAGACGAATGATGGAAGAAGGATACATCACTTATCAGCAGTACCTTCAAGCCATGGAAGAGAAACTCAACCTCAACCGTACCTTCACCAACAAAGGATTAGACAAGGCCCCTTACTTTACTGAATTTGTGCGCCAGTACCTCATTAAAAAATACGGTGCCGAAGAGGTTTATCACAAGGGACTCAAGGTTTACACCACCCTCGACCTGAATTGGCAACTTGCAGCCCAGGCTGCCCTAAAACAAGGACTCAGGGACTTGGACAAAAGGGAAAACCCTTACCGAGGGCCCCTTGGTCACTTAGAAAAAGGAGAAAAACCACCCAAGCCCCCCAAGGAACTGTTAGTGGGAGAAACCTATGAAGGGGTAGTTAGGAGGGTAGATTCCAAGACTGTCACCGTAAGTTTGGGGGGGAAAAGGGGGTTGATTAGCTACCAAGACATGGCCTGGGCGTTTAAAGGGAATTTGAAAGGTAAAAAACCCAAGGATATCTTGGAGCCTGGGGATCTTATCTTGGTAAGATACCTGGGCGACGCCAGGAACGGCACCCTCCAATTGGCTTTGGAACAAGAACCCCAGGTAGACGGGGCCCTCATATCTTTCGATCTGGCCACAGGAGGTATCCGAGCTATGGTGGGTGGCTATGATTTCAACCGCAGTCAATTCAACCGGGCTATTCAAGCCATGCGCCAACCTGGATCGGCCTTTAAGGCCATCATTTACGCAGCTGCTATGGATACCTCCTTTACCCCCGCCTCCATCATAATAGATGCCCCCATCACTTTTGAGATGGAGGCCCCCCAAGAGGCAGCCCGGTCTAAATTCTGGAGGCCTGAAAACTACTCTGAGCGCTTTTACGGACCCACCCGTCTTAGGATAGCCTTAGCCCACTCCAGAAACGTAGTTACTATCAAGCTCCTCCAAAAACTGGGGGTTAATACGGCCATCAGATACGCCAGAAAACTTGGTATATCCGTCCCCCTTAGAGCTGACCTATCCCTTGCCTTGGGAGGGTCTGAGATCACCCTTTACGAGCTTACCAGGGCCTATGCTGTTTTCCCCACAGGGGGAAGCCTTATAGATCCCATTTTTATCACCAAGGTAGAGGATAGAGAGGGTAGGGTGCTGGAGGAAAATGAAGCTACCTTCACCCCTGTGCTCTCCCCTGCCACCGCATACGTTATGACCTCTATGTTGGAAAGTGTGATTCAGGAAGGCACAGGGTGGAGGGCTAAGGCCTTAAAAAGGCCCTGTGGCGGTAAGACGGGCACTACTAATGAATACAGGAGTGCCTGGTTCATAGGTTTCACTACCCGAACAGTGACAGGGGTCTATGTGGGAAATGACGATCACACCCCTTTAGGAAAAGGAGAAACAGGATCCCGAGCCGCAGCACCCATCTGGGTGAAATTTATGAAGGTGGCTACGGCCTTAGATCCTCCCGAACCCTTTATTCCTCCATCCAGTGTAGTCTTTGCCAGGATAGACCCTAAGACAGGGCTCCTGGCTCCAGCCCAGGATAAAGGGGCATTTTATGAAGTGTTCAGAGAGGGCACTGAGCCCAAAACCTTTACCCAAAAAGAGGAGAACCGAGAAGAGATCCTAAATCAGGAACTCAAAGGCATGGAGCCCTCGGAAGAAGAATGAGAAGGTCTATCAAAAACTTGACCAGGGAAGAGCTGGTAGCTTGGCTTACAGAGAGAAATGAGCCTACCTACCGTTTGGACCAACTAGAAGGGTGGCTTTATAGAAAGGACACAGTCACCTTTCAGAGCATACCCAACCTCCCCAAAACCTTTAGAAACGAGCTGGAGAAAGAGTTCTTCCTCTACTCCCTGGAGGAAGTAGCCCGGGAAGAGGCCCCTGATGGCACCATCAAATTTCTCTTCCAGGCTAAAGACGGAGAAAGGGTAGAATCGGCCCTCATCCCCGAAAGGAATCGCCTGACCCTGTGTGTATCTACCCAGGTGGGATGCCGTATGGGATGTAGGTTTTGCCTCACAGGGCAGGAGGGCTTTCGCCGAAACCTTACCCGAGGTGAAATCCTTGATCAGGTCCTTCTGGTAAGGGGAGCAATAAGGGCCCAAGGGAGAGAATTGACCAATGTAGTCTTCATGGGTATGGGAGAACCCTTGGACAACTATGAAGAGAGCTTAGCAGCTCTCAGGACCCTCATTTCAGAGAGAAGATTGAAATTCTCTCACAGAAAGGTGACTCTGTCCACTGTAGGTTTAATTCCCCAAATAAGAAGGTTGGCTGGAGAAGGGCTGGATCTCACTTTGGCCATTTCCCTGAATGCAACGGACAACAAGACTCGCAGTGCCCTTATGCCCATAAACCACCAGTATCCTCTTGAAGAGCTCATAGACGCCCTCATGAAGTATCCCCTTACCCATAGAAAACGCTTCACCCTGGAGTACGTGGTTTTAAAGGGGATAAACCATAGCCCTAAGAATGCCCAAAAATTAACCCAGCTTGTCCGGGGATTAAGGGTAAAGGTGAATCTTATTCCCTTCAACCCTTTTCCTGGATCGCCTTTTCAACGTCCCTCCGAAGGTGAAGTGCTGGAGTTCCAGGCCCACCTGAGGCAAAGGGGCATCTCCACTTTTATTAGGAAAAGCCGGGGCCAGGGTATATTAGCCGCCTGCGGCTTACTCAGATGGAAGGAAGGAACGTAGGCATCATTCTGTGTTATCAATTAGATATAGCTTCATGTTGATGAAAGGAAACAAACTTCATCAGATAGCGTGTTCCTCTATGTATTCCTTTACTTTATTTACATGAGCTGGAAGGATCTCAAAGCGGCGCTTCTTGCCCTCCAACTCTGCAATACGGGGAGGGTTGGGAGGTTCTGTACCTATAGCACGTTTAACAGCATCGGGAAACTTCGCAGGATGAGCCGTGGCCAGGCAGATCATAGGCACTCCCTCCTCCTTCATGGCCAAGCCCGCCGTCACCCCTACAGCAGTATGAGGATCCAGGATGTAACCCGTCTCCCTGTAAAACCTGCCAATAGTTTCCAAAGTCTGGGACTGGTCAACTGCCATGGATGTGAAATCACCAGCCACCTGCTTCAACTCTTCCTTGCTAAAGGTGAGCCGCCCTGTTTTCTTAAAGCTCCTCATGCCTTCCCTCACTCGGAGGGGATCCTTACCCCATAGATAATAGAGGTAGCGCTCGAAGTTGCTGGCCACCTGAATGTCCATGCTGGGGCTGATAGTGGAAATTACCTGGCCCAAGGAGTAGTCTCCTCGGCTAATGAAACGATAGAGGATGTCGTTTTCGTTGGTGGCCAAGATTAGTTGACCCACAGCCCCTTCAGGCAACATCTCCCTGGCCACAAAACCAGCAAAGATGTTACCAAAGTTCCCCGTAGGCACAGTGAAAGCCACCTTCGGGCTTCCTGTATCGGCAAAGCGCAGATAGCCCCATATGTAGTAAACTACCTGGGCCAAGACCCGGGCCCAGTTAATTGAGTTAACAGCCCCCAACCTGTAACGCTCCTTGAACCCAAGGTCCCCAAAAATCTCCTTCACTATGGCTTGGCAATCGTCAAAGGTCCCCTTTATGGCCAGATTGTATACCCTGGGATCGGTGACGGTGGTCATTTGGAACTCTTGAACAGGGGAGACCTTACCGTAGGGATGAAGAATAAAGATGGCCATGTTCTTTCTTCCCTTCACCCCATAGATGGCGGCACTGCCTGTATCTCCCGACGTAGCACCCAGGATATTCACCCTATCTCCGGCCTTGTCCAGGAGGTATTCGAAGAGGTTACCCAAAAACTGGAGGGCAATGTCTTTGAAAGCCAGGGTGGGACCATAGAAGAGTTCCATGATGTGGATACCTCCCACCTCCACCAAAGGCACTACCTGGGAATGGTCAAAGGTAGCGTAAGCCCTCTCTACCAGGTCCCACAGATCTTCCCTGGGGACATCACCTGCAAAAAGGTCTATCACCTCCAAGGCCAGCTGGGGATAAGAAAGGTCCCGCCACTCTTTAAGGGTATCGAGAGAAACATGGGGAATCTCCCTGGGCAACAGCAAACCACCGTCGGTAGCCAATCCCATCATCACCGCCTGGCTGAATAGTATGGGCTCAATCCCACCTCGGGTGCTCATATACTCCATGCTTTGTTACCTCCTTCTCCTGATAGGGATAATCTACACACTCCCCATAAAAAAAGAAACGGGGTCGAAATAGCGCATGCCCGAACTACCAATAGTCAGATCCATTAGACTGGATAGATCCTCTCTAACCAGCCGGACTCAACCACTCAAAGGCCAAGAGAGGGATTTCTATTCTTGAATCCATCGTTGAATAGAAGCTCCCGCTAAGGAGACCATTATCAAATTCACACTATTCGCTCCCTTGACAAAGGCCCCTGTAGTACCCACATAGATACGACTTACTAACTTAATTAGTTCAGATCTCTTTAGTAAGAGGAGGAAGGAAATGACATCGGCAAAGGTGATACTCAGGTTTCCTAAGGAAGTAGTGGACAAACCCATCACCTCCACGGTGGTAAAAAAATACGATCTGGATTTCAATATCCTCAAGGCCTATGTCACCCCGGAAGAAGAGGGGCTATTGGTTTTAGAAATAATGGGAGAAGATAAAAATATCCGCCAGGCGGTGGAATTTGTCAAGGCCGCAGGAGTCTCCCTTCACTATCTCAACGGCAACATTGTCAGAGACGAAGACCGGTGCGTTCACTGCGGAGCTTGCGTAGGTATCTGCTCCGCAGGGGCCCTCTCCTTAGATTCCGACTACATGGTAGTCTTCGACTCTAGCAAGTGCGTGGTATGCGGCTTCTGCATCAAAGCCTGCATCTACAAAGCCATACACATGGAGCTTCTAGCCCCTGAAGATCAGACCTCCTTGAAAATTTCCTCTACCTCTCTGGGCACCAGACCGGCAGCGGAATAAAAGCTGTCGTCTCCACATACGCTCCCTTCCTCCAGCATATCAATCTGCTCTCTTGTAACAGGGAACCAAGAGAATCCGTCCAGGAGTCTAGCCATAAGTCTTAAAAGTCCAGCGGGGAGAGGAAATAAGACCACCCTCCTGTCCCACGCCCTAACCATGGCTTCCATCAACTCCTTTAAAGTGTAAACTTTGGGGCCACACAGCTCCCAGGTCTCATCCCTCAGCTCTTTCCGCTCTAAGGCAAGAACAAAGGCCCGAGCCACATCCTGAACCGCCACGGGCTGAAGCCTATAGCCTCCTCCACCTACCAGGCCCACCAGCTTCAATGCCACGAGTTTCTTCATATCCATCAGAAACTGAGATCCAGGCCCCAGAATCAAGGAAGGCCGAAAGATAGCGTAATCCAAACCGCTATTTCTCACCAACTCCTCGGCGGCAAACTTAGTCCTATGATACTCCGCAGCAGAGTATGCTCCAGCCCTAAGGGCACTCATGTAGAGGAGGATGTCTATGCCCTCCTCCTGACAGGCCCGGATCACGTTTCCTGTGGCTTCCACATGAAGACGCTGGAAGGTGATACCCCGGGAAGGAAACTCCCGGATGATACCCACCAGATGAATTGCAGCCTGACAGCCTTTAACAGCCCTTTCTAGGGAGTCCACATCCAGCACGTCCCCCTTCACCAACTCCACACCAGGGGGCAGCTCCACATCCTGCCGTACCAGGGCCACTATCTCATGTCCTGTATCCATCAAGGCAGGAACCATATAGGACCCTACAAAACCCGTTGATCCAGTAAGGAGAATGCGCATTCCTCCAATCCTCACAAACCCACACTCAACAGGCCCTTTCCCTCCTCAATCCTTCCAGGTACAGCATGAGGGCCGAGATGGTGGCGGGGGTAACGCCCGAGATGCGGGAGGCCTGGCCCAGGGATCTGGGCTGGATTTCTTTGAAGAGCTGCCGCGCCTCATGAGAAAGGCCTGGCACCTGGTCGTAGTCCAGACCCTGGGGAATAAAGATACGCTCCAGATGCTGGAAGCGCCTTACCTCCCGCTCCTGGCGCTGAAGGTAGCCTTCATATTTGCAAAGGATCTCCACCTGGCGTACCACCCTTTCAGGCATGCTCCTGGCCTGCCCATATAGTTCTTCTATGTGCCGATAAGTGATCTCGGGTCGTTTAAGGAACTGGGCCAGAGAAACGGGAGAGTCCAAATGAGAAGAACCCACCGACGCCAAGTAGGCGTTCACCCGAGGAGAGGGCTTGATGAAGGTCCTATTGAGACGCTTCATCTCCTCTTCCATAAGGCGGCGGCGCTCTTGCATTTCCTCCAGGACCTCCTTGCCTATAAGACCCAGCTCATGGCCCTTCTCCATGAGGCGCAAATCGGCGTTGTCCTCCCGAAGGAGGAGACGATGCTCGGCCCGGGAGGTGAACATACGGTAGGGCTCCCGAACCCCTTTGGTTACCAGATCATCCACCAGAACAGCCATGTAAGCCTGAGAACGGTCTAGGATAAAGGGCTCTCTACCCTGAACCTTGAGGGAGGCGTTTATCCCAGCCCACAAACCCTGGGCTGCTGCCTCCTCGTACCCCGAGGTCCCATTCACCTGACCCGCCAGGAAAAGGCCTTCCAACAGCTTTGTCTCCAGGGTGGGCAACAACTGGGTAGGCTGGACAAAGTCGTACTCGATGGCATAGGCGGGACGCACGATTTCAGCCTCTCTTAAACCAGGGATGGAACGGACCAACTCCATCTGAATCTCATAGGGCAGGGAGTTACCAAGGCCGCTGGCATAGATCTCTTGACTATTCAATCCCTCGGGCTCCAAAATGACGTGATGATACTCCTTTTCGGGAAACTTCATCACTTTATCTTCCAAAGAAGGACAGTACCGGGCAGGCACCCCCTTAATGGCGCCGCTGTAAAGAGGGGATAGATGAATGTGCTCCCGGATAATGAGATGAGTGGCTTCTATGGTTCTCCCCATGTAACAGGGTACCTGGGGCAGGGTGATCTCCCGGGTGAAGAGAGAGAAGGAACGGGGCTTAGGATCCCCCTCCACCAAGTCAAAAGCAGAAAAATCTATGGTGGAGCGTTTCAGCCGGGGCGGGGTTCCTGTCTTCATGCGACCCATCTGAAAACCCAAATTCGCCAGACTCTCGGCTAGACCATTGGCGGGAAACTCACCCGCCCTACCAGCGGGGATACGTCGCTCACCAATGTAAATAAGCCCCGCCAAGAAGGTGCCCGTGGTGAGAACCACTGTCTTGCCCATAAACTCCACTCCCAGATGATCCCGGACCCCAACCACCCGGTGGCCCTCCACTAAAAGCTCCTCCACCATGGTCTCTTTGATGTCCAAATGATCCTGGATTTCCAAAGTAGCCTTCATGGTCACTCGGTAGCGGACCTTATCGTTTTGAGTCCGGGTACCCCATACAGCTGGACCTTTGCTGGTGTTAAGGGTGCGGTACTGAATAGCCGTTTGGTCCGCAACCCGAGCCATTTGGCCCCCTAGAGCGTCTATCTCCTTAACTAAGTGCCCCTTGCCTACCCCTCCTACAGAAGGGGAACAGGGCATATGGGCTATCATGTCTAAGGATATGGTGAGGAGAAGGCTACTACAACCCATGCGGACCGCCGCCAAGGCCGCTTCACAACCGGCGTGCCCAGCCCCTACCACTATGACATCATAGGTCTTGGGATACACAGCCATTAAATCACCATGCTGCCTCAAGATTCAAAAACAACATATAGCATGGTATATAGTCCTCTTATAACCAGTTAACAACGAACTATAAAGAAGTGGCCCTTTTAGAGGTATTGGGTTATTATACCCCATTACCATGAGCACTAAACGTTACAGAGACCTCAACAGTTACCTCAGGTGTCGCTTTGGCTGCCGGGTACAGCGCATTAGCCTGGACGCTGGTCTCACATGCCCTAACCGAGACGGCACCAAGGGCACGGGGGGCTGCATCTACTGTAATCCACAGGGCTCGGGCACGGGTCTGGCAGCCACCTTCTCTATCACCCAGCAGCTTCAGCAGAGCAAGAAAAGGCTTGCCCATCGTTACAAGGCTAAAAAGTTTATCGCCTACTTCCAGTCCTTCTCCAACACCTATGCCCCTGTGGAGAAGTTGAAGAGCCTTTACAGAGAGGCCCTGACTGTGGAGGATGTGGTGGGTTTAGCCATAGGTACCCGGCCCGACTGCGTGCCTCCTGAGGTCTTGGATCTCCTTGAGGAACTGAACAGGAAGACCTACCTATGGGTAGAGTATGGCCTTCAATCCATCCACGAAGCCACTCTGAAGAGGATAAACCGAGGCCATACCGTGGAAGATTTCTTTCGAGCCGTGAAAGAAACCCGCCAAAGGAACATAGAGGTAGTGGTCCACGTCATCCTAGGGCTCCCTGGCGAGGGCAAGGAAGAGATGCTGGCTACGGCCCGGGCCCTGGGTGAGCTGGATATCCAGGGGGTAAAGTTACACCTCCTCTATATCATCCAGGGTACACCCTTAGCTCGTCTCTATGAACAAGGGGCGTACCAGTGCCTCACCCGTGAGGAGTATCTGGACATTGTGTGTGAGTTCTTGGCCCTGCTGCCACCCCATGTGGTTATCCACCGCCTTACAGGAGACCCTCATCCTCAGGAACTGGTAGCTCCCCTGTGGGCCCTGAACAAACAAACCAACCTGATGGCTATACATCGGATCCTGGAAGAACGGGACCTGTGGCAGGGAAAGGGGTGGAAAGGTACATAAAAAGAGGCAAGACTTTTAGATATATAACTAATGAAATAGTCGTTTCTTGGAGAAAGTCCTGATTCTACAACCCTTGACAAGCACAAAGGTGAGGAGTATCCAAGCCCTTAAACCTTTTGGAGGTAAGATGGCTGGCAAGATAGAGATAGATCAGATGCTGTGTAAGGGATGCACCCTTTGTGTAGGGGTTTGTCCTAAGGGGCTCATCAGTCCCAGTCAGCATTTGAACCCTAAGGGGTACTATGTAGTGACTTTTGACGAAGCCAAGGGTGAGTGCACAGGGTGCACTCTCTGTGCGGTGATCTGCCCTGAGGTAGCGATAGAGGTGTATCGTGACTGAAGAGCTGGAGTTGGCCAAGGGTACTCATGCCATTGGGGAGGCTGCTATTAGGTCGGGATGCCGGTACTATTTTGGATACCCCATCACACCCCAAAACGAGCTTCCCGAATACATGTCCAGAAGATTGCCAGAGGTAGGAGGTGTCTTTGTCCAATCGGAGAGTGAATTGGCTGGTATCAACATGGTCATCGGGGCCAGTATGGCAGGAGGACGGGTAATGATCTCCAGCTCAAGTCCTGGTATTAGTCTCATGCAAGAGGGACTCTCCTTTATAGCCGGTCAGGAGTTGCCTGCTGTAGTGGTAAACATGATCAGGGGTGGCCCTGGTTTAGGCAATGTTGCCCCTTCCCAATCCGACTATTTCCAGGCTACAAGGGGAGGAGGCCATGGTGACTATAGACAAATCGTCTTGGCCCCTTACTCCGTCCAGGAGGCGGTGGACCTCACTTACCAGGCCTTTGATTTGGCCGATACATACAGGATGGTGGTGATGATTTTGGGGGATGGCATGGTGGCCCAGATGATGGAACCTGTGCTTTTCCCTCCTATGCGGAACTTGGATGAACTTCCACCCAAGGATTGGACCCTAACTGGGGCCAAAGGAAGACCCAGCCGGATCATCCTCTCCCTCATCCTGGACGTGACAGCCATGGAGGAGCACAACTGGAAACTGATGAGGAAATACCAGAAAGTAGAGGAAGAGCTTTGTCTATGGGAGGGTTTCCAGTTAGAGGATGCAGAAATGGTGGTGGTGGCCTTTGGTACTGCTGCCCGTATAGCCAAAGGGGCGGTGAAGAGGGCCCAAAGAGAAGGTGTGAAGGTAGGCCTTTTCCGACCCATAACACTATGGCCTTTCCCCAAACAGGAACTCTGGAGCCTTTACAGCAGTGGAAAAGATGACTTCGTAGTTTTTGAGTTAAACGCTGGCCAAATGGTGGAAGACGTGAAGCTGGCTTTGGGGAATCAGCCCCAGATTCATTCTTACGCTCGCCCTGGAGGAACTGTTCCTAGTCCCCAAGAGCTGGCCCGGGTCTTTTCTCGTCTGGCTCTTTCCCGGAGGGGGTAATGAGGAAGGTCTTTTCCCGTCCAAAGGTACTGAAACCCGTTCCTTTTCACTATTGTCCTGGTTGTGGTCACAGCATTCTTCATAGGTTGGTGGCAGAAGTTATAGAGGAAATGGACTTGCAGGATAGAGCCATTGGGGTACCGCCTGCGGGTTGCGCGGTATTGGCCTACAACTACTTCGATGTGGATATGGGAGAAGCACCTCATGGAAGGGGTGCGGCCTTAGCTACTGGGGTGAAGCGGGTGCTGCCTGATCGCTTGGTCTTTACTTATCAGGGAGACGGGGACGTGGCGGCCATAGGAACAGCAGAAACCATCCATGCTGCCAATAGAGGAGAAAAAATCACCGTCATCTTCGTAAATAATGCCGTTTACGGTATGACAGGAGGACAGATGGCTCCCACTTCTATTATAGGCCAAGTGACCACAACATCCCCTCGGGGACGGGATCCATCCAGGGAAGGTTTCCCTGTCAACTTCACGGAGCTATTGGCCCAAATCCGGGGTACAGCCTTCGCTGCCAGATCCTCAGTTCATGATCCCGCCCAAATCCTCAAGACCAAAAGGATTATCCGCAAGGCCTTCGAGATTCAGATGAAGGGTCTGGGTTTTTCTGTGGTAGAGGTCCTTTCCCCCTGTCCCACTAATTGGAAGATGACCCCTGTTCAGGCAATGAAATGGGTGAAAGAGGAGATGACCCGTCACTTTCCTTTGGGGATCTTTAAAGAACCGGGGGTAGTAAAAGGTGCTGATTAAGACCGTTTTTGCTGGATTCGGCGGCCAGGGGGTGCTCTTAGTAGGATACGTCATGGCTTATGCAGCGATGTTAGAAGGTAAACATGTCACCTACCTACCCAGTTACGGTGCTGAGATGCGGGGAGGTACGGCCAACTGCATAGTTTCCGTGTCTGACGAAGAAATAGCTTCTCCCGTGGCTTCAGCCCCTGATGTAGCAGTAGTACTGAACAACCCTTCTTTAGAGAGGTTTCAGAACCAGGTCCAGTCTGGGGGAATCGTTTATCTCAACAGCGATCTGGTGGAGTTTAGGCCTATTAGGGGTGATGTGGACCTTAACGAGGTGCCAGCCAATACCTTGGCTCTGGAAGCTGGAAGCGATAGATCAGCCAACATAGTGATGTTAGGAGCATTCCTTAATAAGACCCCTTTATCCACCTTGGAAACGACCCAAAAGGTTATAGAAAAGGTACTTGGGGAAAAAGGGGACAGGATAGTGGAGATCAACAAGAAGGCCTTGTTGGAAGGATACAGATATATGGAGGGTAAATAGATCATGGTGAAACGCATCAGCTTTAGGTTGAAGAATGTTCCTGGGATGCTTTCCAAGGTGAGTAGCCTGATGGGAGAGGAAAAAGTTAACATCATCGCTTTCAGCGTTGCAGAGATGGATCAAGAAGAAACCATTGTGAGGATTGTGGTGGATAACCCTGAAAAGGCTGTAAATGTTTTGAAGAGCCATGGATACGATATTGAGTTATCCTCTGTTATTGCAGCAGAAGCACCCCATCATCCAGGAGGGCTTAATGCTATTTTGAAGCCTTTAAAAGAGGCCCACGTGAATGTTTCTAACATGTATCCTTGCTTAGGTACAGGTGATAAGACCATTCTCATCGTGGAAGTGGATAATTCCCAAGAAGGTGAAAGGGTATTGGAAGCAAACTGGGTCCATCTCTGGGGAGAGGAACTTTACTCTTTTTAACCAAGTGTATAAGATTTTTCAACGATCTCACTGTATTGAGCCTTCTATCCTGCCATATCTGAATTCTACGGCTGATTTAGCCATAGGATGAAACAGAAAGAGGTGCTTTGGCGAAGATACTTTTGCTTGCTTTCTTGACTAACAGGTTATAGGGATATATAAAAAGCTGAAAAACCGGTTTAAGGGGGTTGCAGTTATGGAAAGGAAAAGAGGGGGAGCACGTTTTGAGGAGGTATGCTTAAAACTAGAGAAGAAACATTACAGGGTCATAAACGCCGTCTGTGGAGGAGATCAGAGAAAGATTGGGCGTGTTATAAGGGCCCTAGTAGCAGAAGCTATTAAGGGCAAACAGGTCAGTGATCTTATGGAGTTGGCAGGTACCACTCCTCGTAGGAGAAAAAAAGAGGAACCTGTGGTAGGACCAGAGGCATAGCAAGAATAACCTTAAATGACAGGGGCGGGTGTCACTGATCTGCCCCTTTTCTTTTTTCATTGCATTGAGAAGAAAACCTGTGGTATCTCTTGCCCTACCACAAGGGATTCGGAGAATGGAATGGCTGAGGTTTTACCTTTTAAAGGCTTTTTGTATAATAAAAATATAGTGAGGATGGAGGAGGTGGTGGCACCTCCCTATGACGTCATCACTCCCCAGGAACAGGAAAGGCTATATAAGAAGAATCCATACAATGTGGTGAGGCTCATTCTAGGAAAAGAATCTCCTCGGGATACCCAAAGAAACAACAAATATACCCGGGCCAGGGACTATTTACATAATTGGATGTCCAAAGAGGTCTTAAAAAGGGATCCCTGCGAAAGGTTTTATCTTTATAAACAGGTATTCTCAGCTTTGGGAAAGAGATGGGAAAGGATAGCCCTTTT
>WFSI01000008.1 GCA_015486105.1 Aquificota bacterium | reverse complement strand
TAAAGGGTAAAGTAATTGAACAGTCCAGGCTTTTCCCAAAACAGCTCATAGGTCATCCCCCTAACAAGGAGTAACTCTCCCAAGGACTTAAATGGACCATTAGGAGGGGAATAGGGCCGAGGTAAAGCAGAATAATACTCCTCTTCTGCACCATTCAAGTGAGAGAGTTTATCCGAATCCCGCCAATCCTCTATGGAGTCGGCAATAATACTGGCCTTTTCATCCTCCACCCCCAACTTGGTAAGCACCTGATAAATCTGATCTCTGGAGGCCTTGTTCAAATTCAGTTTCCCCCTCTCATCTTCCACCGAAACCCGGATACTACCCACTTTACAGGGTAGATCATGCTCTTCCCCATCAGGTAACCACTCCTCCCCTTGGTTTTCCCCTCCCTCTTCTTCAACAGGGTGAATAGCACTGTACATCAAAAGCTTCTCTGACACCTCTAAAGCCTCCAAAGCCCTGTAATACTCTTCCAGATCACTCTTTTGATTCAACACAATTAAGGCCTCCAATCTCCTGGTCCTACTGTATTGGAGGCCTAAAAAAGAGAGAATAAAGAGGATCCAAAGGGTGATGATGAGGACGCTACCCTTATCTCCCCAAAGATACAAAAACCGAGGTCTCATATCTCCCCTTTTTAACATCCACCTGGATTCCCAGGGGGAAGTGTCCCTGGGGTTCCCACTTATCTTTCCATTCCTCGTCAAATCCTTCTCCAGAGTGGTAACTGATCTTGGTCAAAAACTTTACAGAGAATTTGTCTATCCCTTTGGCCAACAGAATCCTCTCTTCCTTCTCCTTTTCCAGACCCTCCTTCAAATCCTCCTTTCTCAGGTAAGGCCATTGGGCAAAATAAAGATCCTTGCCCTCCAACCAGTAGGCCACGACAGAAGTGCCTCCTGGAGTGAGACTCTCTACAGGAGCCAAAGTAATAAAGGTTATTTGGTCTTCCTTTCCTTGGAAAAAGCCCACCTTTTTCCCATCATAGACAACGGAATCCAGATACGCGTTAAGTAGCTGCCTTTGGATAAGGCCCCGCACACCCCACACCTCTTGTTCCAGCAAGGTATCTTTCTTCCCCCGCTCCACTGCCCCTAATCCTGCCCGAAGGGAGAGGGAAAGGATAAGAAAGATGATCCCAGAGATGGCCATAGCCACCAGGAGTTCTAATAAGGTGAACCCCTTCCCCTTCATCATGGAAGAGCCGTCTCTACAACCAAGGGGGGAGTACTCTGACCGCCTTTCATCCGAAGCTTAACCCTGTAAAGGGAGAACCCTTCCCTATCTGGGGCATCATTGGGGAGTGGGCTGAATTTCTCAATTTCCACAGAACACAGAAAAGACCCTTTAGAAACCTTCTCCACCGCTTTATCATCTCCAGCTATGTCCTTCAGGTCTTTGTCACAAAGGATAAGTTCCCCCATAACGGCCTCAGCAACAGGGACTACCCTGGCATAACCTTGGGATCTCCTGGCCAATCTGTGGGCACCGGCAAGCCCCTCTAATATTAGGGTAAGGCACAGAGACATAATGAGAAGGGCCATTAGCACCTCCATCAAGGTGAAACCAGACTGGTGTAGATCACCCCTGTAACAGGATTTATCCTTAATCTCCATTCCTTGTCCCCCCATTTTACAAAAAAGTCCCCTCCCCCATTGCTACCATCAGGATAGAAAGAAAAGGCCACCACGTCATTACCTTCCAGAGGCACATCCCTGCTTTTTAGAGACACATCTTTGGGTATCTTCACCTTCTTCTCTTGATCCACCCAAAGGGTCCTATCTTCAGGGGAGATAAAAAGGCTCACCCTTTCTCCATGACTGATAGCCTGTATCCTGGCTTGACTCAGGGCCATCTGGAAATCCTTTAAAAAACCCTCTGCCTCCCTTTTCTCCCGGCCTTTTATGAAAAAAAAGGAGGACAATCCCACGGCCAAACCCAAAATGAGCATCACCACCAGGAGCTCGAGAAGGGTGAATCCCCCTTTTCCAGATTCGGAGGAAGCCCCTCTCCCCAGAGTAAATGACAGGAAAGAACCCTTGATTCTATCCCGCATACTTAAACAGCCCAAGCGTCACCTTTTGGTCAACGCCCTACTCCCAACTGGTGATGTCCTTGTCCTCCCCCTCACCACCGGGTTGACCATCCCGTCCGTAAGAGTAGAGATCATACTCACCATGGTCACCGGGACATTTATACTTGTATGGACGCCCCCAAGGATCCTTAGGAACCAACTTTTTTTTCAAGTAAGGCCCATCCCAATTCTCTCCATCTGCTGGCTTTTCTATCAGTGCCTTCAAACCCTCTTCCGTTGAAGGATAACGCCCCACGTCCAATCTGAATTCATCCAAAGCCGCCTCTAACAAGCTTATTTGGGCTTTTGCTGCCTTTATCTTAGCCTTTCCCACCTTGCCAAAGATCCGGGGACCCACCAAGGCAGCCAACAGACCCAAGATCACCATAACCACAAGGAGTTCCAAAAGGGTAAAGCCTCTGCTCCCTCTCTTCCTCTCGTCTCTTCCCATGGTCTCTTCCTCCTTCTGCCTAAAAGCTTATAGTATTTATGCTGAATATGGCAAGGAGCATAGATACCACTATTCCCCCTATGATAACACCCATGAAAAGAATCATCATGGGCTCCAATAGGCTGAGGGTTCTCTTTATGATCTCGCGGAGCGTTCCATCATAACCGTCGGCAAGGTTGTTAAAGGCATCGGCCAAATTCCCTGTTTCCTCTCCTATGGTAATCATGTGAACACACATAGGTGTAAAAACAGGGGAATCCTTCATCAAGGCAGAGAGACTCTTCCCTTTTCGTAACTCCCCTTCCAAACGGGAAAACTCCCCACGGAACAGGATAAAGGGAGAGATCTTCTCTACCAACTCCAAGGCCCTAACCAAGGGAACACCTCCATCCAGCAAAATGGCCATTGCCCTGGAGAAACGAGATATCTCTCTAACCTTCAATACCTTGCCCAGCAGGGGAAGCCCCAAAAGAAACCTTTCACCCTTCTCCCTCCAGGAGGGAGATGCCATAAGATACCTGCCACCCAAGAATCCTGCTACCGGCAAGAGGAAAAAGAACCACCAGAAGCTCTTTACCCCCTGGCTAATAGCAAGGATGATCCTGGTAGGCAAAGGCATGGGTTGGTCCAGATCTTCAAAGATGATTGAAAAACGGGGAATCACCAGCACCAACAAAAAGTAAACAGACAAAAGACCAACGGTAAGGAGAAGCAAGGGATAAATAGAGGCAGAAACCAGCTCCTTCCTCATCTCTACCCCCTGCTCTATATAAATGGCCAGACGATCCATCACCTTGTCTATGGCTCCGCTGGCTTCACCTGCCCTAACCAAAGTGATGTACATGGGAGAAAATCCAGCTCTCTTCTCCAAGGCCTCTGAAAGCGACGCCCCCTTTTCTATGGCCTGAAGTACATCCCTGGCCATATCCCTCACCTTTTCGCTTTCCACAGAGTCACCTATGACGTAAAGGGCCCTGTCCATGGGTAACCCACCCCTCAAAAGGGATGCCATCTGCTTAGTAAAAAGGAGAATATCGCCTCTGGATAATCCCTTACTACTTAGCTTTAGCTTCAGGGCAAAGCCCTTTTCTTTAGCCGGGAGTATTTGGGTAGGCAAAAGCCCCATCTCTTTTACAGACCTAATGGCCGCTTCTTGAGAAGCTGCCTCTAAGTATCCCTTCTTCTCCTCTCCTGAAGGGGCCAAGGCCCTGTAGAAAAATCTCTCCATCACCCTGTCACTCGGAAAACCTCTTCCAGAGTGGTGATACCCTTCAAGACTTTCAAGAGACCATGATGCCTCAAGGTCTTCATACCCTTACTAATGGCACATTCCCTCAACTCCCCTGCAGAAGAGTCTCTGAGGATCTTGCCCCTGACTTCCTCGTCTACCACTAACAACTCAAAGATGCCTTCTCTGCCCTTGTATCCCGTATGACTACACTCGTCGCATCCCCTCGCCGAATAAACGGTATGGCCCTCTACATGGAAGGAAGGGCCAAGGATCTCTTCCACCTTCTTTGCAGTTGGACCGTCAACAACTCTCTCTTCCTTACAATGGGGACACAAAATCCTTACTAACCTTTGGGCCAGCACCCCTACCAAAGAAGAGGACACTAAGTAATTTTCAATACCCATATCCCTCAATCTGGTGATGGCCGTCACGGCATCATTGGTATGAAGGGTAGAAAAGACCAAGTGGCCTGTCAGAGAGGCATGAACAGCTATATCTGCCGTCTCCAAATCTCTTACCTCTCCAATAAGAACCACATCGGGGTCCTGACGAAGGATAGACCTAAGGGCATTGGCAAAAGTGAGATCAATCTGGGGCTTTACCTGAATCTGATTCACCCCAGGAAGCTGATATTCCACGGGGTCTTCCACAGTGATGATCTTTTTGTCCGACTGATTGATCTCGCTAAGGGCAGCATATAGGGTAGTGGTTTTCCCTGAGCCCGTGGGTCCCGTGACCAGGATGATGCCGTAAGGCATACGAATGAGCCTCTCAAAGGTCTCAAGATCTTCTCCCTCAAATCCCAGCTTATCCATTTCCAGGATCACATTCTCCTTGCTCAAAAGCCTCAGCACCACACTCTCACCATGCATGGTTGGAATGGTGGAAACTCTTATGTCCAAGGGCTTCCCCCCCACCATAATGTTAATCCTCCCGTCCTGGGGAAGGCGCCTCTCGGCTATATCCATTTTAGCCATGAGCTTTATCCTGGAAATAACAGGGGCCTGAAGCCTTTTGGGAGGGCTCTCGACGTCATGGAGCACACCATCTATCCTATACCGAACCTTAAACTCCTTTTCGAAGGGCTCAAAATGGATATCCGAAGCCCGACTCTCAACGGCCTTTCTAATAATAAGGTTAACCAGTCTCACTACCGGGGCCTCAGAGGCCCTGTCCTTCAGATGTTCCAAGTCCTCCTCTAATTCGGAATATCCCTCCTCCTCGGCATCCTTGACCAGTTCCTCTATGTTGCCCTTCTCTTCGTAAACCTCTTTGATGAGCTCCTCTATTGTTTCCTCTGGGGCCTGAAGGACCCGGGCCTTCCTCCCAAAATACTTCTCCAAAACATCAATCACATCCCAGCGGGTGGGATCAGAGAGGAGAAGAGAAAAGCCTTCTCCGTTCAAATCAAAGGGCAAGGCCTTACTATTCTTCAAAAAGGCCAAAGAAAGACCATTAACAGGAAAGAGGTTCTTCCTGATCTCCTCTATGTTCGCCCCAGGTGCCTTGAGTTTCTCGTCCATCTCCATCTTAAGTCTTTTATACATCCTTTGTTACCCACCGCAACCTCCTACTCCCCCGTTGCCAAAATACATACCAAGATCAAGCCTCCCCTTCTTGACTTCACAACCAAATTGCTTCACCCTTTTCATTTCTGAAAGGGACCTTAAGCATCCACAAGAGTTTCTTCCACCAATCCCCGTGGCCCTTGTACCACTCTATTGTTTCCTTTAGCCCTTCTTCTATGGAGACCTGAGGCCTCCATCCCACGGCAGACTCTATGGCCTGATAAGAAGCCCTATGCCTTGAAACCTGGCCAGGTCTATCTTTAACTAAGGTGATCCCCGATGGAGAATCAATCAGCTCAAGGAGCAAACGGGCTATTTCAATAACACTCGTCTCCCTGCCAGTTCCCACATTGAACACCTTCCCCACCACTTTATCCTTGGGAGCATGGAGAAGGAGATCAATGGCCTTACACGTATCTGTAACATAGATCCAATCTCGGGTGTGCTCTCCCCGACCATGGACTATGAGCTCTTCCTTTTGCAGGGCCTTCACAATAAAGCGTGGTATCACCTTTTCAAGATGCTGGCGGGGGCCGTAATTATTGAAGGGCCGTACAATCACCGAAGGAATCCCATAGGTGATGTGATAGGAATAGACTAAGCGGTCAGCACCGCACTTAGCACTGGCGTAAGGGGTGGTAGGTTCCAGAGGGTGAGCCTCATCCATGGGGACTCTCCGGGCGCTTCCATAAACCTCAGATGTGGAGATATGGATGAAACGGTCTAAATGAGGACTACGCATAACAGCACTGGCCACAGCATGGGTGCCCAGGACATCCGTTTCATAGAACTTCCTGTCATCAAAGATAGATCGAGCAACGTGGGTCTCAGCGGCAAAATGCACCACGACGTCTGCCCGAGAAACCAAATCTTGTACTAAAGCGTGATCCCGCACATCCCCTTGCCAAAAAGTGAATCTGTCAGAGTTCTTAAGAGATTGAGGAAAGTTGTCCGGATTCCCCGCATAAGTGAGGGCATCAAGAACAACAATTTTATAGTGGGGGTATCTTTTCCACAGATACTCCACAAAATTGCTTCCAATAAAACCCGCCCCGCCCGTTACCAAAACCCTCAAGGGCCCACCTCCATCTCCTCAATCTCATAAAGGGGATCCGGAGGCAATCTTCTATAAATCCTCACCACAAAATCCCCCAATATCCCCAGAATCACCATCTGGAGGGAAAGACCAAAAATGACCAGAACCAGCACTTGGAAGGGAGGAGAAGGCATTACCCCTCCCATGAGGCGGAGCAGCACATAAATTCCCCCTGCCCC
>WFSI01000007.1 GCA_015486105.1 Aquificota bacterium | reverse complement strand
TCTGCTTTACCTCGGCCCTATTCCCCTCCTAATGGTCCATTTAAGTCCTTGGGAGAGTTACTCCTTGTTAGGGGGATGACCTATGAGCTGTTTTGGGAAAAGCCTGGACTGTTCAATTACTTTACCCTTTACAACAAAGGGACTTGGAGGGAAGACCTGGCTCCTAAGAGCCTTAGAGAGGCCTTGGAAGAGGAATCCGGTGAGGAAAAGGTGACGGAAAAGGACAAAAGTAGATTCAAACTGGAGAATGGAGTAACCTACAGGTTTAAGGTAACTATAGACAAAGGAGAAAGGAGGTTGGTTTTCTTCTGGTGGGGGGAATATACTGGTAAGACTTTTAAAGAACGGAGAAGACTGATTAGATGAAAATAAAAGCAAAAAGGAAAAGGATAGTGCTTTATCTGGGTCCACAAAGGGTATGGGCCTTTCCTGTGGGGATCTCCTTCGCCGGCAAAGTAGATTATTTTAGGGGAGAGGTGTTTCAGGATAAGGAAGAGGCTTTGACTTGGCTTAAGGGCCAGGCTGGGCCCCTTTATTTGGTTATTTCTTCTGTGCATCTTTACCATCAACGTTTGAGCTATCCTATGGGGGCCAGGCCTAAGCTCTCTCAGGTGATTGGATTCGACTTGGTAGAGCATGTACCCCATAAGGTTGAGGATATTTATTATACCTTTTTCCCCATGGCAGAGAAGAACGGGGCCCTTCCTGTTTGGGTTTCCTATTTGCTTAGGGAGCAGTTAGATGGCCTTTTGGAGTCTATAAAGGGCATGGGGAAAAAGGTGAGAGGTATATTTCCTGGGCCCTGGTGCCTTTACCGGTTCTTGCGTGGGGAATCTAAGGTAGATGGTGCCTATGTTCTTAAGGTAGACGGTTGTGCTGAGGGAGTGGTGGTCACCCCCCAAGGTGAAATGAGAGAGGTGTTACCTCCCCGGGGAGATCTCTTGGAAAAGGTCCTGGAAAGCTTAGGGTTTGGATACCCTGTTCACTTTTTTGATGATGAGGCGGATGACGTCGGGGTTAGCAAGGCTCCATCCGTTGATATGTTGGCTAAAGGGGTCATGGCAAGTGTTATGAACCCTGCACAGTTCGTTCCTAATCTGGGTCCGTTCCCAATGAAATGGGAGAGAAAAATCCCCTTTCGATTTGCCATTTATTTTGTTGTTCCTTTACTCTTGTTAATTTTGGGTTACTCCAATAGTGTCAGAACTGAGAAGATGGAGTCCAGATTGAATTTGGTAGAACAGAGGCTAAAGAAGACGAAGAGAGCATTGAATAGGTATGAGGCGATTTTAGCAGAAGCCAAGAAAAAGAAGGAGTTGGAGGATAAGCTTAGGGGTTTTAAAAGGGGTTTAGGCTATAACAAGATGGATGTCATAGGAGAGCTAACCTGCAGGTTTCCTAAGGATGCATGGATAGAGTATTTAGATATAGGAAAAAGTACTATAAGAATTAGAGGTGAAGCGGCATCAGCCCTTGAGCTTATGAAGAAGTTAGAGGAATCTCCGGATTTCAAAGATGTGAAGCTCATATCTTCTATAACAAAGGATAGGATAACAGGCAAAGAAAGATTTTATATATCTGTTAGTATAGAGGAAATTGATGATACAAAAAATAAAAAAGCTAAACATAAAAGCTGAAAAAATCCAACAGATCAATATCAAGCATCAGTTTTTAGAGAGGAAATCAGATATACTTGCGGCATTTATTAGTATTTTGGCCTGTGTAGTTATACTGACTGCCTATGTAATTCCATCACTCAGGACTAAACATAGAGTATCGAGTATCTTGGTGCAGAAGCAGCAATTACTTATGAAGAGCGAGGAGAAGGTAAAGGATCTTGAGTCGAAGAAAAGGGAAGACGTTGTTGACAAGTTCGACATAGAAAAGGATCAGTATGAAATAGCCACAAAGCTTCAGAATATGATGAGTAAGTTAGCAGACAAAGATGGTCTATCAGTTGACAGATTTACAGTGAGTTCACTAAAGGAGTGGGGTGGATTGAAATTGGCTATTATAAGCACTTCAATAACAGGTGATATAAAGGGATTGGTAGATATATTATCTGAACTGGAGAATATAACCAATGTCCGGGTAAAGAGGCTGATTGTAAGCAGAAGAAGGGTGGGAAGAGAGGAAAGGTTGAGGATGAATATGATTATAGAATGTGTCATAATGGGAGGATAGAATATGAGGAATTTGATAGCGATTTTACTCCTATTCTTCGTGAGTATAAGTGGTTGTAGTAGTATGAGGAAAATATCCTCTTCTATTGGTTTGGGCAACAACCATAGGATCACGGATAAAAAGAATATATCGACTAAGAAAGCCCATCCTGAAGAGAAAATAAAAGAAGAAGCTAAACTCAAAGGGCCTATTCCTAAGCATCAAACAGCAAAAGAGAGCGAAGCTGTTAGAAAACCAAGTGAAGAGACTGCCGCTACTAAGGTCGGATCAGGTAAAGGCCAGGAAGATAGGATATCCCTTAATAAAACGGGCAAGGAAATGGAGGGTAATAAAGAAAAGAAAAACAAAATATCTCGGGGAGCTACAGCAGGTGAAAAAACGTATTCTGTGGCCTTTAACTTTGATGATGCAGATATCTATGAGGTTATCCAGATAATGTTAGGAGAGGTTCTCAAGGTGAATTATGTGATTGATCCATCAGTAAGGGGGACAGTTACTATTCATACCGAAGGCAAATTGAAGAGATCAGAGATTTTAAGCCTGATCGAGGCGGTTTTTAAACTGAACAATTTAGCCCTCATGCAAGAGGGAAATCTTTACCATGTTGTCCCCATTAGTAAGGTTCCCCGCTTGGCCACCCATGTTAAGAAGTATAGCTTGATTCAAAAAGGTGGATCTGCTCTTATTGAGATAATACCTGTATACAATGTTGATGCTTCTTCTTTAGCAGGTGTTTTGAGCAGGTTCCTTTCTCCAAATGCTACTTTGATAGCGGAGAGGCACACCAATGCCTTATTGGTGTCTGATACACCAGAGAATATTGCCAAAATTATTCACATGGTGAAGATACTGGACGTGGACGTGTTTTCTGGTATGCAGTTTAAGCTCTTTCCTTTACAATATATGAAAGTGACAGATATGGCAAATGTATTGGATAAAGTGTTCAGTTCTTCTATAGTGAAAAGACCTGGTACCCCGCCAAAGGTGAACTTTATTCCACTGGAAACTACCAATTCACTTTTGGTTATTTCTGATAATGGCCAATATTTAAGCACTATTGCAAAATGGATTAAAGAATTAGACACTGGTGGTGGGCAAGGTATGGGTATTTACATATACCCTGTGGAGAATGGCAATGCAGAAGACATCGCTGGCCTTCTCAAACAACTTTACGGTGAAAAAGCCCAAGCTACTTCAAAGAAGGTCATCGTTAAAGCTGAAAGGAAAGCCCCGACTAAGGTTGCTACTGGCGAGCTGACAGGTGTTGTTAAGATCATACCTGATAAGACCAATAATCTTATTATTATTAAAGCATCTGCCACCGACTATAAAATAATTAAGTCTGTCTTACAGCAGTTAGATATTATTCCTCGAGAGGTACTTATAGAGGTACTTATTGCAGAGGTTTCCCTCAATAAATCTTTGAAATATGGTATTGAGTGGTATTTCAAAACAAAGGGGATTAATGTAGGTGGAGATAGTTATACAGGTAATTTAACGCTAAATAATAACACTCCCCTTTCTTCTACAGAGGCTTTAGGATCTGCCAATTTACCTTCGGGTATCACTTATGCCATTTTTAATAATGCAAATGAGTTGAGGAGTCTTATAACGGCCCTTTCCAGTCTCTCGGAGTTAAATATCCTTTCTTCTCCTGTGATATTGGCTACAGATAATCAGGAAGCTAGTATAAATGTAGGACAAGAGGTGCCTATAATCACCCAATCTGTAGTGAATACCAGTGCAAGTAACCCTAACATTACAAATGCTGTTGAATACAAGGATACAGGTATTCTCCTTAAAGTAAAACCTCACATAAACTCTAATGGTTTGGTTAGTCTTGATGTTTCTCAAGAAGTGAGTGAGGCCCAGCCCAATACAACATCAGGCATAAATTCTCCCCTCTTTCTGAAAAGAAAGGCAGTTACCCATGTGATAGTCCAAAACGGGCAGACTGTGGTCTTAGGTGGGTTGATTCAGCAGACAAAGAGCAAAGTGAAGAGCGGAGTGCCTTTCCTTAAGGATATACCTGTATTAGGTTACTTATTTGGCAGTACAAGTTTAGAAAGGAAGAGAACAGAACTCATGATTGCTATTACGCCCCATGTTATAAGAAACCAACGGGAGGCTGAGACTGTAGGTAGAGAGTTTAGAAAGAAGATAGATGAGCTTAAAAAAATACTCAAGGGAAAAAGATAATATTGGAAACCTTCCTTAGAAATTACGAATCAAATCCTTATAAAGGATATAAGACTCTCTCAGAAGAGCAGAAGATCCGCGCATTTTTAAGGGATTTGGAGGTGCTGATAAAGCAGCCAGAAGCTGAATACTTCTCCTTGCTTCCCTATGGCTTTGCCATAGTTTATCCGCTGTTATTCGATGCGAAGGTTTATGGTTTTCCCATGGGCGCTATAAAGTTTTTTTATAATTCAGATGCTTGTTTAGCAAAGGTAAAAGGCCATCTGTTCCATGTTTTACATTCAGCACGTCAGCAGTTTCAGCATATATGCGTAAAAATTGATGTTGGAAATAGGGATCTTCTAAAGATCCTCATTGAGATGGGATTCAATCTTGCAGATACTATTGACACGTATTTATTTGAGAGGGGAGTGACTCCAGTAGTGAGAAAGAGGGTGCTTTTTTCTATAAGGGAGCTCCAGCCTTCAGATGGGGATGCAGTTGTATTTACAGCCCAGGAGGCTTTTCTGGATTATAATGGTCGATACCACAGAGATCCTATTTTACATGACAAAGCGCCATTGCTGTACCAGAGCTGGGTTGAGAGTCTCCTTTCCTTAAATCCTGCAGGGAGGAAGGTCCTGGTGGCTGAAAGAAGGGGCAATATAGTGGGCTTTTTTGGATACCCCTTTCATCCTTCCTTGGGAGGGGTCACGGGTAAGCTCCACGGCTATCATGGCATCAGTGGTGTCTCCAGAAGGGGAAAGGGGGCCTATGTTTCTTTTTGTGTTATGGATCCCTTTGTGGGTCCAAAGGAAAGTACGTTGGAATACGATACCAGTTCGTCAAATGTTGAGGTGATAAGGGTGTGGAAAGCGTTAGGGTTTTCCCATATTAGGTCTACTGCCGTCCTGCACCATTGGGAAGGGGGAGCTACACTTTGAGGATATGAGAGGCCTTTCTGGATCAGGCAAGGGATTCAAGTACTTTCCCAAAATCCTAAGGTTCTCTTCTATCAATGGATCATCCGGCCGATAATTCTCAGCTTCTTTTATCCAGTGGAGGGCTTTGTCGAAGTTTCGCTCCTCCATGTAAGCTTCACCCAGGTTGAGGCACACTATAAAGTCCTTATTTCCCTTTTTTAGCGCATCTAACCATAGGCCTGAAGAGGTAGACCACACTGGAATCCTTTCCATGGTGATGATGATCATGGAGACGGTAAATGCTCCCAAAAGGATCATTTTAGAGATAGTCGGTATGCTCCATGGTGATGAAGAACTGAATATGGGAAAGAGGATCAGGATTGTCCCTAAACAGAACCAGGGAAGAGAGAGGAATAGATACCGGTCTGCCCTCAGGGCCCCTAAGGGGAAAATTTGGGAATAAGGTATAAGACCTATCAAAAATAGGGAGATGCTGAGGGATAGAAGGGGAGCCTTATTTCTCAGCTTCCATGCCCCAAATAGAAGTCCTATAAGCACAATGGCACCCTCGGATGTAGCCAGGGAGAAGAAAGAATTTTGATGGGTAACATGGTAATAGGCTGAAAGATTGATAGGATATATGAAGGAGATGATGTAGCTTCTGAATACGGATAGCATGGTGAAAAGGGTAGTGGTGATAGAACTGTCTATATATCCTGACCAGTTTTCTGAGATAGGCTGACGATACAATCCGTATAATAAGATGCAAAGGGCCATTCCCATCCATATTATGGCCCTTTTCCATTGTGCCCAGTTTAGTTTGCCTCTATATTTGGCGAGGGCAAGATAGATTAGAGGGAAAACCACAGCTACGGGTTTTGACAACATGGCCAGTAGATAAAAGATGGTAGTGATTACCGTCCATTTTATCGAACCTTTTGCTTCTCCTGGGGATTCCATCTCAAGATTTATTCGAGGCTCATAGCACTTGGGTATATCCATTTCGTGGTAGGATGTTTGTACAGCCGATAACACAAAGAGTAGGCAAAGAAGATCTTTCCTTCCTGATATCCAAACCACTGGCTCGACGCATAGGGGATGGGATGCAAAGAGAAGGGAAGCAAAGAAAGCAGTAACAGATCCTGTTAAACCCTGAAAAACCTTGTATACCAGCAAAACAACTATGCAAAAGATAGCCAAGTTAGTTAGATGATACCCAAAAGGGTTCAGTCCCCACATCTTATAATCTAAGGCGTAAGAAAGGATAGTTATTGGTGGCAAGGTGAGGTGAAAATTACTGGAAAACAGGGATAGCAAATGGGGAATCCTTAGGCTTTTAATAAGGGCGTTATAAGTGATTAGGTAGGGATCATCCCAGTTGGTAAAAGGGTAGTTCAGGGCTTTTATGTAAAGGAGTATTGGAAGGACCAGAAGGATACAGGAGAAGGGGTCTGCCTTTATATCCCTATGCGCCCTTAGCCATTGGCTTATCCTGGATGCCTTCATCTTCTGTAACGGGATGTTCCCACAGGACGTCCCCTGGGATGTTGGCTGGAGGAGCTGGGAGGGGGTTTAAGATGAACCGGAAAAGATCTCCGAAGTGGATGGGTTTTAGTGGGGTGAGCAGGGACGCCTCTTGTCCCGACTTTCTTGATGAATGCCTTATTAGGGGTGTTTATTCTTCTTTTGGCAGTGGTGGGTTTTGAAAAAGCAGTATTTTTGCGACTTATGAAGTGGGCTGGAGATGCCACCTTGGGAGGGGGTACAAATCTCCTTCTCTTTACCTCTGGGGCATAGAGTTTTAAGTGAATTTCGCCACTGTCGCCTTTCAATATCACCTGTTGGGGTTCTACTTTCACAACGGTATAAGCTCCAAGAGCATCTCCTTCTTTAATACGGGTAAACCCTCTCGAATCTGTAGGTACATCCATCTTTTCCGCAAAGCCCTTGGTTACTTTTACCAAGGCGGATCTTTTGCCTTCAATTTCTACAATACCATATATCAAGAGCTGCCTCTTGATTTGTTGAACTTGAGGGTTTTCCTTGCCCTCTTTACCATTGGTGGGTTCGTATTTTCTTTCTGGAGAGAAAAGGTTTTTTTCCACTATATCTTGAGGCAAGTTTTTCTTCGTTTTTGCCTTGGTATCACTGGGCTTTTCCCCTTTTGGGGAAATTTTCTTGTAGGTCTTCTCTTTTGGAGCGTATTTAATAGCTTTGACGGGAGAGGCGAAAGCCTGGGTTGCTTTTAAGCATGACTTGGAGAGACCTGGATACCTTATCCTTGATGAGAATAGGCCCAAGAGGCAAAGGGCCAAGGCCAAGCAAGAGCCTATGCGGATGATCCGGAGAGTCATCTTAGCCTTCCTCCTTTTCCAGCGAAAAGCAAAGTCTTAGCCTTCAAGTTGGCACAGCTCTCCAACCGCGTATTCTACTTCTTTCTCTTTCATATCTGGATACAGAGGGAGGGACAAGACCTGATGGGAAACCCTTGCTGCTGTGGGGTAACTTTGGGGGTCCCATCCGTAACGCTGGTGGAAGTAGGAGTGGTAAAAGAGGGCCCTGTAATGGATGCCTATACCTATGCCCCTATCTTTCAGCCTCTTTGCCCATAGGTCTCTCTTCCCATCCATCACCTTCACCACGAAGAGGTGGAAGGCGGACATCCTATGGGGCTTTTGCTCTAAAGGAGCTACCAGCCTGTTCAGACCCTTCTCTTTTAAGAGGCGCCTATAAAGCCTATCTATGTTTGCCCTTCTCTTATGAAGAGCTTCCAGCTTACCCATTTGGCTTATTCCTAAGGCGGCGCTTATATCTGACATATTGTACTTGAATCCTTGACATACCGTTTCCCAGTGGTAAAAAGGCACATCCCCATAACGTTCCCAAGCCTGGGCTGTGATCCCGTGGTTGCTCATAAGCCTTGCTCTTTCGGCCAGCATTTTATCTGCTGCCACAAGCATTCCCCCTTCTCCCGTGGTGGTGGGCTTGTTGGGATAAAAGGAGAAGCAGGTGGTCCAAGGAAGGGAAGAGAGGATGGGTCCATATCCCGATCCTGTTCTGTGCTCTTTGTAGGTGGCTCCTAAGGCGTGGGCGGCGTCTTCCACTATGGCAAACTGGTATCTCTTAGCCAGGTAGGCCAAGGCTTCCATGTCGCAAGGCTGTCCGGCAAAATGGACAGGGATGACGGCCTTGGGGCGAGTCCCCTTTTTTAGTAGGTCTTCCAGTTTCTCCATGTCTATGTTGAGGGTTCCCTCCTCCACATCACACAGGAGGGGCACTCCCCCTGCCATTTCTATAGCGTTCACCGTAGCGGGGAAGGTGATGGGGGATGTGATCACTGTGTCTCCCGGTTTTACTCCCAGCACGAGGAGGGATAAATGTAAGGCTGCCGTGCAGGAGGAAAGGGCTACAGCCTGAACCCCAAGGTACTGGGTAAAGAGGTCCTCGAAGGTCTTGACCTTGGGGCCACTGGTGAGCCATCCGGAGCGAAGAACCGAAGTTACAGCCTCTATCTCCTCTTCATTTATAGAAGGTCGAAAAAAAGGTATGTGCCTTTCCATCCTTATCCCCTTTTTTTATCCCCTTTTATCCCCTTTGTCGTTTTCCGAAATATTATTACTCCCAGCGGAGATTTTAGTACAAGTCTAAATAAAGGGGTCTACCAATGGTAGACCCCTTTACTGATCTCCCCTGAAAGGTTGATCATCCACGCTCCACTGTGCCATAGAAAGGCCCATGGAAAGGGCTATGGTTCACGACTGGATTGTGGATTTGGGGGGGGCAGAAAAAGTTTTAAAAGAGATATGGGATCTCTCTCCCAGCCCCATATACACCCTTGTATATAAAACGGAGAGCCTGATGGACCTGGGTATAGATCCTTCTTTAGTCCAGGGCTCTTTTTTGCAACGACTCCCCGGGACCCAGAGGTTCTATCGGTGGTTTCTGCCCCTCTTCCCCATGGCCATAGAGCAGCTAAACCTTTCGGATTATGAACTGATCATCTCTACTTCCCACGCCGTGGCCAAGGGGGTTTTGACCCACTCCCAGCAGCTCCATATCTGCTACTGCCACACCCCCATGAGATACGCCTGGGACCTGTACCACGAGTACCTGAGGGATGTGAGGTGGGGCCAGAAGACCTTGGCCCGCTTGGTCTTGCACTACCTGAGGCAGTGGGACGTGGCAAGCAGCCACCGGGTAGACCGGTTTGTGGCCAACTCCCAATACGTAGCCAAAAGGATTTGGCATACCTACAGGAGAGAGGCCAGGGTGATCTATCCTCCCGTAGAGGTGGAAGGGTTTTCCGTGGAGGAGAAAAAGGACGACTTCTACTTAACGGCATCCCGCATGGTGCCCTACAAGAGGATAGATACTGTGGTGGAGGCCTTCTCCCGCCTTATGCCGGATAAAAGGCTGGTGGTGATAGGGGATGGGCCCCAGATGAAAAAGATAAAGGCACTGGCGGGAAAAAACGTGGAGGTTATAGGATACCAGCCCTTTCACGTGCTCAAGGACCACCTGCAACGGGCGAGGGCCTTCATTTTTGCCGCCAGGGAGGACTTTGGCATCCTGCCCGTGGAGGCCCAGGCCTGCGGCACCCCCGTGATTGCCTACGGCGTGGGGGGGGCATTGGAGACGGTGGTAGAGGGAGAGACGGGGGTCTTCTTTTACGAACAGAGCCCCCAAGGGGTGGCCCAGGGGGTAAAAGGGTTTGAGGCCCTGAAAGACCCCTGGGATCCTTATAAGATAAGGGACCATGCCGAGGGGTTCTCCAAGGAGAGGTTCCGGCGGGAGTTCAAGGCCTTGGTGGAGGAAGAGTGGGAGAGGTTCCAGGAAGGAAGATAGGGGTGAACTTAGAGATTCTGGGCACGGGGGCCTGGGGACTGAAGATCTCCTCCGTCAAGTACACCGAGGCCCTGGAGAGGGAAGGGGTTTCCTGCATCAAATTTTCTGGAAAGAGGGGTAGCGGTACCTTTGATAAGCTCTTTCGCATGGTGGAACTCCTATGGTTCGTTTCCAGCAAAAAGGTGGAAGTGCTCTACTCCCCCACCCACCATGGGCTTTTTCTCCCCCTGGTACCCCAGGTGGTTACCCTCTTTGACCTGCAACCCTTAGTCTTTGCCCACAGGAGCACCAGCCAACGGTTCTATTTCAGATGGATCCTGCCCATGGTCCTGAAGGGCTGTTCCTGGGTGGTCATGGGCTCCCATTTCACTCGCTTGGAGGCCATAAAGACCTACCATCTGAGGGAAGACAGGACGAAGGTGGTCTATGTGGGATCGCCGTTGGGAGACGATGGACGGGAGACAGGGGACGGGAGAGGGTGTTTTCTGGTGGTGGGGGCGGGTTTGCCCCACAAGAACTTGGAGGTGATCCTGGAGGCCTTAGATCATCCCCTTGCCCGGGACTGGAAGGTGACGGTGGTGAGCGGGGATTCCCCCTACCTTAAGACCATAAAGGAGAAGGCCATAGAGAAGGGCTTGGTGGACCAGTTGGAGGTGAAAAAGGGCATACCCCAGGAGGAGCTTAAAAGCCTTTACCTCCAGGCCCAAGCCCTGCTTTTCCCCTCCCTCTACGAAGGCTTCGGCATGCCCCTTCTGGAGGCCATGACCCTGGGTTGTCCCGCCATTGCTGCTAAGGGCTCAGCCCTGTGGGAGGTAGGAAGCAGGGCGCCCCTTTACGCCCATCCGGAAAAGGGGGCAGAGTGGAGGGAAAAGATGGGCACGGTGAAGGAGAATCCCGCCCTGAGAAGGCGCTTAGAAGTACTGGGTAAAAGGAGGGCTAAGGACTTTTCCTGGGAAAGGGCAGGGAGTCAACTGAAGGAACTCATTTTTGTTTGAGGGGTATTTTGGTTTTATCCTTACTCTATCATTTGGGAATCACCTTATTTTTTATATACATAGGCACGCCGGTGGCCCGGGCCCTGGGGGAAGAGCCCTCCATTGGCACCAGGGTATTAATGGGCCTCTCTTTATTTATTATAGTCACCACCACCCTGCTGGTTCTGGGCGTTCCCCTGGCCTGGGGAGTGGCCTTTCTGGCCCTCGTCGTTGGGGGATGGTGGGTAGGAAAGCTGATTTCCAGGCCTCCCAGGAAAGACCAAAAACCTCTCTTGGGTGTATGGGACCTGGTCACCTATCTCTTCTCCCTCCTTTTCTTTGTCACGGCCCTGCTGGTTCCCTTAATACACGGGAGAGTAGCCCCCACAGGGGTGAACAGCGACGCGGTGGCCTACTGCGCCGTCACCCAATACCTCCTCCACCATGGGCTGCCTGTGCCCCATCCCCCCACCCCATATCATCTGAAATGGGTGCAACTGCACCCACTAAACGGAGGGCTGCGTATGGGGTTCAACGTGCTTCATGGCCTGATAAGCCTTACAGGGCCATGGGATGTGCCCTCCTCTTTGCCCATGGCCATGGCCATGTTTCTCTCTTTCATCCCCTGGGCTGTATCCATGAAAGAGAGAAAAAGGAGCTGGGTGAGCATGCTCGTCTTCCTGCCCGCCCTTTTCATAGCCGCCTATGATAATTACGCCGCCCTCTGCTGCTTCTTTCCCCTCTTCACCGCCTTGATACTGACAGGGGGGGAGCCTAATCGGGAGGTTGTGAAACCCTTCCAGTATGACAGGCGTGCCCTGTTGAGGGAGGCCGTGTTTGCCGGGGCCCTTTTGGCCTGTTACCCCATAGGTATCCTCTACTGGCTGTTTTACAAGGGGATTTACGCTTTAATGAGAAAAAGGCCCGCCTTTATCCTAAGGGCCCTCCTCTCCCTGGTGATCATTCCCTCCTCCCTCTGGTTCCTCAGGGGCCTGGTGGTGGAGGTGATCTTCGCCAGCAAGAAGGTATGCGGCAATGCGTCAGGCCCACCTTCCATTCCAGGTGCATTGGGCATAAAAAGCCCTGTTGGGCTGGTCATTTTAGGGTGTATATGCGTTGTCATTCTCTTTTACGCCTTGTCCCGCCCCAGCCATAGGATCAGGGCCCTAGCCCTGATAGCGCCCTTCTTAGGCGTAGCCCTCTTTTATCTTTTTGTATCTCCCTACCCCTACGCAGTGGAGAAGAACATGGTTATGCTTCTAATCCTTTTGCCCATCATCTCCCTCTCTTTGGCAGAAGATAAAGGGTGGCTGGCCCTGATAGTGCCCTTGCTCCTGGTGCTTCTTCCCATCTCCTACGCCAGCACTTTGCAAACCGCCAAGGCTACACCCTTGGAGAATTTAAAGAGAATGAAGGCCTTGGCCCACATGGCAAATGGGGTCCCCAAGGATGAGGTCCTTCACCTCTTTGATACCTCTCCCAAGGAGAACCTGTGGATCGTGTATTTTTCCCCTTCCAGGCCCTTCGTGTTGAACCATTTTACCCCCAACTTCATTTACAAAGGAGCCTTTGCCCCCGACAGGTACAATGAGGAGCTTCTGTTTCAGCCTCCCCATGCCCATATCAAGGACCTTTGGAGGGGAGCCTTCGGCAAAACCCCCACTTTCTACTCTCCCGTGGTGAAAGCACCCTGGGCCCTATTGGCCAAATGGCGGATAGACAAGGTCCCAAGCCCCCCTCCGGTTTTGAGAGAAGAGGCAGGACTGGCCCTGGTGAAAAAGCCCAAAGGCCTTTCCTTTTATACTTTTCCCACCTTTCGGGCTATTTACCTGGAGAAACCCATGTCCATAGTGGTCAGAAACCACCAGCTCATCGTGAGAATGGGAGAGGAAACCCGACTGGGCCCACTCCCCCCCTTTGACAGCCTGGTCCTGGGGCGGGGGGTTTACATAGGGAGCTATCCAGAAAACAAGACCCTCAACGTGAGCAAAAACCGGGTCTTTTGGGGATGGATAGGGGGCAGTCAAGGCCCCCTATCAAAGACCAGTCCTTTCTTACCTGCTCCATCCCTCATGCCCCACTCATCGATCTTCATCCTCCAGGGGTGGTATCCCTTTGCCTTAGCCTATGGCACGGTGGCCCGCTGGAGCAAGATTAAGGCCTACTTCGGCATGATATGTCCTAAGGGGAGGCGCCAGACGCTGGAACTCACGGTTCAGCCCCCCCTTGTCAGTCAGGAGGTGACCCTTACCCTACCTACCGGTAAACTCACACTGGACAAAGCAGAGATGAGCAAGGTATCAATACCCGTATGCTCAGAGAGAAACAAGGGTTATGAAATCATAAAGGTGGAGTGCGAAAAAGGGTTTATACCCGATGAGATACTCCACAATGGAGACATAAGGAGGCTCTGCCTTTTGCCTTTGAAGGCTGTCATAAAGTAGGGGAGGGATTTACTCCCTAAAATCCGCCCCTACGAATGGTGGCGGGATTTACAACGATATAAGGAGTGGGATGGATGAAGAGAAAGATTCCAGTAAAGATCCTCATCGCAATCCTTGTGGTTTTGAACATCCTGGCCCTTTTCACCTGGCTGGTCATACCCAAGGTGTATGTGACAAGCATGGCCATAAAGGTGCCGGAAAAGCTCGTAGAGAAGCACCTGAAACCTATGGTGGACGCAAGGACATCGTGTCTGGTCGTCAATAATCTGTGGAAGGCCTATAAGAGCAAAAAAGGAAACATCCCCTTATTGAAGTATGGATTGGATAAGGAAGACGTTAGGCTGATACAAGGTATAAGGGCAGACATTCTGTATGAGAAGGCTGTGGCTCCCAGTGGGTTTAAGGTGAAGCTCTATGTCAAGGAGAGACCCGCTGTGGTGACTAAGATTTCCAAGGCCCTTGTAGCCTATTTAAATGCTCAGATATCAGGGGAGATGGAGACGGAAAGACAAAAGACCGTCAATGACATTAAAGCCATAGATGAGACCTTGACGTACATCAATGGCATAAAAAGATCCATAAAATCAGGAGACATGGGAAAACTCCGGTTTAATCCCGCGGAGATCGACACGGCCATTTCGAACCTCAAGCTAAGAAAGCAGGAACTGAAGGCCTACCTGGCCATGCTTAAGGGCTACAGACTCATCGGCAAGGCCTATACACCCCAGAAACCCCTCTATCCCCAGTTGGGATACAACTTTATCATAGCCAACCTCCTGGCCATAGGCATCTGCCTCCTGGTGATCCTGGGCCCCTATCTCACATGAAGAGGGAGTTTCTCCTAAACTCCATATCCATCAGTGCAACCCGGGGGCTCTTAGGCGGGGGGAGAAGCCTCATGCTCCTCATGGCCCTGAAACTCATGGGGCCAGAGTTCTTTGGAAAGCTGGCCCTGGTGATTTCCCTCATAGAGGTCTTTCGCTTCACCGCCAATTTTGGCATGGATGTCACCTTGATCCGTCGCTTTTCCAAAGGGGCCATAAACCTGGCAGGCTGCACCGTGGCGAAGATCCCCACTTCCATTGCCTCTTACTGCCTGCTTTTGATCACTGTTCTGTTGGTGAGCAGGGGCAAGGCCGGGTATCTCCCCCTGGCAGCCATAGCAGGCCTATCCATCATCATCTTTAGCCAGTCCTCCAACTACACCTCGGCCCTCATGGCCAGGATGAAGGCCCGGTTCATGCTTATCTGTGGGGTGGCCAGTATAGTCACCCTGCTTTTGGTGTCCCTTCTGGGAAAGTTCTGGGTGATCCTCTTTGCCCTGGCCCTTACACTGGCGGATGCAGCGTACTTCTTGTGCCTCAGAAGAACCTCTAAGAGGGCCCAGGTGCCCATGAGATTGGGGAGGTGGCGCCCAAGAGGTGTGAAACTTATGCTCACGGAATCCCTGCCTGCCGCACTGAGCAATACCTTGGTCATCCTTTACCACAGACTGGATGTCCTGCTCCTCCAGATCTTCCAGGGGGAATTGGGTGTGGCCCAGTACTGCGCCCCCGCCAGGCTCTTAGATCCCATTCTCCTCATCGCCGGGGGCATATCTACATCCGTCTATGCCCTCCTTTCTCCTCCGGGGACAAAGGTGTCCAAGGCCAGACTGCCCATCGTTGTTTCTGTGGTGATAGCCCTGATCCTGGCAGGGATCATCTTCACCTTTTCCCATCCCATAGCTTCATTCCTTTATCCCAGCGACACCAACACTTTCGTCAGGGTATTGGATATCCTCCTCTTGGCCATGCTCTTCAAATATGTGAACATGCATCTCACCTCCATCATCAACTCCCAGGGCAAGTTTATCTGGATCACCAAACTGGCCTCCCTGAACCTGGCGGTCAATGTGCTGGCCAACCTTCTCCTGATTCCCCGGTATGGGGCCGTGGGCGCAGGCTCTTCCATCGCCCTGACAGAGGGGATAAACTTCATGGTACAAACGGCCTTAGTGAGGAGAATAGGGTGAGCTATAGGGGAAGGATCCTCTCCAGATACAAGGGGGTGCAAATGGACCATCTGCTGGGGGAAGAGATCACCCAGGAGTCCTACGAACTCCACGCCCGGACCCTCAAAAGGAAACTCGGCCATCTCCTTCCCACTGACAGGGAGGCCAGGATACTGGATTTGGGGTGTGGATTGGGTTTTCTCCTCTATATGCTGAAAAAACAGGGCTACTCCCAGGCCATGGGGGTGGAGATAAACCAGGAACAGGCAAGGATCGCCCAAAGCCTTGATCTAAAGGTGACAGAAGAGGATGTGATGGCCTTTATGGAAAAGGACCGGGAGAAATTCCACCTGATATTCATCAATCACCTCTTGGAACACCTGACCAAGGATGAGGCCGTAGGGCTTCTGGAAAAGGCCTTTTTTGCCTTAGAAAGGGGGGGAAGGATTGTGGTCACCGTGCCCAACGCCGCTTCGCCCTTTGGTCTTTCCTTAGCCTTTGGGGATTTTACCCACGAGATCTTCTTCTCCCCCACCAGTTTGAGGGAGGTCCTCAGTCTCACCGGCTTCACCTCTATCGAGGTCCAGGGAGAGAAGGTGACGGGGCCAGGGTGGAAGGGCATAGCCAAGTCGGTCCTGTGGACGGGGTTTTCTTTCCTTTTGAAATCCCCCCTCATGCTGGTATCCAGGGATCCCAGTTTCTATGTCTTGGAGCCTGTTATCCTGGCTACGGGGGTGAAAGGGGAATGAAGGTCCTATTGCCCGGATACATCCTGCTACCCTTGAGCCCCTTCCTTTTCTTCGTCAAGAGGCGCTGGCTCTTCTATGCCACTGTCTTTTTCATACCCTTCAGCGCTTCCGCGGTGGTGTATTTTCCATCCATATCCTTTGGCCTCCAGATCCCCTACTTTTGGGCCATGATCTGGCTTTCCCGCCTCATACTGGACACTATCCATGGAAAAATGAGGCCATACCATGAGGCCTCTTCCCATCAGTATAGGATTGAGGGTGCCCTCATCCTCTTTCTGACCATAGGGGCCCTCTCCCTCTTTGTACCCCAATTGGGTCTCTCTGCTTTGGTCCATCCTGTTGAGGAGGCCTTCCATACCCACGGGGTCTTGTCCCCATCCAGAACCAATCTCACCCAGTTTGCCTACATGCTCTTCTTGGCTGCCTTTTTCCTTGGCCTCCTTGTAGAGGTAGAAAACCAGGGAAAGCTGATGCCCAGCCTCAGGGTCTTTGTCCTGTCCGCCTTCTTTTGCGAGTTGTGGGGGGTGTTTCAGTACCTGTGCCGGGTGCTACATCTGGTCTATCCCTCCTATATATTTAACAACAATCCCGCATTCTACCAGGGATGGGATCAGACCATTATGGGCCATATTCCCCGGATGTGCTCCGTGGCCACGGAACCCTCGGTCTTTTCGGGGTTTCTCTTCGCCGTCATCCCCCTGCTGGCCTTCTCATTTTTCAAAAGGATCAAGATCACCCGGGTGGATCCCCTGGTGCTGGTGTTGGGGCTCCTCTGTGCCCTTCTCACCTTCTCCACCACTGCCCTCGTGGGCCTTGTGCTTCTTTTGGCGATAGGGGGGTTTTTAGTAACCTCTACAGTCCCGTGGGAGAAGGGCCTGAAAATAACGGCAGGTGCCCTGACGGGAGGGGCCCTGATACTGCTACTCTACCTCATCTTCACCAGTCCGTTGGGTTACGCCTTTCAGGCCATCACCTTAGAAAAGCTCTCCACTGCATCGGGGTTGGAGAGGCTGGAAGGGGCCAAACTGGGTCTTCACCTGGCTTACACCCATCCCCTTTTAGGGGTGGGGTGGGGGAGCAATCGGACCTTCGATCTGGTAACCAATCTCCTTTCAAATGTGGGTATCCTGGGTACGGTCTCCTTTTTTCTCTTTATATGCCTGGTATGCGCAAACAGTCTCAAGGCAGGTAAGGATGTTCCCATCTATCGAGGCATCACCTTGGCCATCTGCATCTCCCTGTTTTTATCGGCCCTTTCCATTCCCGACCTCATCCAGATGCAGTTCTGGTTCCTCTTAGGCATAGGAAGCACCCTGCCCAGCCACCTCCTCATTTCACAAACCAATAGTCAACGGTGCACGGTAAGAAGGGACACAGGAACTTGAATTTCTGCAAAAGGTAATAGTAAACCGTTTCTACAGGGC
>WFSI01000006.1 GCA_015486105.1 Aquificota bacterium | reverse complement strand
GTCCAGGACAAAGGCTGATCTGGGAGAGCCAAAAAGGGCGTCTCCTATTGCTTTTGCCGTTATAGTTTTGCCTGACCCCCGGGGTCCCAAGAAAAGAAGGGTAAGGAGAGGTCCCTTCTTTTTAGGAAAGATCTGACGCCTGTAAAGGGTTTGGGCGAGACTTTTCAGGAGGAGATCCTGTCCCACCACCCAACGTTTCATCCGGGATACATACCTCTTAATCCTGTCCCCCTCTTCTAATGGGACGCCAAACTCTACCTCTACTGGCGTAGAAAGGATATAAAGGGCTTTATCTATGTCAGTAGATAGGGATTCCCAAAGGGCCCTTTGGGTTTGGGAAAAATCCCTTTCTTCTCCCTTGGAATGCTTATAGGAGGTGTGAGGGGTCCTTTTACGCCCTCCTTCCGAAAGGCGTATCAAAAGCAAAAAAACAAGAATAATAAGGGCTGTCCACAAGAGAAAAATTTGGACTGGCGGCATTTTACCTCCCTATTGTTAAGCTTAGGAGCAAATCTCTTCTCCACATGAACCTATAATGAATGATATATAAAATTTTAAGTAATAAAAGGCTTTACATAAGGGTTAATACAAGGCCCTTTCAAGCAAAGTATTCGTTTATCCCTCTTTCCCTGGTAGCGTTCTTTCCAGATCTTGGGGTGTGATGAGAACCTCCCGGGGTTTGCTGCCC
The DNA here is from genome assembly GCA_015486105.1 of Aquificota bacterium. Classification (GTDB taxonomy): domain Bacteria; phylum Thermosulfidibacterota; class Thermosulfidibacteria; order Thermosulfidibacterales; family B14-G1; genus WFSI01. The sequence goes on along the minus strand of WFSI01000006.1, from coordinate 7,319 downwards.
TGAGCAGGGCCTACAACCCTTTCCCTCTCCATACGGTCCATAAGCCTAGCCGCTCTATTGTAGCCTATCTTCATGTATCTCTGGATCATGGAGGCCGAGGCCTGACCTGTCCTAACCACCAGCTCCAAGGCCTGGGGATAAATCTCGTCATCGAAATCGCCTGCCTCTCCCTCTTCCACTAATGGGCTGGAAACTACTTCTTCATTAAAGGAGGGCTCCTCCTGTTCCCTCCAAAACTGAGCCACTTTGTAAATCTCTTCATCGGAGATGTAGGCCCCATGGAGGCGAAGAAGATCCGAGCTCCCCGGAGGTAGAAAGAGCATATCCCCCAATCCCAAGAGCTTTTCAGCCCCCATAATGTCCAGTATGGTCCTGGAGTCCACCCTGGAACTCACCTTAAAAGAGATCCTGCTGGGGAAATTGGCCTTAATGAGGCCAGTAACTACATCTACAGAAGGCCTCTGGGTGGCTACCACCAGATGAATCCCAGCTGCTCTGGCCTTTTGGGCTAGCCTGGCTATGAGGGTCTCCACTTCCCGAGCGGCCATCATCATAAGATCTGCCAACTCGTCTATAATAATGACAATATAGGGAAGAGGGTCATCGGCCTGACTGTTGTATCCTTGAATGTTTCTCACTCCCATCTCAGTTAGGATCTCGTAACGTCTCTCCATCTCAGACACTGCCCAACTCAATGCAGAAGCAGCCTTTCTGGCATCGGTGATTACGGGGGTGATAAGGTGAGGCACCCCATTGTAAACGGAGAACTCCAGCATCTTAGGATCTACCATGATGAATTTCACCTTTTCTGGAGTAGCTTTATATAGAATGGAGCATATGATGGTATTAAGCCCTACACTCTTCCCAGATCCTGTAGCTCCAGCTACCAGGAGATGAGGCATTCTTTTAAGGTCTGCCACGAAAGGCCTACCGAAGACATCTTTGCCTAAGGCCATGGTAAGGGGGGACGAGGATCTCTCGAACTTGTCCGAGCCCATTATTTCCCTGAAGTAAACCATGTCTCTGCACTCGTTGGGAATCTCTATGCCCACCACGTCTTTTCCAGGGATGGGAGCCACTATCCTCACCCCCATGGCCTTCATGGCCATGGCGATATCGTCAGCCAGATTAGCAATCCTGCTCACTTTCACTCCAGGGGCAGGCTGGAACTCAAACATGGTGACCACTGGGCCGTGGTGAATACTCACCACCTTTCCGGTCACCCCATAGTTGCTAAGCTTCTCTTCAAGCTTAAGGGCATAGCTTTCTAAAAGGCTGTGATTTACCTTTTCCTGGCCCAAAGGGGGAGGAGTCAGAAGGTCCAAGCTGGGAAGGCGATATTTGCCTATCTTGCCCCCTTTCCAGTGTTCCCTTCCTCCCTGGGATGGGGCTTCCCGGATTTCCAAGGGTTTCCTTTCCCCACGATGCCCGGGCATCTCTCGTAAAGGTTCGTCCTTAGCGAGGAGATCCTCCCATTCTAAGGTTTCTAAGACTTCTTCAGGAGGTTCTTCCTTTTGCTTTTTGGAGGTAACCACCTCTAAGGTGGGAAGTTCCTTTCCCCGGATTCTGTGAGATGGAGTGGGTTCTTTTTTTTCCATCTTGACAGAAGGGCTCCATAGAAGATTCCACAGCCACCTTCCCCCCTTACCCAGGGAAACGATGAACCTGTTAAGGCCCAGGGTAAAGAAAAGGCCTATAGAAAAGAGGCAAACCAAAGCCAACAATCCGTAAGATCCTATATAGGCTGAGATTTCCGAGCCCAGCCATTGACCTATTTTTCCCGCAGCTTCCCTTTGCCCCAAGAGATAAAGGAATAGATCTATTAAAAGGGATCCCAAGCCCACGAAAGCCAGATAAGGAATGGCTGGCGGCCCCCACTTGAATATGAGGGTGATGCCCAAAAGAAGGAGGAAGACAAAAAAGGGGTAGATCCCCCACCCACCCCATGAGATGAAGAACGGGGCAGAGGATCCAATTATCTGGGAAAGAGGCACAGGCAAGGAGGCAGCCCAAGGGTTTAGGATGAGGATGAGAAGGCCTGCTATTCCCCCTGCCGTGATGAGGGCTACGAAAGACCTGTATACAAGCTTTATATTCATTTTAGCGGTATAAAAGAAAGAGGAGGTGATCTCCTCCCAAAATACAAGGAAACCACCTCCTTATTAATAGTTCCTCAGTCAAGCTTTTTGAACCTGCCCTGAAGCTTCTCCATCACCAAGGGTAGGGTGGTGTATTCCATCTCCTCTAATCCCAGCCTATGAGGCTCAAAGGGCCCATGCCTTCTCATGTACTCAGTGATCTCCAAAGCCTTTTGACGGGCATAGTCGAAGCTGGGGTCATCAAACATATCCACCGGGCCCACCAGCATTCCTTCGCAGAGCTGGAATCCAGCAGATGTTACCCTGGGGGGTCCGTCAAAACGCGTAGGATTGGCATCCTTAAAAGATACAGGCATGAAAGGCCCATTGTGGGATCCCCTCATCCATCCTTCTACCAAGTGGGGGAAGGAGAAAGGTTCCAGCACCTCACCCACGGCTGGGAACCCACTTTGGGATCTAACAATTAGTACGGGGTCGTCCTTTCCCACGTACCTACCTGCCATGAGGTTGAGGCGCTGGACGGATGCCTTAGCTGCTACCTCTCCATCGCTTTTCCTGTACACGCCCCTCACCATGTACCGGGAAGAAGCACCTAAAAAGACTAAAAGGTCGTACATCTCCTCCGGGCAGTTCATCTCTACCTTTTTGTTTTCTATCACATCCAGTATATCGAACTTGAACCCCCCATGCATGCTGGGGTCTATAACCAAACCTGCTGAGCAAAAAGGATCGGCAAACATCCTGAAAATGGGTTTGTTCCAAGCCCCTGGAGAGGTCTTATCTGCCATGAAAATAATCACCGGTTCGCTCTTTCTCTCCTCAAACTCCATTTCTGCCACTCCGGGACCCATGCCCTTCACGTTGCCGCTGAAAGCATCAGCTAAAAGGTCTTGGCCTGCACCATAAAGCTTCAGTTTCTTGGCTATATCTGTACACCTAATGAAAGTGTCCCAGGCCAGCTTGTGAATATCGGGGTCTTCCTCTCCCTTGGTGTGAGTCATGATAAGTTCCAGATCATCGCCGCAATGGAGCACCTTGAAATCCAAGAGCATGCCGCTTGCCTTAGCCCCATCCAAACTTTCGCTGGCTACCTCCATTAATTTGGGATGCATATGACTGTGTCCTACATACCCGCCAATATCGGCCTTGATCACGCTTAGGGTTACTCTCATAACCTACCTCCTTCTTTCCCAGGATTTCCCTCTTTACTGAAGGCCAGAATAGCAGCTCCCAACACCCCCCCCATCTTTCCCAATGATGCCAGTTTAACTTTTATGCTATCCCTTTGCAGGGGGAGGGCCCGCCTTCTGAACTCCTCAAGGGCTGGTGATAATAATAACATGCCTGCCCTTGATAGTCCACCTCCTAAGACCATTAATTGGGGATCAAAGGTATTTGCTAAGGAGGCCAAACCCACACCCAGGTTTCTCCCTATCCATTTAAAGCCCTCTAAGGCCAATGGATCCCCTTGTTGGGCAGCAAGGGCGATGTCCTGGGCATTGGCTCCCAATGAAAGAGTAGAGGCCCTCCCTTCCCTCAAGTACCCTTCTACCCATCTTACCAAGGCAGTAGCTGATGCCATGGCTTCCAGGCATCCCTTGTTCCCACAGTTACAGGGAGGCCCATCCATGTCAATAGTTATGTGACCCAGTTCTCCTCCTGTGCCATGGGCCCCATGCCACAATCTCCCATGGTCATAGACCACTCCACCCCCTATGCCTGTGCCTAAGGTGAGGCCCACTAAAGGACTTTTCTCTTCCCCTGCTCCCCATAGCCATTCCCCAAGGGCAAATAGGTTGGCATCGTTGTCCATATGTATCTCCATGGAGAGACGCTCTCGGAGATAAGAGAGAAGGGGGAAAACCCCCCATCCGGGAAAATTGGGAGGATTGTAAAGTATCCCTTCCCACGGGTTCAAGGGACTGGCCACAGCCAATCCAATAGATCTTGCCCTTAACCCCTCTCTGCTGCCGGTTTCAATTAGTCCTTCTATAAATGGAAGGAGCCTCTCTTCCAGTACGTAGTCTCTGCCCTTGAAGGTCTGGGTAGGTTGTTCTTGGACCGCTAAGGTTTCTCCTCTCTCGTTCACCAGGGCCCCTTTTATCATGGTACCCCCCAGATCCACCGCTACAACCCAATTCATCTCTCCTCCCATAGAGAAGATAGGCTAATGGGGTAGGGGGGCTGCACTACACCCTTCTCCGTTATAATAGCTGTCACCAGTTCCCCTGGGGTAATATCAAAAGCGGGGTTAAAGGCCATGGTTCCCCTCGGGCAGATCCTTAATCCTTCTAAGGATGTTACCTCCGTCTTTCTCCGCTCCTCTATAGAAATAGCATCGCCAGAGGGGGTAGAAGGATCCAGGGTAGAGATGGGCGCTGCTACGTAGAAAGGTATCTCATGCCTCTTAGCCAGTACAGCTAAGGAGTAGGTGCCTATCTTGTTGGCCGTATCCCCATTAGCTGCTATCCTGTCTGCTCCTACCACAATAGCATTCACCAAGCCTTTGGCCATAAAGTAGCCTGCCATACTGTCTGTGATGAGCCTGTGGGATATCCCCTCCTTGTACAGTTCCCAGGCGGTAAGTCGGGCCCCTTGGAGGAGGGGACGGGTCTCGTCTACCAGTACAAGTTTCATCAATCCCCTTTCATGGAGGGTCCTTATGATCCCCAAGGCCGTGCCATAGCCCCCAGTGGCCAAAGCTCCTGCATTGCAATGGGTAAGAATTCTGACAGGGGAGGAGAAAAGATCCGCCCCTAAAGCCCCTATCTTCCTGTTGGCACTCACATCCTCTTCCCATATGCGGAGGGCCTCTGCCCTGAGCCTCCTTTTCAGTTTTTCTATGGGCAAGGGAGACTGGATAGCCACCCTTTCCATACGATCCAGGGCCCAAAACAGATTAACAGCCGTAGGTCTAGTAGAGGCCAGGAGATTTTTGCTCTCTTTCAAAAGGGAGAAAAAGCCTTGTGGATCACTTTTCTTGTAGTGTTTGATTCCCAAATAGAGCCCTATGGCCGCAGCTATCCCAATAGCAGGGGCCCCCCGTACTACCATCTCCTTGATGGCTTGTGCCACCTCTTGGGCAGTGGAAGCTGGAAAAGAAGCCTCTTCCCAAGGAAGCCTCCTTTGATCAATAAAAAGGAGGGTATCATCCTGACTGAAGGTAAAGGGAGCAATCATGCTAAGGCCTCCAAGGCTTCACGGGTCAGATGTGGGATGAAAACCTCTTTTTCCTTTCCCTTTATTCCTTTGATGATTTCTATTTCCCCTTTGGGTACCTTGAGGGCTTTGGCCAGAGTCTCCACAAGCTCTCGGTTGGCCTTTCCTTCTATTGGGGGGGACTTAAGCCTTATCCGCAGCCTGTCTCCATCTACTCCCTGGATGCCTGGCCTGGAGGATTTAGTAACTACCTTAACCTTAATCACAGCCCCTTCCTTTATTTCCCTAAACCAGAGGGTCATTCTTCTTCTCAGGAGAGGTGTAGAGCCAGTCTATAGAGAAGGGGGACCAGTACTCCCTGGAGGAGGTAGACTATGAAGATGGCTACTACAGGAGAAAAATCCAGACCGGCAATGGGGGGGAGTACCCTCCTTATGGGTCTCAGTACGGGCTCTGTAAGCCGATTAATAACCCGTACCACTGGATGGTATGGGCTGGGGTTTACCCAGGATACAATGGCACCAATAATAATAACCCAGATGTAGATCCGAAAAACCAGATCTAAGGTTTTGGCCAAAGCCACTATGCCTTGGGACAAAACAGACATGTCACCGCCTCCCCATACCCCAATACCTGAAACCCAATTTCTGGGCCCTCCTGGGGTCATAAATATTTCTAAGATCCACTAAATTATCCCCTTCCATGGTCTCCTTTACCCGGGCCAGATTTAGATTTCTGAACTGATTCCACTCTGTGGCCACCACCATCACCTGGGCCTTATAGGCAGCTTCATAAGAGTCCTTACAATAAGAACACCTATCTCCTAAAACCATTCGGGCATTATCCATGGCTGCAGGATCGAAGACCCTTAACTGACAACCCTCCTCTATAAGGCGCTGGGCGATATAGAGGGCAGGGGATTCCCGAATATCATCGGTATTGGGTTTGAAAGAGAGCCCAAGAAGGGCTATTTTTGCTTTTTTCAATTTCCCCCCAGAGGCTTGACAGATTTTCTCCACTGCTCTCTCCATCTGGTCCTTGTTCACTTGAATAGTGGCATCCACTAATTGAAAATTATACCCTGCCTCCTTGGCCATCTTCGATAGAGCCATGGTATCCTTGGGAAAACATGAGCCCCCAAAACCCGGCCCCGGATGGAGGAACTTAGGCCCAATCCTTCCATCTAACCCCATACCTTTGGCCACCACATGGACATCAGCCCTCAAGGCATCACAGAGGTTGGCTATTTCATTGATAAAAGAGATTTTCATGGCTAAGAAAGAGTTGGAAGCGTACTTTATGAGTTCTGAGGTCCTCAAATCAGTGAAGACAAAGGGGGTTTCTCTGAGGTAAAGGGGCCTGTAGAGGTCCCTGAGGATAGCCTTGGCTGCGTCGCTCTCTGCCCCTATCACTATCCTGTCAGGATGCATGAAATCGTAAACTGCAGAGCCCTCCCTAAGAAACTCAGGATTGGAGGCCACATCGAAGTGGGTGCTGTTGTTTTTGTGTGTCTCAATGATCTCCTTTATCCTTAAGCTGGTTCCCACAGGTACCGTGCTCTTGGTTACTACTACCTTGTATTCATCCAGGTTCTCGGCTATTTCCTTGGCTACCTCTTCCACATAAGAGAGGTCTGCCGATCCATCTCCCCGGGGGGGTGTCCCCACGGCTATAAAAATGACCAAAGATTCTTTAACAGCCTGAAAGGAACCTTCACTAAAGACCAATCTACCCTCTTTCAGGTTCTTTCCTACCAGCTCCTTGAGACCTGGTTCATAGAAAGGTATCTCTCCCTTTCCTAGCATGATCACTTTGTCTGGTATCTTGTCTATACAGACCACCTCGTTGCCAAATTCGGCAAACCCCGCAGCAGTAACCACTCCCACGTATCCTGCCCCTATAACTGCTACCCTCATTTACTCCTCCCTCTCTTACCTCTAACCAGTTTATAGGCGGGCAGAGGTTTCCCCCTTCGCCGTATTTCAAAATGGAGGGTGGTGTTATCCACCGCCTCCCCCAGGGTCGCTCTCCGGTCTACATCTTCTCCTTCACCCACCAGCC
>WFSI01000005.1 GCA_015486105.1 Aquificota bacterium | reverse complement strand
TGGAAGTCAATCACCACGATGATACCGGAGAGGGATTGGAGCACCTCTTTGGCTTTTCTGAAAGGACAGTCCAGGGGATCCATAAAGATCCTTCCCTCCAGATTTAGGACTACCACCGGAATACCATGGGGGGTTCTCACCTGCACCCAGCCCTTGCCAGGTACCCCAGGAGGATAATTGGCGGGCCTGATTACCCTCTCCAGGTCATCAAGCACGGGGATGAACTCTTTCTTGTCCCAGATATGGTTGCCGCCAGTGATAACATCTACCCCCATGCTTAAAATTTCTAGGGCGATTTCCCTGGTGAGGCCGAACCCTCCTGCTCCGTTTTCCCCATTGGCTATCACAAGATCTATGTTATGCTTATTCATGAGGGATGGGAGCCAGGTTTTCAGGGCTCTCCTACCGGGTTTACCTACAATGTCTCCTATGAAGAGGACCTTTACCCCCTCACTTGGCATACTCCACCGCCCTGGTTTCCCTTATGACATGGATTTTGATCTGGCCAGGATAGGTGAGTTCTTCCTCCAAGCGTTTAGCAATATCCCGAGCCAACATGTAGATTTCTTCGTCCCCCATCTCCTGGGGTTTCACCATCACCCGTACCTCTCTTCCTGCCTGGATTGCAAAGGCCTTCTCTACTCCGGGAAAAGACTGGGAGATTTCTTCCAGCTTTTCTATTCTCTTGAGGTACGCTTCTACCATCTCCCTCCTGGCTCCGGGGCGGGCTGCCGAGAGAGCATCAGCAGCGGCTAAGATAACGGCCTCAGGAGTGAGGGGATCCCTTTCTCCATGGTGGGCAGCTATGGCATTCACCACTTCCCGGTTTTCCCCATACTTTCTGGCCAAGTCAGCCCCTATCTGGGCATGAGAGCCTTCCACATCATGGTCTACGGCCTTACCTATATCGTGGAGGAGGCCCATACGTTTCAGCAAGGGCACATTAAGCCCAAGCTCTGCCCCCATGATGGAGCAGAAGTAGGCCACCTCTTTGGAATGGGCTAACATGTTCTGGGTGTAGCTGGTTCTGTATTTCAACCTCCCCAAAATGTCGATAAGTTCCGAATGGAGATTGTGAACCCCTAACTCGAAGGCTACGCCTTCAGCATCTTCCCTCATAGAGGCTTCCAGTTCCTTGCTCACTTTGTTTACCACCTCTTCTATGCGGGCTGGATGAATGCGACCGTCCTTCACCAGCTTCTCCAAGGCCCGACGGGCCACTTCTCTTTTAACGGGGTCGTGACAGGAAAGAACCACCGCTTCAGGGGTGTCATCGATGATGAGGTCTACTCCTGTGATGGCTTCGAAGGCCCGGATATTTCTCCCTTCCCTGCCTATGATTCGGCCCTTCATCTCGTCGGAGGGCAAGGGCACCACAGAGACGGTATGCTCCGTCACCTCTTCTGCTGCATAGCGTTGTATAGCCTGAGAGAGGATGGACTTGGCTTTTCTATCGGCCTCTTCCCTGGCCCGCTCTTCTATCTTCTTTACTAGTTCGAAGGCGTCTTTCCGGGCCTCTTTCACCATCATGTCGATAAGCTCTCTCTTTGCTTCTTCCCTGCTGAGCTGGGCAATGGATTCCAGTCGCTTGTCGGCTTCATCCAAGCGCTCTATGAGTTGGGACTCTCTCTGGGTCAGCTCTCCTTCTAAGCCTTTGAGTCTCTCTTCCATCTTCTTGATCTCTTTTTCCCTTTCCTCCATCTGACTCTCTTTTCTCTCCAGGTGCTCCTCTTTTTGTATGAGACGGCTTTCCAGCTTTTCCAGTTCCTTTTTCTTTCGCGACAGTTCTTCTTCTACGGAGGCCTTTTCCTTATAGATGGCCTCTTTGGCCTCTAAAATAGCCTCTTTTTTGAGCCGTTCCGCCTCTCTTTGGGCGTCTTTAAGGAGCTTGTGGGCATCGTCTTCCTTAGACTTTGCCTTGAGCTCCAGGAGCCTTTTGCTGAAGAAGTATCCCCCTATTCCCCCTGCCAATAAGGCCAGAAGGGAGATGAGTATGATGATTCCGTTCATTGTATCCTCCTTTTCAGATTCCAGCTTGTGGATGGTGTGATGATTGTATTCTCTGTGACTATCACGTCTACCTTCTTGTCCCACCAATTTCTGGGTAAGGACTCCACCAATTGAAAGTTGTAGGCCACTCCAAGGGAGGTCTGGTACTGTTTTAAGGTTCCCAGAGCCCTGTCATAGAAACCGCCTCCCATGCCTAAACGGTACCCTTCCCAGTCGAAGGCCACTCCAGGTACGAGGAGGAGACCTATCTCCCCTGGGTCTGCAGGGGAGGAGGTAGGCTCTGGTATGCCTCTGTAACCCGGGCTAAGTTCCTTAAGGGTCTTTACGGGGCAAAATACCAGAGTTTCCCCCATTACCCTGGGGAAGAAGACCTCTTTTCCCTCTTTTAGAGCCTGGGTGGCCAGATCTATTAGACTTACTTCCCCCTTCCATGGGTAGTAAAAGGCCACTTTTACTGCCTCTCTGTATTCGGGACGGCAGGCTATCCTTTGGCATATCTTTTGGGAGATAGCCTCCTTCATAGTGGGTTGAACCTCCTCCCTTTTTTTCTTCAAGGCCTTTCTTATAGAGTCCTTATCCATAGCGATCCTTCCAGAGACCCTTCAACCTCTCCCTGATCTTTGCCTCCCTTCCCTCGGTGCCTGGTTCGTAAAATATAGTGGGGGGATGGGGCATATACTCTTGGGCAACAAAGCCCCGGGGATAATCATGGGAATAGAGGTATCCTCTCCCCTTGGTATAAGAGCTGGAGTCCCTGAGGTGAGGAGGCACCTGGATGCTTCCCCTCTTTTTCACCTCTCCCCGGGCCTTGTTGAGGGCCTGATAAACCCTGTTGCTCTTAGGAGCCGTAGCCACATAGAGGGCAGCATGGGAGAGGAGGAGTGCCCCTTCGGGGATGCCTATCTCCTTGACCCCCCTATAAGCTGCCATAGCTAACATGAGGGCCACAGGATCAGCTAAGCTCACATCCTCCGAGGCGGCGATAACAATTCTTCTGGCTATGTAAATAGGATCTTCTCCTGCCTCCAGCATGAATGCCAGCCAGAATATGGTGGCATCGGGATCTGAACCCCGCATGCTCTTTATGAAAGCGGAGATGGCATCGTAGTGGAGTTGGGTGTCGTAGGGGAAAGACTTCTGGAAGACTTCCTGAACCATGGATGGGGTAACTACGGAAGGAGAAGAAGAGGTGGCCATAGTACAAGCGAGTTCCAGAGAATTGAGGGCCTTCCGAGCATCCCCTGCGGAGAAATAAGCCAGTGCTTTTAGGGCCTCCTCTTCCACTGTGACTCCCGAAGAGCGGAGGACCTTATCCCCCTCCATGGCCCCCCACATAAGTTTTATGAGGTCCTCTTCCGAAAGGGGATGAAAGGGATAAACCTGGGTTCTGGATCTAAGGCCGAGGACTAAAGCAAAGTAAGGGTTTTCTGTAGAAGCACCAATGAGGATAATCTGTCCCTTTTCCACAGCGGGCAGAAGGGTTTCCTGTTGCACTTTGTTGAAGCGATGGATTTCATCGATGAAGAGAAGGGTCTTTTCTTGCTTTTCCCATCTCTCCTTGGCCTTATTCAAGGCCTCTATCAAGTCCTTCTTTCCTGATGTGACAGCAGAGACCTCTATAAAAAGGGCTTGGGTCCTCGATGCAACGATGTGGGCTAAGCAGGTTTTTCCCGTTCCTGGAGGCCCATAAAACACCACAGACCTCACCATGTCCTGATCGATCATCACCCGGAGAGGCTTTCCGGGAGAGAGAATGTGCTCCTGGCCTAAGAACCCTTCCAGGTTCTTGGGCCTATACCTCCAAGCTAAAGGGGCCTTCTCCACGTTTTCCTCCGTGGAGAAGGGGGTCAGTTATTAGATAGCGGCTTCTCTGGGAATATATCCCTTCTCTTTCCCTATGGGGCCTCTCTCTATGCTTAGGGGATTCCAGAGGAATCCCCATATTTCCAAGGGCCCCCCGCTTTGCCGTTGCGGGTGGGTGAACTTGAACCTGGCTCCAGCCAGGTGGGAGTCCGCACGGGGCATTGGGGCTTCCCCCGAATAGGGGCATGTCCCTCCACACCGAATGTAGGATTCCCCATATGGGAAAGTTGGGCTCAAGTCGTTGCCACCCCTGACGCACAAAGCAGGGGACCACATCCATTTTACTGACCTCCTTCTCCTTGGGCCTTTTCCACTAACTGGACGATTTGGCCCACCTTTCTATCAATTTCCTTTTCCAGCTCGTCTAACTTCACTTTAACTTTAAAGTACTCGGCGGCAATGTTCAAGGCCGCAACCAAGGCGATCTTCTCAGTGCCTACCATGCGGGTGTCCTGGGCGATCTCCCTCATTTTTTCGTCTACCATAGCAGCGTAGCGCAGAAGATCCTCTTGGCTCTCTGTAGGAGCGCTGAGAGCGTATGTCCTGTTGAATATGCGAACCTCAGCCTTGGCCATGGTCTTCCCCGCCCAAAGCTAAATCTTGGGAAAGTACCTCTTGATATTCCTCTATTCTTCTGATGAGGCTATCGATCTTTACCTGAATAGCCTCCCGTTGATGGGAGAGGTTTTTGATAACTTCCTCTTTGGCTTCCAATTCCTTTTCTAAGCTGAGGAGCCGGTCTTTGAGGCGGGTGTTCTCCTCCTGCACCCTGGCCAGACGGGAAATAAGTCCTACTATCTTTTCCTCCAGGATCTCCAAGGCACTGGAATCCATGGTTAGCTCTTGCCCTTGGTAAGCTTGCCCCTTCCCCCTTTTCCTTTCTCTGAGGCATAGATAACCAGGGTTTTCCCTGGATGAAGGAGGTTTCTCTTAAGGCCGTTCCACCTTTTCAGGTCTTCCACGTTCACCGAGAAAGAACGGGCTATGCTCCAGAGATTATCCCCTTTCTTTACCCGATAGGTGATGGTTCCATGTCTGGATCTTGCCTTGGTTCTGGCCAGTCTGGTTGGAGGGACGGAATGGGGGATTACCAAGGTGTCTCCAGGCTTTATCCTGTTGCCCTTCAGCCCGTTTCTCCTCTTCAGATTCTTTACCCTCACCGAGAAGGAGCGTGCTATGTTCCAGAGGGAGTCACCCTCCTGGACCACATAGATGGACTCTCCCTTCCGTTTTTTGATCCTCCATTTGATCCTTCTGGTTTTCCTTCTTCTGGCCCATAGGTTTGCCCTGGCAGGTATGAGGATTATCTTGCCATTTCTGATGAGTCGAGGGTTGCGAATGCCGTTTACCGCTACCAAGGTGCAAAGGGGTACCCCATAGTCTCTGGCCAGGAGGTAAAGGGATTCCCCCCGGCTCAGCCTGTGTTTTATCCATTTGTTACCATGCCTGTCAGGTACAGGATAGAGGGTACCTGCGTATCGAGGATTAGAAACGATCTGGGCTACCTCCTTCCCAGCACCCACAGGTACCTTCAGGGGATAGGTTGGCCCTGGGGGTGTTACCCAGTGTTTCAAAGCAGGGTTCAGCTTTTTTAAAGTGCTGTACCTTATGCCAGTTAATGATGCCAGTTTTTTAAGATTTACCATACCCTTTACCCCTACTACTTCGTAAGTCAAGGGGGGAGGAGGATCCAGGGCCGGCAGCCCGTAGAGTTTGGGGTTGTGCACCAACAGGAGGATGGCCATGAATCTGGGCACATACTCCCTGGTTTCCTTTTTTAGATAGTGAGACCGGCCCAGAACCCAGAAGTCCCTGCTGCCTGTCCTTTTTATGGCCCGCTCTATCCTTATGGGCCCTGCATTGTAAGCGGAAATGGCCAGCTCCCAAGACCCCAACCGGTCATGAAGTTCCTTAAGATAACGGGCGGCAGCTTTGGTAGACTTTTCTATGTCCATACGCTCGTCTACCCAGGGGTTTATTCTTAAACCGTAAAGTCGGGCAGTAGATCTGATGAATTGCCAGTAACCTAAGGCCCTGGAATGGGAAAGGGCCGTGGCCCAATATCCACTTTCTAAGATGGGAAGATAGGCCAGATCCTCTGGTAGGCCTTCTTTCCTGAGGATACTTTTTACCAAGGGGATGAAACGTTCTCCCCTTTGCCAGTAACGGAGAAAGGCTCTCTTGTCTCTGCCCCTATAATAATCTAAAAACCGCTCTACTTCACGGTTTGTGGATACTCCTATGTCACTTCCTTTGTTTATCTCCTCTGTAAGTTCGGCTTTGGAGAGGCGTTCTATATAGAGCTTTTCTTCCAGATTATCTCCCTTTTCTTGGCCCCTCTGTTTGGGGGCCTGCTCCTTTGAAGGAGAAGTCTGAACGGCCATAGTTGGGGATGGACTTAGTTTCTCTTTGGGTTGGTGGGATAGAGAAGCGTCCCGCTGCCTTAGCCCCAGAGATGTGCAACCCATGGCTATAACCACAAGGGAGGTCAGTATTAGCCTCTTCATATTACCTCCTTTGATGATAGGCGCTTTTCGATTACTTTAGACCATAGTTTCTATACCTATCAAGGATGAATTAGAAAAACAGCGTTCAATGCAAAGTCCTTGCACTTTGGCATGTCTTTCAGGTAACTATGTTCCTGGCCATTTTGAAGAGTATTGGCTGTGATTAGCTTTGCGGGGGCATTTATTAAGGGGAAGATGAGGAGGAAGGAGAGGAGCTATGTTCAGAGTAGTAAGAAAGATGGAATGGCATCCTACTATCACGGAGCTGTGGGTGGAGGCACCCCGGGTGGCTAAAAAGTACAAGCCGGGGCAGTTTATTATCATAAGAATGAATGAGAAAGGTGAAAGAATTCCCCTGACAGTGGTGGATACAGACAGGGAAGAGGGCACCATCTGTCTCATATTCCAGAAGGTGGGTAAGACCACTTTTCAAATAAGCCTGATGAATCCTGGTGATGCCTTTATGGATGTGGTGGGACCCTTGGGCAGGCCCACCCATATTGAAAACTTTGGTACTGTGGTTTGCGTGGGTGGGGGCGTTGGAGTGGGTCCTCTCTATCCTATTGCCAAGGGCATGAAGGAGGCGGGCAATAGGCTCGTCTCTATAGTTGGTGCCCGGACTAAAGAACTCGTCATTCTGGAGGACAGGATGAGGGCCATATCCGATGAGCTTATTGTCACTACGGACGATGGGACTTACGGGATGCATGGCTTTGTTACCGATGCCCTGAAGCAGGTATTAGACAGTGGGGAGAAGGTGGATTTAGTGGTGGCCATTGGCCCAGCCATTATGATGAGGTTCGTCTCCAAGACCTGTGAGCCTTACAAAGTGCCGCTTACAGTAAGCCTTAATTCCATAATGGTGGACGCTTCAGGTATGTGTGGTGCCTGTCGTGTTTCTGTTGGGGGGGTTACTCGCTTTGTATGTGTGGATGGCCCTGAGTTTGATGGATACCAGGTGAACTTTGATGAGTTAATGAAGAGGCAACAGATGTATCTTGAAGAGGAAAAGAAGGCCTTAGAAAGGTTTAAAAAGGAGCATCCCGAGGCCTTTCAGGGGGTGTGCTGATGGCTGATGAGAAGAAACCAAGAAAGGGGTTGAACCTCCATCGCATGGATATGCCCAGGCAGGATCCTAAGGAGAGGATTAAGAACTTTAATGAAGTGGCCTTGGGATATACAGCTGAGATGGCCATAGCTGAGGCCGAAAGGTGTCTACAGTGTAAGAAGCCTGTTTGTATAGATGGCTGTCCTGCCGAGGTAAAGATCCCCGAGTTCATTAAATTGGTTACGGAGGGTAAATTTATAGAAGCCAGCCGTAAAATCAAGGAAACTAATGCCCTGCCTGCTATTTGTGGCCGGGTATGTCCCCAGGAGGAGCAATGTGAACTCGTTTGCGTTCTCAATAAGAAGGGGGCCCCTGTGGCCATTGGCAGGCTGGAGCGTTTCGTGGCAGACTATGAGGCCCAGGCGGGTGCTATCGAAATGCCAGAGTTGCCTTCCAAGACTGGCAAACGTGTGGCCGTAGTAGGTTCCGGACCTGCCAGCCTCACTGTGGCTGCCGATTTGGCTCTTATGGGACACGATGTGGTGATATTTGAGGCCCTTCATAAGGCAGGGGGGGTCTTGGTTTATGGCATTCCCGAGTTCAGATTGCCCAAGGCCATTGTCCAGAGGGAGGTAGATTACATTCAGAAGCTTGGAGCAAGCCTCCACTGCGATGCAGTAATAGGAAAAACCTTTACTGTAAACGAGTTGTTGAGTGAAGAAGCTTTTGACGCTGTATTCCTGGGGTTGGGTGCAGGATTGCCCTGGTTCATGGATATTCCAGGGGAGAACCTAAACGGGGTTTACTCTGCCAACGAGTTCCTCACCAGGAGCAATCTTATGAAGGCCTATCTCTTTCCTGAGTACGACACCCCCATTAAGATAGGCCGCAAGGTAGCTGTGGTGGGCGGAGGCAATGTGGCTATGGATTCTGTGAGGACGGCCTTGAGGCTCGGCGCGGAGGAGGCCCATATCGTTTATAGAAGGAGCAGAGTGGAGATGCCCGCCAGGAATGAGGAGATAGAGAATGCCGAGGCGGAAGGTGTAATTTTTGACCTGCTAACCAATCCCGTGGAAATCCTGGGTGACGAAAAGGGCTGGGTGAAGGGGATAAGATGCATTCGTATGGGGTTGGGAGAACCCGACGAGTCAGGTCGCCGCCGTCCTATACCTATTGAGGGCTCCGAATTTGATATGGAGGTAGATTTGGTAGTAATGGCCATTGGGACAGGGGCTAACCCCTTGGTACCTTCTACCACCCCTGACATGGATACCAACAGAAGGGGCTATATAGTGGCTGATCCTGAAACCTGCAAGACTACCAAGGAAGGGGTCTTTGCCGGGGGAGACATTATTCGGGGGTCGGCTACTGTGATTTTGGCTGTGGGAGACGGCAAAAAGGCCGCCCGGTCCATCGACCAATATCTAAAAACGGGAGAGTGGTAGACCAATCCGATGAGACAAAAAAAGGCGGGGGCGTTTGTCCTCGCCTTTCTAATTCAGGCACGACTGGGGCTTGAGAAGGTTTGAGGCGCCTTCTGGTTTGACCCTCTGCTGCTACCTTGGTATCCAAAGGCCCATGGATGTTGGATGCATAGAAATCTTTCAGGAGGTGGCAAGTGACGGTGGAGTTAGCGAATAGGCTAAAAAGGCTACCACCTTATCTATTTGCTCAGTTGGATGAAGCCAAAGCCCAGCAGATGGAGAAGGGAATAGATGTGATAGATTTGGGAGTAGGGGACCCTGATCTGCCCACTCCCAAACCTATTATTGAGCGGATGAAGAAGGCTGTGGAGAATCCTACTCATCACCGTTACCCCTCTTACGAGGGGATGTTTTCCTTCAGAGAGGCGGTAGCCCGTTGGTACCAGAGGCGTTTTGGAGTAGAGCTGGACCCTGACTCTGAGGTGATCACCCTCATAGGTTCAAAGGAAGGTATAGGTCATATGCCTCTAGCATTTGTGAACCCCGGCGAGATAGTCCTGGTGCCCGATCCTGGCTATCCTGTCTATGTAGGGGCCACTATCTTGGCCCACGGGGAGCCTTATCGGGTACCTTTGACGGCGGGAAGGGGCTTTTTGCCTGATTTAACCACCATTTCCGGTGGGATCCTGGCCCAGGCCAAGCTTCTCTTCCTCAACTATCCCAATAACCCTACTGCCGCTGTGGCTTCTTTGACCTTCTTCGAAGAGGCGGTAGATTTTGCCCGGGAGCATGGAATTATCCTATGCCATGATGCTGCCTACAGCGAGATGTATTATGGGGATCCTCCCCATTCCTTGATGGAGGTAAAGGGGGCCAGGGAAGTGGCTATAGAGTTCCACTCATTGTCCAAGACCTTCAACATGACAGGTTGGCGGATTGGCATGGCCGTGGGGAATAAGGAGATGGTCCAAGGCCTCAAGAAGGTGAAGACCAACATAGACTCTGGGGCCTTCCAGGCCATCCAGGAGGCGGGGATAGAGGCCCTGGCAGGGGAATACGGTGTGGAAGAGATGAGGCAGGTTTACAGAGAGAGGAGGGATGTTTTAGTAAAGGGATTAAAGGGGGCAGGCTATGATGTGGAGCCTCCCCAGGCTACTTTCTACCTCTGGTTTCCTGTACCTGCCGGTTACGACTCCATGGCCTTTGCTAAAAAGGCCTTGGAAGAAGTTGGGGTGGTTATTACCCCAGGTTTGGGATTTGGGATATACGGTGAGGGCTATGTAAGGGCAGCCTTAACTGTTTCCAAAGAGAGATTAGAAGAAGCCGGAGAGCGATTGGGAAGGTTGGTGACATGATTCTGAGGGCTTTTCTGGCATTCCTTTTCATTGTAACCATGTCCCCTGGGGTTTTGGGTCAAGAGGGGAATTGGGACCCTGGGGAGACTTACCGGAGGGCCCAAAGATTAGTGAACGAGGGGCAGCTCCGCCGAGGATTGGCCCTTTTTCTACAGATAAAGGATAGATCACCTCACTTTAAGCCTCTGGGAGTGCAAAGGGAGGTGTGTCAACTGTATGAGAGATTAGGGGATATTCCCAAGGCTTTGGAGGAGTACGAGAACCTCATCAGCAAGTACCCTTGGGCCAGGGATAGGATCCAGATCCTTATGCGTATGGCTGCCATGGCTGAGGTGGCCCTCCATGATTTGGATAGGGCATGGGGCTACTTAGAAAAGATTTCAGTAGATAAGGTTCCACCTACAGACATGGCTCCTTACCTCTTCAACAAGGGGTATCTATTGGAGAAGATGGGCAGAATCCAAGATGCCCTGGGGCTTTATAATAGGCTTATAGAGGAGTATCCTGATACAGTAGGTGCCTTTTGGGCCAAGGAAAGGATAGGTAAGCTTGGCCAAAGGAAATCTTTCGGTGCTCAGGAAAATAGGGAGTGAGGAGGTAACCATGAAGGGAATAAAGGGTGTAGCGGCGGTACTGACGGTGGCCTTGTGGGGTTGTGCCGCAGCCTTGGTTGGTGCAGGAGCTGGGGCGGGTGTGGGAACCTACAGCTACATCAAAGGGGAGCTGAAGGTTACCTATGCCCAGGAGTACTACAAGGTGGTCTCTGCCACGGAACAGGCTGTGAAAGATCTGGGTTTCACCCTCAAGGCTGAAAAGAAGGATGGACTCAGGTGCAGGATCAAGGCCAAGATGGCTGATGGAACGGGGGTGAAGCTGGCAATTGATAAGGTTTCAGAGAGCATTACCCAACTGAAAATAAAAGTCGGGTGGTGGGGCAATAAAGGGGTTTCCATTCAGATCATGAGGGCTATCGAAAAGAGGATGGGGGTTTCCCCTGCAGTGCAGTCTACCTCCGGAAAAAAAGATTGAGCAGGAGGGTAAGTACTACGCTTAGCACAATGCAAGTGACAATAGGAAAGTAGAAGGTGAACCTTTCCTTTTTGATGTAGATGTCCCCTGGAAGTCTACCTATGTCTAAATAGGGGAGCTTAGAGGCTATGAGAAGAAGGCCTCCCAAGGCCACGAGAAATAGTCCCATGGCAATGAGCAGCTTGGCCAAAGGACCCAGGTCATTCATCTCTTTCCCTCCGTTATGTGAAAATAGATTTGCCCTGTGTTTTTGTCCAGATCAGCCCCACTTGCCTTGGCGGATAAGGGGTAGAACCTATCCCTTTCTGAGTATATGCAGCCACAGTACTGCTGGCGGTATAGGCCTAACTCCTGGGAGGATTGTATACCTCTCTTCCAACCCTGACGGAAATCCTCGTATAAGAATTCTACGCCGTACCTCTTTCCCAAGGACTCCCCTATCTTTCTAATGGTATCGTGCTTTTGCTGTTTACTATAGAGGAGGGTGGTGGTGTAGCAGGTGAAGTTGCCCCTTTTGGCCACCTGGACAGTGGCTGAGAGTCTCTGGTGGTAACAGTAGAAGCAACGCTCCTCTTCCCTGAAAACCACAGCCTGGAGCCACTCTTCTAATGGGTAGGTATCCCGGTAAATCACCTTTAGGTTTAGGGCCTTCTCAGCCTCTTTCATGGCTTGCAAACGTTTCTGGTACTCTTGGTAAGGATGAATATTAGGATTATACCAGAAAACCATGACCCTCTCGAAGTGCTCCTTCAGGATTTCATAGGGATAAAGGAGGCAATTGGCACAGCAGGCATGGATGAGGATACTGTCCATTCATTTCTCCAAGGGAAGGCCCTTTTGGCTGAATGGAGAGGGAACCTTCAAACCGAAGTGGAGATAGGCCCTTTCCGTGGCCACTCGTCCTCGAGGGGTCCTTTTGATGAATCCTTCCTGGATAAGGTAGGGCTCGTAGACATCTTCCAAAGTGCCCCTCTCCTCCCCTAAGGAGGCGGCCAAGGTGTCGATGCCAACGGGTCCTCCACTAAATTTTTCTATTATGGTGAGAAGGAGCTTACGGTCTAAGGAATCAAACCCTGCCTCGTCTATTTCCATGAGGGCCAAGGCTTCTATGGCAACCCGCCGGCTGATTACACCATCGGCCCTGGCCTGAGCATAGTCCCGGGCTCTCTTCAGAAGCCTGTTGGCAATCCTTGGTGTGCCCCGGGATCTTTTGGCAATCTCTTTAGCCCCAAGGGAGTCAATGTTAACCCCAAGGATAGCAGCCGAGCGTAGTACGATCTTTTCCAGTTCCTCTGAATCGTAAAAGTCTAAGCGAAGCACTACCCCGAATCGGTTCCTCAAAGGGGAAGTGAGAAGGCCCAAGCGAGTAGTGGCTCCTATGAGGGTGAAACGGGGCACGTCCAGGCGGAGGGTTTTAGCCCCTGGCCCCTGACCCACAATGAGATCCAGCTTGAACTCCTCCATGGCAGGGTAGAGCATCTCTTCTATGGAGGGATTGAGACGGTGGATCTCGTCAATGAAAAGTATGTCGCCGTTTCCAAGGCTGGTAAGAATGGCTGCCAGGTCCCCTGTTCTTTCCAGAACAGGGCCCGAGGTGATCCTTATTCCTACTCCCATCTCCCGGGAGATCACCCAAGCCATGGAGGTTTTGCCTAAGCCTGGTGGACCATAGAGAAGGACGTGGTCTAAAGGTTCTCCCCTTCCCAAGGCCGCCTCTATGGAGACCTTCAGGTTTTCCTTCACCCCTTCCTGACCTATGTATTCCTGAAGCCTCTGGGGCCTTAACCCCTTCTCCAAACCCAGGTCTTCAGGGGTAGGCTGGGGATCCATAAACCTATCCAACGGATCCTCCCAAGACTCTAAGGCAGCGTCTAATCATCTCCTCTTCCCCCATTTGGGGCGTGACTTGCGCTTCCCTTAAGGCCCTTTTTATCTCTTTAAGGGTATACCCCAAGTTGGACAATGCAGAAAGGATGGTAGGTTCCCAGGGGCCTTGAACCTCTCCACCCTTCTGAGGCACTTTACCTTTCAGCTCTACTAAGAGACGTTCTGCCGTTTTTTCTCCTATACCAGGCACCTTTTTCAGCTTTTCCAGGTCCCTCTCCTCTACAGCCCTCCAAAGATCCCCCAAAGTGAAGTGGGAGACTACTGCCAAAGCGGTTTTAGGGCCCAAGCGAGGTATGGCGATAAGAATGCGAAACAGGCGTTTTTCGTCCTTAGTGGTGAATCCATAGAGGGAGGGCCCCTTGTCTCCTAAGTGGAGGTGGGTCCAAAGACGGCACTTTTCCCCAGGAGAGGGCAGGCGGAGATGGGTAGAGAGGGGAATGGAGAGATGAATGCCCCATCCCTTAATTTCCACCACGGCTTCCCCTTCCTCTTTTTCCACTAAGGTTCCCTGGATATACTCTACCACTTCTTTAACCCTCTCCTTCTGTATAACTCTGAGCTCTGCAGCGGGCTAGATGGCAAAGGGCTACGGCTAAGGCGTCGGTCTCGTCAGGTGGGGGGTCACTGGGGATATTCAGGATTTGGTTTAACATCCAGGCCATTTGTTCTTTAGTGGCGTGACCATATCCCACTACGGCTTTTTTTATTTCCATGGGGGAGTATTCAAAGACGGGAACGTCTGCCAGGACCGCTGCGGCCATGGCTGCACCCCTACAATGGGAGATGATAGCCAAGGCTCTGGGGTCCTTATGGTAGAAGAACTTTTCCATAGCCATTTGCTTTACCCCTTTTTTCTCTATAAGGTCCTTGACAAAACTGAATATGGCCCCTGTTTTCTGGGCCAGACCCAGGTTTTTCCCCAAGCGGAGGGTACCTGTTTTAACCTCTCCTGTGTTGGAAAGGAGGGCATAACCCATGCGAATAGAGCCAGGGTCTATCCCCAGGATCAAGATTCAGATCTCCATGGCCTCAAGGATCTCTTCGGGGATGTCGAAATTGGCATAGGTCTTTTGTACTTCATCCAAGCCTTCTAAGGCATCCATGAGTTTCAGTACCCTTTCCGCTTGATCTTCTACTACCTTCACAGTGGTCTTAGGTAGTAGGGTAATCTCTGCGCTCTCTACAGGCAGGGCTTCCTTTTCCAGGGCCTCCTTTACCTTCTGAAAGTCTTCGAGGGCTGTGATGATCTGGTAGCAGCCCTCTTCAGCTTTTATGTCCTCTGCCCCTGCCTCTAAGGCTGCCATGAGGACATCGTCCTCGGAGAGGTTCCGGGCACTGATGGTGATTGCCCCTTTCTTGTCGAAGATCCATGATACACAACCTGTTTCCCCTAAGGAGCCTCCATATTTTGAGAATGTATACCGGACCTCTGAGACAGTGCGGTTTTTATTGTCGGTTATGGCCTCCACAATAACAGCCACCCCTCCAGGCCCATAGCCTTCGTACGTCACTTCCTCGTAAGTGACCCCTGGGAGTTCCCCTGTACCCCTTTTTATTGCCCTATCTATGTTGTCCTTAGGCATATTGGCGGATTTGGCTGCTGCTATGGCAGCTCTCAGCCGTGGATTACTTTCAGGGTCTCCCCCTCCTTCCCTGGCGGCTATGATGATCTCTCTGGTGATACGGGTGAACAAGCGACCCCGCTTGGCATCTTCCTTCATCTTTCTGTATTTGATATTGGCCCATTTGGAGTGCCCTGACATGAAGAACCTCCTCTCCTTGTTGCCTCATCTCTCTTTTAGTTTACCCTAAGGACTCTGACAAGGGCTCTGGTCTTTTGGGAAAAGGGTAGGATATACTCTCGATGGTCCTTCAGGGCCAAGGAGAAGGGCAGATAGGAGGCTTTCCATCCCTTCCCCACATACAGAATCGCCTCTCCTCGGTGGGAAAGGAGCTGGGACAGGATCTCTAAGGCTTGAGGTCCTCCTGTTAAGGCCCTGCTTACCACTGTGGGGAAGGCTTGTCCTCCCTTTATCATGTCTTCCAGGCGCTTGTGAATAGGGTGGTAACCGGTAAGCTTCAACATCCGTAGGACATGGCGGAGAAAGTTTATCTTTCTCCGGGAGATCTCTACCCCCGTAGCTTCTAAAGAAGGTAAGGCTATCTTTAACGGAAGGGAGGGAAAACCAGGGCCACACCCTGCATCCAGGAGGGGAGAAAGGAGTTCCATTCCCAATGCCAAGGGTGCTAAAGGGTCTAACAGGAAAATCTCTGTCAGGTCCCGGGGATGGGATAGAGAAGTGAAGCTGAATGCCTGATTCCATCGTATCAGTTCGTCCAAAAGAAGAAGCAGGTTTGATCTACTTTGGGCGGGGAGGTCAATGCCCCATGCTTCCAATCCACGAATCAGGTACTCTTCGTTCTTCTTCACCCTTCTTCCTATTTAATTCATATAATTACGATCACGATTTAGGTAGGATTTCCCTTTTTTGTCTTCAGTTCATTGTAAGTATGGTTGATCCTGTGGATAGCTGTGACGTTGGCCAGGATAGCGGTGAGAATCATGGCCCCTTTTAGCCAGTGGAATATGAGGCCTATGAGTAAAAGAATGACACGTTCCGGGCGTTCCATAATTCCCACCTGACATTTGTCTATGAGGCACTCGGCCCGGGCTCTGGTGTAGCTCACCATGATGGCTCCTATTATAGCAAGAGCCGTCCATAGCAGGAGGACCGTGTCCCTTTTGAGGTAGGCCAAAACTATGATGCCGAGATAGAGGGCCAAGTCGGAGTATCTGTCTAAGGTGGAGTCTAAGAAGGCCCCAAAAGGAGTTACCTTGTCGGTCTCCCTGGCTACCGTCCCATCGAGGGAGTCACAGAGACCTCCTATTATTACCAAAAGGGCTGCCCACCTTTGGGCATTCAGGGCAACGAGGGATCCTGCCACTATGCTTAGGACCATACCGGCTATGGTGAGATGGTTGGGAGACACACCCCTTTCTCCCAGTTTTTCTCCTATGGGCTTCAAGAGGAAGGTGAATCTGTCCTTGAACTGGTTAGAGATCATAGGCACATTCCCATATCCATCAGAGACCTAAGAGTTCTTCTATGTATTTTGGGAGAATGAAGGCCCCTTTGTGGATATGAGGGGTGTAGTATTTGAGGGGGAGGCCTTTGGATGCTCGGGAGGGCCCCTGAAGGGGATCGTATTTTTTGGACCCCAAAGCAAAGGCCCACATCCCCCCGTAGGTGATCACCCCGGATAGGTAGACCCGAGCGATGGGAAAGAGTTTCCTGAATGCCTTGTGGACACGGGCCATAAGGTCTTGCTGGAAGTAGGGGGATCCTGCCTGGACGGTGAGAATGCCCCCTTCTTTTAAGGCATTGTGGCAGTCTTTGTAAAATTGAGGCGTGAAAAGCCCTTCTGCAGGCCCCTTGGGATCGGTAGAGTCAACTAAGATGATGTCATAGGACTTTGGGCTACATTCCTTTAGGAACCGGATGCCATCGGTTACCTTAAGGTTGACCCGGGGGTCATAAAATCCTGGGCTGAGCTGGGGGAAAAATTCCTTGGACACCCGGATCACCTCCTCGTCAATTTCTACATGGGTCACCTCTTTGACCTGGGGATGGCGGGTGACTTCCCGAAGGGTACCCCCATCTCCTCCCCCTATAACCAGCACCCTTTGGGGCGAGGGATGGGTGAAGAGGGGAACATGGACAAGCATCTCGTGATAAGTGAATTCGTCTTTCTCCGTAAGCATAATGGCTGAGTCTAAAAGAAGTAGCCTGCCAAACTCCTCTGTTTCCAGTATGTCTATGCGTTGAAGGCCGCTGAAAGCCGAATGGATGCCCCCTTTTATCCTTAGGGAGAGCCCCCAGTTTTCAGAGAACTTCTCCAAATACCAAAGATCTAAGGGCTCTATTTTATCTGGGGGTGTCACGTCTTTTCTCCTTCAGTCCCACAGAACCACGGCGGCGAAGGCAGCTCCACAGCTCTCCACCTCGTGTTCCACGGCGACACTCTTAATGGATTTGATCTTCTTTTCTCTCATCTTCATCCCCTCTTCCGCCATCTTAGTCACTGTGGCTTCCACCTCCTCTTTGGATCCTTTGGCGGCGTACTCCATGATGAGGGCTGCCTGGTCTTCATCTTCAGGAAAAGCAGCAGCAACGGCAGCAGATATCACCTCTCCTGGCTGTTGAGAGGTGATGCTGGCGTAGGCCACAGGAACCAGGGCCCCTTGAGGTAAGGGGGAAGGTTCTATCTCCTGGCAGTGGGGAGGGATGATGGAACTCATCTTCAAGAGGTTAGTGTTGCCTATCCCTGCCTTCATCAAGGCTCCATCGAAGGCGTTGAGAGGCATGTATCCTTCGGAACTACCTTTCACGAAGAAAAACTTGCTTGGGGTCTTTATCACCATAGTCCAGCCCTCCTTCTCAGAAGGGTTTGTGTTGAAGGGTCTCCACAGTGTGGAGTTGGCCCCTCTTCACTTCCATAGTGAACATCTGTTCTGCTTGGAGATAATTCTTGATCTCTCTAAAGGCTATCCATGGATCCACCGAGTCGCCACATGTGAAGAGATCTACTGCAGCGTAGCCGTATTCGGGCCATGTGTGAATAGTGAGATGGGACTCGGCGATGACCACTACGCCACTTACGCCATGGGGGTTGAAAAGATGGAAGGCGGTGCTTACCACTGTGGCCCCACTCTCTTCGGCTGCCCTTCGCATCATGGCCTCCAGTTGGTCCTTTTGGTTGAGTGCCTGGGAATCACAGCCATAAAACTCTACCAGTACGTGACGACCCAGTGCCTTCATCCTCTCTCTCCTTTCTTACAGTTTTTAATAGGCTACCACCAAGACCCGGGCCCGTTGCTTGCCGCGGTTTTCCACAGAGAACTCTGTTTCAGGAAACACGTAAAAGGTGTCACCCTTCTCCAGTTTATGCTCTTCCCCTTCAATGAGCATCCAGATTTTACCCTCCAAAATGTAGCCAAAGGCCTCCTCTTCATCCAAGTCGTCATCTGTTAGGCGCCCCCCTTTTTCTAAGGTGATGAGGATGGGATCCATTTCCCGGTACTGGATGTCTGGAGTAAGGGTTTCCAAAAGAACCCCAGGGAGGTCTTCATCCAAGGGCTCCCTCTCGTTCTCCCGAAAGATGTTTCTTTCGGGCTCTCCAGCATCCTGGAAAAAGTGGGACATGTCCTCTCCCAGGACATCCAGGATCTGCTTCAAGGCTGCCACCGAAGGGGAGGCCTTGTCCCTTTCGATCTGAGAGAGGAACCCCTTGGTAAGATTGGCCCTTTGAGCCACCTCCTCCAAGGTGAGGGACTTGGACTTCCTCAACCTTCTCAACTTCCTTCCTATTTCCATCTTTCCCATCATCACTAAACAATACGTTTTTTATTAAACTTTCTGTTTAATAACTTTCTAAGGGCAAGATTTATTAATAGTAGGGAAGGTCCTTGTCAATAGTTTTTTTTCTTTTTCTTGACAGAAGTTAAAATTTCTTCCACTCTCTTTTAAAGAGCTTTTAAATCAAGGAGGAAGAGGAT
This sequence comes from Aquificota bacterium, assembly GCA_015486105.1. Classification (GTDB taxonomy): domain Bacteria; phylum Thermosulfidibacterota; class Thermosulfidibacteria; order Thermosulfidibacterales; family B14-G1; genus WFSI01. Next base: position 1,233 of record WFSI01000005.1, on the reverse strand, counting down.
GCTCCAGATCTTTGTGGAGAAGGTGGCTTCTCTTGCTGTAGCCAAGGCTGGACTGGAGAGACCCGAAACCCTGAGGGCCTTAGCGCCCCTTTTTCTTCAAGCTTATCCAGAGGCCAAGCTCTCTCGATATACAGAAGAGGAGCTGGCAGAGAAAATCCTTATGGCTTATAAGGTCTTGGAATCCAGGGGAAGAAACGAGATCAAAATAGAGGTTCAAGAAGGGGAGGGACTTGTGCTGCTCTTTGTCAATACGGAGGACCAGCCTTTCCTACTTGATACCATGAAACTCCAGATGGAACGCTTGGATATTTCCTACGATCTCTATATCCATCCCATCATTACTGTGGAGAGGAACGATGATGGACGGGTGAGGAGGATAGCTCCTTCCTGGGAGAAGGGTCCAAAAGAATCTCTCATCCTCTTTGAAACCAGATTGGATGAAGAAGGCATTCGAAGAGTGAAGGAGAGGCTTAGAGAGGTCCTTTTAGCGGCCAAGGACGTGGTAGGGGACTTTGTCAGGATGAAGAGGCGTCTGAGGGAGGCCATCAACGACCTGGAATTTTATCGGGAACTAAAAGGTGACCCCCAAGGGGATTTGGAGGAGGTCAACGCTTTCTTGGAGTGGCTCTACAATGAGCACTATGTTTTTTTAGGTTCCCTTTACTTAGAGGAAAATGGAGGGCAAAGAGGGGAGTTAGGTATCTGCAGACCTCAGCACAGCAAGGTTCCAGGGTTGTTCTCTATGGACAGATTGATGGAGAGGCTTCCAAGACACCAAGGGCCCTTTTGGATCACTAAAGGGGAAAATCCATCCCAGATTTACCATAATGGTAGGCTGGATGTGATTGTGGTGCGTTCCTTTTCAGAGGATGGGAACCCCAAAGGGTGGCACCTATTTTTTGGTCTCTATGCCAAGGGCGCTTACGGTGAAAAGGCAGATGGGCTCCCGCTCCTTCGATTGAAGCTCCAGAGAATACTCCAATCTATCAAGGTAGTGGCGGGCTCTTACGACTATAAAAGGGTGATCATGCTCTACAACACCCTTCCCCTGGAGGAACTCCTCATTAGCCCTGAAGGAGAGGTTCAGGAGTTGGTCAATTCTATTCTCCATGTGGGCCCTGAGGAGAGTTGTATGGTGCTCCAACGCCTTAGGGAGGAGTATCTGGCCCTCTTGGTGGTCCTTACCCAGGAGAGATACTCTGCGAAGCTGGAAGAGGAGATTAAGGATAGACT
>WFSI01000004.1 GCA_015486105.1 Aquificota bacterium | reverse complement strand
TTATATTTGTTATTTTTTACTTGCTCCTCATTTTACCTCAGCAGAAGAGACAAAAACAGCACAGAAAGATGATAGGGGCTTTAAAGAAGGGGGACGAAGTTGTCACCATGGGGGGAGTCCACGGAACCATTGTCCAGCTGGATGAAAGCACAGTGGTGCTCAGGGTGGACAAAGAAAAGGATATAAAGATTAAATTGAATAGAAGCGCTATATCGGCTATCAAGGGCAAAAAAGAATAAAATCTTCATTCCTAATCATTATAAGGGCTTTCCAGGAGGTTGGTGAATGACAGATTGGCGTAATCTTAGGGTGTTGGTCATTGCCCTGCTTATAACATTGGCGGCTTGGTATTCCTATCCACCATCCAAAAAGATCCGTTTGGGTCTTGATCTTAAAGGGGGTATGCATCTGGTCTTAGGGGTAGATTTGAAAAAGGCCTTGGATGCATCCTTGGAGAAGGAGATCACCCTTTTGAAGGGGGATCTTGAAGAGAATAAGGTGGATCTGGACACCATAGAGAGAGTAGGGCTTTCGTCCTTTAAGCTGAAGCTTATCATCCCGGAGGATTTGGAAAAGATGGGCAAGATCCTTCGCCAGTACCCGGAGCTTGAGACAAAGGAAAAGGGCCGCGATTATCTGGTTCTGGCCTTAAAGGCCTCTGAAATCAAAAGGATAAAGGAAAACGCTATCAACCAGACCTTGGAGGTGATTCGTAATAGAATAGACCAGTTTGGTGTGGCGGAACCCACCATAGCCCGGGTGGGAAGCGACAGGGTGCTGGTTCAACTCCCCGGCATCAAGGATCCAAAAAGGGCTATCAAGATTATCGGCAAAACGGCCAGATTGGAGTTCAAACTTCTTGACGAAGGGCATAGTGTCCAGGAGGCTCTCAAAAAGGGTGTACCTCCAGGGGATGAGATCCTTTACGGAAAATTGGTGGACAGGGCTACAGGCCAGGCGAGTAGGGTACCCTATCTTTTGAAGAAACGAGTACTTTTGACGGGAGACCACATTACTGATGCCCGGGTGAGGATAGATCCCATGTACAATGAACCCTATGTGGCTCTTACCTTTGACAAAGTGGGGGCAAAGATCTTTGCTCGTGTTACCCGGGAAAACGTGAAAAAGCGGTTGGCCATCATCTTAGACAAGGTGGTTTATTCCGCTCCCGTCATTCAGGAACCCATACCCAACGGAAGGGCCCAGATCACGGGGCATTTCACCTCCCAAGAGGCCCACGACTTGGCCATTGTCCTCAGGGCAGGAGCCCTCCCAGCCCCCGTACGCATCTTGGAGAACAGGACGGTTGGTCCCTCACTGGGCCGGGATTCCATCAATAAGGGGATAAAAGCTGCCATTGTAGGTCTCTTTTTGGTCTTGCTCTTCATGGCCGTATACTATCGCCTTTCTGGTGTGTTAGCCGATGTAGCCCTTCTTCTTAACATGGTTCTCATAACAGGGGCCCTGTCGGCCTTCGGCGCTACCCTTACCCTTCCTGGCATTGCTGGTATCATCCTCACCATTGGGATGTCTGTGGATGCCAACGTTCTTATTTTCGAGAGGATTAGGGAAGAGTCCCGATTGGGCAGAACGGTGAGAGCAGCGGTGGATGCAGGCTTCTCCAGGGCATTTATTACCATCCTCGATGCTAATGTGACCACTATTATAGCCGCTCTGGTCCTTTTCCAGTTTGGTACAGGTCCCATAAAGGGCTTTGCTGTCACCCTTAGCATTGGCATAGCGGCTAGCATGTTCACAGCCATTGTCTTTTGCAAGGCGGTATACGACTTGGTCCTGAACAGGTTCAAGGTCAAGTCCTTGAGTATATAAGGAGGAAGAGATGGGTTCTTTCCAGTTTATCAAACCCGGGACTGCCCTTGACTTTATGGGAGCCAGAAAGGTTGCCATTCCCATTTCTGTGCTTCTCATTGTACTGGGTTTGGCAGCCATGCTTTACAATAAGGTTACCACGGGGAAGCTATTCAACTATGGAGTCGATTTTGCGGGGGGGACCCTGGTCCAGCTTCGTTTTCATAAACCCGCCAACCTGGACCGATTGAGGAACTCATTGAAAAAGGTGGGGTTGAAGGACGTTGTGATCCAGGATTTCGGGAGTCCTCAGGAGGTGCTGATCCGTATGGAGAAGTCTTCTGCTTCCCTGAAGGGTTTACAGGACCAGGTTTCTGAAGGTATCAAGAGATACTACCCTGATAATCCCTTCGAAGTTAGGAGGGTGGAGATGGTGGGACCCAAAGTAGGAAAAGAGCTGAAGGAAAAGGGCCTGGAGGCCATCATTTTTGCCCTTATGGGCATTCTCCTTTACGTATCGTGGCGCTTCGAGTTTCGCTTTGCTGTGGGAGCAGTGGTGGCCCTATTCCATGATGTCACCATAACCGCAGGGGTTTTTGCCCTCCTGCATAAGCAGATGGATCTCCAGATCCTGGCAGCCCTCCTCACTATTGTTGGATATTCCCTTAATGATACCATTGTGGTCTATGACAGGATTAGAGAAAACATGGCCATGAGAAGAGGCGAGGGATTTGTCCCCCTGGTAAACAGGAGCATAAACGAAACCCTGTCCAGAACCATCCTCACTTCTCTAACCACCCTTTTAGCCGTTTTAGCCCTTTACCTTTTGGGGAGCGAGGTGATAAAGGGCTTTGCCCTTGCTATGATAATAGGCATCTTTGTAGGTACTTACTCTTCTATCTACATCGCCAGTCCCCTGGTAGTATGGTGGGAAGAGCTAAGGAAGGGCAGGGCCCTAAGAGTGAAGGAGGCAAGATAGGAAGATGTATAATAAGATTCGGATGATTAATGAAGCCCTTTCCAAGGTGGACAGCAGATACCGACTCACGGTGATAGTTTTTAAGAGGGCCCGTCTTTTGGCGGCAGGAGACGAACCCTTGGTGAAGAGCCGTTACACAAAACCTGTTACCATTGCGTTAGAAGAGTTTGCCAAGGACTATCTGGAATTTAAGGCACCTGGACAGGAGAACTGGTCGGAATAAAGGCTGGATGATGCCCGGCCCTAAGGCGGCTTGGTTCTTTCTTTTCTCATTCCTCCTTGTCTTGGGAAGCTGGGGGCAACTCCAAGGGGCCCCTGCTGCTTGCCCTTCCTATGGCGGTGCCTTGATTATGGGGTCTATTGGAGAGCCTAAACGTCTTCTGCCCTTACTGGCTTCGGATTCGGCATCTGCTACTATAGCAGGGTTTATCTTCAACGGTCTCCTGAAATACGACAAAAACGGGAACCTCACGGGAGACTTGGCCCAGTCCTGGGAGATAGAAAAGGGTGGTAAAGTGATCACCTTTCACCTGAGAAGGGGTGTGAGATGGCAAGACGGAGCTCCCTTCACTGCCTGGGACGTTCTCTTTACTTTTCAGAAGCTCAGGGACCCCAAAGTGGCCACCCCTTATAGCGGAGACTATTTAGAGATAAAAGAGGCTAAGGTGGTGAATAATTATACCTTCAAGGTTTATTATCCCAAACCCTTTGCACCTGCCCTATCCAGCTGGACTATGGGGATTCTTCCCCGCCATCTCTTAAAGGGAGAGGATCTTAATACTACCCCTTTCAACCGCCACCCCGTGGGCACGGGACCCTATAAACTGGTGGAATGGATCACGGGTCAGAAGCTGATATTAGAGGCTAATCCCACATATTTTGAAGGGAGGCCGTGCATAGATCGCATTGTCTATCGCATTATCCCTGACACCTCTACTATGTTTATGGAGCTGAAGGCGAACAATTTGGACTATATGGGGCTCACCCCTTTCCAGTACAAAAGGCAAACCAACTCTCCTGTCTTCAGAAAAGGCTTCAGAAAGTTTACATATCCCTCTTATGGATACACTTATCTGGGTTATAACCTGAGGCTTCCCATGTTTAAGGACAGGAGGGTACGCCGGGCCATCACCTATGCCATAGACCGAAAGATGATTGTGGACGTGGTGCTCTTAGGGTTGGGACGAGTGAGTACGGGTCCATTTCCTCCGTCCTCTTGGGCCTATAACCCCCACATAAAACCCTATCCCTACGACCCTAAAAAGGCTTTAAAGCTTTTACAAGAATCAGGCTGGAGGGATACCAATGGCGATGGTGTTCTGGACAAAGGAGGCAAACCCTTTGAATTTACATTAGTCACTAATCAGGGGAACCTTCAGAGAAGCGCTGTGGCAGAGATTATCCAGTATGAGTTGGCCCAAGTGGGTATAAAGGTGAAGATCAGGATCTTGGAGTGGCAGGCCATGCTCCACTCTATCATGGAGCGTAACTTCCAGGCAGTGATTCTGGGATGGTCCTTAGGCTATGAACCAGACCCATACGACATTTGGCACTCCAGCAAGACAGGACCAGGGGAATTCAACTTTATATTTTACAAAAACCCAGAGGTAGACAGGATATTGGAAGAGGCCCGCTCTACCTTCAATCGAAAGGTACGGCAAAGGCTATACTGGCAGTTTCATGAGATCATTGCCAAGGACCAGCCTTGCACTTTCCTTTACGTTCCTGACTCTTTGTCCATCCTCAGCTCCCGGTTTGAAGGTGTGAAACCGGGTAAAGTGGGTATATGGTATAATTTTATTCACTGGTATGTACCCAGGGATAAACAGAGGTACCATATAGAAGGGAAAATGCCTTGATAGTTCTGGCCATAGAAACCTCTTGTGATGATACAGGAGTGGCCCTTTTTAACAGGGATAGGGGAATCCTGGCCAGTGTCCTTTCTTCTCAGGTAGACCTTCACGCTCTCTTTGGAGGCATCGTACCCGAATTGGCTGCTCGGAAGCATTTAGAAGCCCTGTTCCCCTTAACCCAGTATGTGCTAAAGGAGAGCGACCTTTCTTTGGAAGAGGTGAGTTGCATCGGAGTAACTGTGAAGCCGGGGCTGGTGCCTTCCCTCTTAGTGGGTCTCTCTTTTGCCAAGGCCCTGGCGTTTAGCCTCAACAAACCCTTGGTGGGTGTGGACCATTTGGAGGCCCACACCTTCAGTATCTTCCTGAGGGAAAAGATAGACTTTCCCTTCCTTTCCTTAGTGGTTTCTGGAGGTCACACATCCCTCTTTATGGTGAAAAGGGAAGGAGAGATGTACCTCTTGGGCTGTACCAGGGATGATGCAGCAGGAGAGGCCTTTGACAAGGTGGCCAAGCTCTTAAAGCTGGGCTATCCTGGAGGTCCCGTCATAGATCGTGTGGCCAAGGAGGGGGATCCCCAATCTATACCTTTTCCCAGGCCCCTTATGGGTAAGGGGTGGGACTTCAGCTTCAGCGGCCTCAAGACAGCGGTGGTCCAGTATGTCCAGGAACATGGCGAGGAAATCCAGGATAGACGGCATCTGGCCTGCGTGGTAGCCTCCTTTCAAAGGGCGGTTGTGGATGTCTTGGCAGAGAAAACATTGGATGCAGCCAGGCATTTGAGGGTTTCCAGGATAGTGGTGGCAGGGGGAGTAGCAGCCAACTCAGTCTTGAGGAGTATTATGAAAGAGAGGAGTGAAAGGGAAGGCTTGAAAGTTTACTTTCCACCCATGCCCTTGTGTATGGACAATGCAGCCATGGTAGCCTATGTAGCTGCCTGTCATTTTGCCGAAGGGGAGACTCATGGATTGGATCTGGATGTCTCCTCTCGATCCATTTACCCCCGGTGGAACCCATGAAGGTTGAGTGGTATCAGGGACATGGACTGGTAAGGCCGCTGGCTTTGTGGAGAGGAGGAGAACGCCTGTTGGTGGTAAAATGGAAACCGTTAGCCATTAGGAGGAATCATGACAACCGGGAATACCGGGAGTTCATGGTAGAATTGGAAGGAGGCGCTGTCTATAGGGTCTCCCTCCATCCTGATGGGGAGACCATAATCATGGCTATACCTAAAAGGGGTGATTAAGTCTAATCCCCTTGGGATATTTGACGGAAAAGGAGTAGCTTACCTGGGCCTTCCCCCGGGGGGGCACTTTTATCTTCCACTTCAGGAAGCCCTTCTTGCTTGGATGGATCTCTGGTTCCGCCCCTTTAAACTTCACCTTTATCCTTTCGTCTTGGGAAACTGGCACAGCCTCTACCACTTCCACTTCTCGGATGTCGGAGCCCTGATTGATGATGGTGGTACGGTAGGAGAGGGTTATCTCCACCTTTCCACCAAATTTTTCGTCCAGAAAACGCTTCACCAATTCCCTCTTCACCTTCATGGTCTGGTCTCTTCCAAAGGGAATCTTTAAGGGAATTAGGGAAGGTAGGGACATTTTACCCCCAAGGCTGGAACCCTGGTGTACTTCCAGAGGGCCAGGGGGAAGGATCTGCCCCAGATCACCCACCTGGGCTACGATATACACAGCCTGATCCTGGGCAGGACAAGAGAGCCTCTTTAGCCGGGGGGTCAATGACCACATTTTCACTTTCAGGATCCTTTTCTTGCCGGAGACCGAGGATAACAGCCCATGAGGCTTATAAATGGCTGCTCCTTCCAAGGGCTGATAGGCAGCCTCCGGAGCCAAAGCTTTTCCCGTGCCCTTAAGTGTCATCACATTAGGCACCTTTTTCAGAATCCTTATGGGCTCTACGGGTCTGAGATAGATGGGCTGGGGCTGGGGAGGAGTGACCCTCTCCCAGGGACGGGTGGTGGAAAGGGCTACCCTGACCCCCTTCCATTCATTCCCCGTATTCTGCCACACCCGTGCGGAGAACAGAAAAGTCAGTTTGTGCCCTTCTAAATATGCTTGATAGTAAGGGTGCCATCCAGCTTGGGAAACTCCATAGACTAAGCGTGCTTGAGTTTTCCCTACCCCTTCAACCAACGCCATTACCCGCCAGGCGTGTCCCTGTCTCCAGTGGTCAATGCTCTCTTTTTTCCTTTTTATTTGATCCTTCAACTTACTCTGTTGAAGGGTAAGGGTGGCTATGCGCTTCACCACATTGTCCAACCTCTTGTAAGCAGAGGCTATGGGAAGATCCTCCCAGGCTTTATTATTTTTAAGGTCCAGGAGGCTCTTGAGAAAGTTCACCTGGAGTTTTAAGGCCTCTTCCCGTATCTCCAAGACCTGGAGGTCTTCCCTCATCTTAGTCAATGCAGGGTCCCTTTCCACTTTCCCCGCTTTGGTGCTTGCAAGGGCCAAAGGCTTGTCCAGAGTTAGCCTGAGGGAATCCACTTGGGCACTCTCAGGGAGATACCCTAAGTCCACCGACCCGTTTTTGGCCACAACTTGGCCTTCCTCCACCACTGTGGCTGAAGAAGGATAGAAAATCACTTGGGTCACCTCTAAAGCGAAGGAGACTGCTGATACCAATGTCAATGAAGCCACCATCACAAGTCCGATTAATCTTCTCATGGCTTCTTTCCTAAGGAGTTCCTTGGAATAAGCTCAGATAGAGAGGTTATGCGGTCTATAAACAGGACTCCATTTAAGTGATCAATCTCGTGTTGCAAAGCCACTGCCTCCAGATTTTTGGCCTCAATTTCCACTTCTTTGCCTTCCGGTATCCATCCTCTCACCACTACGATCCGGGGACGTTTAACGAAAGCAACAAAATCAGGAACGCTCATGCATCCTTCTCTGGTAACCTTTTCCCCCTGAGCTTCTACAACCTTGGGGTTGATGATAATGAGTTTACCGTGGTTAGCCCTTTTGTAATGGAGGTTTCGGGTAACGTCCACCAAAATTATGCGGAGCCCCTCTCCAATCTGGGGGGCTGAGATACCTATACCATGGGGAGAGGCGTACATGGTCTCCACCAGATCATTTACTACCTTCATAATAGAACCGTTAAGGTTTCGTACATCCGAGCTCTTTTTCCTTAAGAGAGGATGGGGATAGGTTATGATCTTTCTCACACTCATAGGTCACATCCTGGCAGTGGGGATCTCCCTGAGATTAATGTCCACGTCTAGTTCCTTAGCCGTATTCTCAAGGGCCTCCTGGAGTTCCTTGGTATCTACCTGGGGAGGAATATCGATTTCCAGGATCATGGCGTAGATGTTCCCCTCTTCTCTGGTGATCACCTTGGTTTTTACATTGGCTATATTGATTATCCTTTCTGCTAAGGTCCTGGAAACCTTATAAACAATGCCTGTCTTGTCGGCCCCGAACACAGTGAGGATATACCTCTGGGCCTGATCCCACATACTGGTATCCAGCTCTTCACCCCCCACCTCATTAAGGGTGATCCTGAGGCCCAGCTCTTGGCCTGCCTCTTTGAGTTTGGCCCCCAGTTCTCCTTTCTCTGTTTCAGGGCCGGGAGCAACTATAAGAATCATAGCAAATTGGTTTTTCAGGATGGTCATACTGGAATCTTCTATGTTACAACCCAACTGATAAAGCACCTTGGAGACCCCGGCTACAATGCCAGGCCGGTCCTTGCCCACAGCAAAAATGACCAGATGCTCCCATTTCATCATCTTCCTCCATCTTTTACTGTGGCCGGGAGTCTACCAGGGAAACTTCATCCTAATCAAGGGAGACAATACCCATTATCTAATATTCCTGGGTCTTGCCAAAAGAGATAGGGAGATATTAAGGGGTAGAGTGATCCTTTTAAAAGATGCAAGGGATAGGGGAGGCCCAATAATTATGAAAGTGAGATCCATATGTTAGCGGTGATCCTTGCTGGAGGTAGGGGAACAAGGCTCTTCCCCTTGTCAAGGAGGCACTTCCCAAAGCAGTTCCTAAAGATAGGAAGCCATGAGTCCTTGCTTCAGAAAACTATCAAAAGGATTCTAAAGATCACAAACCATAGCAGCATCATCATAATAGCTAATAGGGATTATCAATCCCATATAAAAACCCAGTTAAAAGAGATGGGAATACCAAATAAGGAACATACTATCTTTGAACCAACAGGAAGAAATACGGCACCAGCAATAGTTTTAGCAGCTAAATATGCCGTGGATAAATTGCATTGTACTCCAGATGAAGTACTTTTCATATGTCCATCAGACCACATTATTTACCCTCATGACAGATTTACTACCTATGTAAAACAGGGAGAGCAAATAGCAAAAAGAGGTTATATAGTTACCTTTGGTATAAAGCCGTATAAACCTGAGACAGGATACGGCTATATAAAAAGAGCCGAGAAACTCACTGAATGGCAGCAAAGGGGTATTGAGGTCTATAAAGTGGAGAGATTTGAGGAAAAACCTGACTTTAGCACCGCTCAGGAATACCTGTTGAGCGATTGTTACCTATGGAATGCCGGGATGTTTGCCTTCACTATTGATACTCTCTTGCAGGAGGTAAAGAAATACGCTTCCACCATATATGAAAATATAGAGGGTAAGACATACGATAAGGTATTAAAGGATTTTGGAGAAATGCCAGCTATATCCATAGACTATGCTATAATGGAAAAATCGGACAAAATAGCTGTTTTACCGGTGGATCTGATATGGTCGGATATAGGATCATGGGATAGCGTGTATGATATTATGGAAAAAGACAAAAGTGGTAATGTGAAGATAGGAGATATCCTGAATATAAACACTAAAAATAGCTTAATAATTGGAGATAAGAGGATGATAGCTACTATGGGTATTGAGGATATTATAGTCATAGAAACAGAGGATATCCTTTTAATAACCAAAAGAGGTGAGAGTCAGAGGATCAAGGAGATAATGGATGCCCTTTCAAAAGACGATCGCTTCAGGGGCTGAGTTCTTATCCGTGGAAGATGAAGATGGGCAAGAATGATGCGATATATAGGGCTGTTACTCTGGGGTTTTCTCCCTGTCCCAACGACACCTTCATCTTTTATGCCTTGGCCCAAGGCAAGATTGAAGTACCGGGCATAAGACTAAACGTCCTGACCCGAGATGTGGAAGAGCTGAATTCATTAGTGATTCAGGGAAGTTTGGATGTGAGCAAGATCTCCTTGCACACCCTTGGATACATTCTGGACTCCTACGTACTCATGGATGCCGGGGCTGCCTTAGGTAAGGGATGCGGGCCCCTTTTAATAGCCATGCCAGGGAAAGATGCGCGGGACATTAGGAGGGTATTAGTTCCAGGGATTCACACTACTGCTACCCTCCTCTTAAAGATCTTTTACCCTCATATAGAAGATATGGTGGTGATGAGATACGACGAGATCATGCCTACGGTGGCCTCAGGTAGAGAAGAGGCAGGCCTCATCATTCATGAAGGAAGGTTCACCTATTCCTCCTACGGTCTCACTGCCTTGGCCGATTTGGGAGAGTTGTGGGAGAGGGAAACGGGATTACCTATTCCCTTGGGGGGCATTGTGGCCAAGAGATCCTTGGGTAATAAAGAGATAAGGGCAATCCGTGAGGCGATATCTGAAAGCCTAAGGTACTCTCAGGATCACTTCCAAGAAGCTTGGCCCTATATTAAGGAACACGCCCAGGAAATGGAGGAGGACGTGATAAAAAACCACATATCCCTTTATGTAAACGAGTACACTACTTCTCTGAAGGAGGAGGGAAAAGAGGCTGTGATGAGGCTTTTAAAAATAGCCCAGGATAGAAAAATCCTGCCCTCTATAGTGGCCCCAAAAGACTGGATTATATGATAACTTCCTATCCACAAGGGATTTCAAGGAGGCGAGCAATGGAAAGGAGGCGCGAGAAGTACTCGGATGAGTTGAAGGTAAGGGTAGCTCTTGGGGCTATAAAAGGCGATGAGACGGTCCAGCAACTGGCCAGAAGTATGGGGTCCACCCCTCTATGATTACCAGATGGAAGAGAGGGCTGATGTGGAGCGGGATTTTTTAACAAAAAGGCCGGTTCTAAGGCTTAAAGAGCGCAGAGCCATGTTGAAACCTACCCTCAAGAAGCTCATTGAGTGGTTGTGAAGGAGAGTACGAGTGTGAGTACATCACGGAGTTCAAGGAGGTGAAAGATCTGAGAAGGGGACTAAAGAAGTGGTTTAGGTGCTACAACACAGAGAGACCCTATCAGGTATTGGAATACAAGATTCCAAACACGCTCTACCATGGAAGACGGGAGGCTTTACATTATGTGGTCTGATAGGGTAAGGGTTAGACCCAGGAGAGGAAGCTTAGCTGACTCCCAACATGGCCTAAACAACCAGGGCCACTTCATCCTTGTCCTGCGGCTTGACGCAAGGTTGCTCATTGCATTTAGATGGGAGATGGGAAATGCTGAAGATTCTTAGTGTAGATGATGAAAAGTCCATAAGGGAACTAATCGCTCAGTTTCTGGAGATGAGTGGTTTTGAGTGTTTCGTCGCTTCAAGTGCAAAGGAGGCCAAAAGCATCCTTAGAGACCAGAAAGATATCAGTTTGATTATTAGTGATATCAAAATGCCTGGGGAATCTGGCCTTGATCTAATTCGATACGTGCGCAGGAAATATCCAGATGTGGCAGCTGTTATGATAACAGGGGTGAATGATTTTCTGGTGGCTGAAGAAGCCTTAAGTATTGGGGTTTACGACTATATTGTGAAGCCCTTTGGAAGAAACGAACTTCTGATCAGCGTGGCTAACGCTCTTCGACGACGAGAACTGGAGATAAAGAACCGCGGATATATAGGGGAATTAGAGGAGCAAGTTAAGGAGCGTACAGCTCAGTTGAGCAGGGCTATGGAAGGAACCATTCAGGCCTTGGCCCGAGTGGTAGAGTGGAGGGATCCTTACACTGCAGGGCATCAGAAGCGGGTTGCTGAGATTGCTTCTGCTATTGGTTCTGGAATGGGCCTGCCAAAAGATCTGGTTGATGGCATCCGCATGGCTGGATTTGTGCATGATATTGGGAAAATAGCCGTTCCTTCAGATATCCTCAATAAACCAGGACATCTCTCCGAAGGGGAGTTCAGCCTGATCAAAGAACACCCTAAAGTAGGATATGATATCCTAAAGGACATTGATTTCCCATGGAACATAGCCCAATCAGTGCTGTTCCATCACGAGAGGATGGATGGTTCGGGATACCCTCAGGGCCTTTCGGGTAACGATATCCCTTTAGAAGCAAGGATATTAGCTGTAGCTGATGTGGTCGAGGCCATGTCATCCCATCGTCCCTATAGGCCTGCCTTGGGGATAGACGAAGCTCTAAAGAAGATCCAGGAAGACAAGGGTGTTTTTTACGATTCCCAGGTAGTGGATGCTTGCATAAAGGTGTTTAAGGAGAAAGGGTTTAAACTCAGCTAAATTAACGGGTTGTGTTGTTAGGTAGGACCGCTTAGCATTTTACACTTAGAGTAGTCAAAAGGATTCCATTCATGGGTTTTTTGCCTGTGCGACAGTTACTGATCTTTATTCCCTTCCCCTTTAGTTCTTTATCCAGTTTGGGTATTAGTCTGTATTCTGAGTTTATAAATCCATGTTGGGTTGGTAGCCCCTTTTTTGCAGTATGCGACCTAAAATGGCGGAACTAACCATTACCAGGGGTAGGGAAACCGCAAGTCGTGCTAAGGAGAAGGGAATTCCCAGGAAGGAGGCTTCGAATATGAGCA
>WFSI01000003.1 GCA_015486105.1 Aquificota bacterium | reverse complement strand
TCAGCATTCTCTTTACCCATAGGAAATACTGGAGGGGAAGGGGTTTGTCCAGACCATAGATCTTCTCCAACCTTTTCACTGCCTCGGGTTTAACCTTAGGGTTGAAGGCTCCCTGATAGAAAGTGGGGTTGCCTGGTGCCAGGCGGATAACGAAGAATGTGATCAAGGTGATACCGAAAAAGAGGGGCACCATATGGGTAAGTCTCTTCAGTACGTAAGCCAACATATTTAAAAGTATAGCTTCTTTTGGGCCCCTGTGCCAGATTTAAAGTGTGAAATGGGAATTGAGGAAGATATAGCCCTTGTGGTGGGCCAGAGCCAGGCATAAAGCCCATTGGGCGAAAATGTCCACCCGTTGTAGCAAACCCCCCTCCCATTCCAGGATCCAGAGAAAACTGAGTACTTCATCGCTGGAATCACTGGGGAGCTTGGGCTGGAATATGCAATAGAGCTCCTCTTTCTTGGACTGGATGTCTTTTTCTGCCTTGCCTCCCTTGCCAAAGACTTCTGGAGCGTTCTCTACCAGTTCTCTCTTCCATCTGGTGATCATGGCGGGGTGGACCCCATACCTGCTGGCCAGTTGCTGGACCGTCTCCTCGTCTTTGATTGCCTCCAGGGCTACCTTTGCCTTGAACTCGGCCGAGTACTTCCTACGCTTTCTTTTCATTACTGGTCTCCTTGAAGTTGTTTGTGGATAGGAAGCTTATCATACGGTCCAGTTTTTTTGGGGCCATTTCACACCCAGTTACAGAGATATATGGACTCAACCAGAAAGCAATCTAATGCATTTTAGAAAAAATTGCATCTTTTAGGGCACAAGGATATAATTACCAATAGTTAGTTATTAAAACGCAATTCTAGGAAGCAGGGATGGACCAAAATATTAAAAACCTAACAGAGACCATGGGCCTCACTCCCGAGCTTTTTGAGGGGAAAAAGGTTCTTCTAGAAATCACTGACAAGGACCTCTTGGAAATCCGCTCCATTGGCCCTTTCCTATTAACCCATGCCGATAAAATCGTTCAAGATTTGGAACAGTACTTTCTGGCTGTCCCCCAGATTCAGGAGGTCGCCAAAAGTTATGATCTGGAAGCGTTGAGAAAAAGAGCCAAAGAATACCTCAAAGAACTCTCGGAAGCCAATTACGATTATCATCGTTGCCTAAAACTCGTTAGTATGGGTATGTACTTCTACAAAGCGGGAGTTCCCTATCATATAATCCCCACGGGATACCGAAAGCTTTCCAGCGTCATCGCCTCTATACTCTCCGACGTCCTTCCCAAGGGGCTTTGTCTCTCTACCAAGTTCTCCCTGGAAGAGATCCTCTTCTTGGAGCTCATTATAATCTTGCACTCTTACTTTTACGCCGAGGAACAAAAGCTAAGGGAAACCACACCACAACTTGAACAACTTAAACACACCCATGAACTGGCCAAAAACCTGCATAAACACATAATCCGAGCGGAAGACCTCTACCATCTCATCCGAGTCACTCTGAAAATCTTAATGAACGAGTCTTCAAATATTGAAGGCGTTGCTATTTGTAGTATCACACCAGAGGGTTTACCTCAGGTAGTGGACATGATTATCAGGGGTGAAAAGAGCCAAGAGCTTTTCCAAAATGCTTTTTGCGAATTCTCCAAAATCGGCATAGAGCACAGATCCGTCTTATTCCTTCACCTAACAAAAAACGACAAAAAACCACCTGCCCTTTCAAATCTCAAAGATCGATACGGAATTGGCTATGCCTTATCTTTACCCATCTCTGTGCGGGAGAAAACCAAGGGAACCCTCTGCATACTAAGTACCGCTTCTCTCCATCTTTCCAAGATAGAGATGGATCTCCTAGCCGATACAATCAACGATATGGGTTTGGTATGGTTGTACTTGGAAAACAAAAAAGAATTAGAGGAGTTTCACCTGAAAGACCATCTCACAGGATTGTCCAAAAGGGATCTCTTCATCGAAGAGACAAACATTGTCTTAAAGCCCGGAGGAAGCGTTTGCTTAGTAATTGCAGATATAAAAGATTTTTGGGCTATAAACCACGAGTACGGTTACAGCGTGGGAGATGCCCTACTCCGCGAAGTGTCCCAGAGGATCAAAGAACTTCCCTCGCCCCTTCTGAGAGGACGCATTGGGGCCGATGATTTTACCCTTGTACTCCCCATGGACCACAATGGTACCCCCTTTAAGCCCATAGAGGAATTGAAACGAGCATTAGAAAAGCCCTACCGCATCCAGCAACACCAGATAGCTCTATCTTTTACCCTGGGTTGTGCCCTTTCACCCTATGACGGAAAAGAAGCCAGCGATCTCCTAAACAAAGCAGAATTGGCCCGCCGGGAGGCCAAGGAGGGAAAAGGAGTCGAAGGGATAGCCTTTTACTCCCCTGAACTCCTGGAGGACATACGACGTTACAGGGAATTAGAAGAGGAAATTCAGGAGGCCCTGGAGGCTGAAGAATTCGAGCTTTTTCTTCAGCCAAGAATTGACGTGAGATCCAGGGACATATCGGGAGCCGAAGCCCTTTTGAGATGGAACCATTCCCAAAAGGGCTTGATATCTCCCTACCAGTTCATTCCCTTCTTAGAGGAAAGCGGCTGGATCTTGGAAGTAGGATACTGGGTATTAGGCCAGACTTGTGAGATCATCAAAAAGTTGCGTTCATTAGGACACGATATCACCGTATCATGCAACATCTCTGTGATACAGTTGGAACAGTCTGAGTTCAAAGAAAACGCTCTAAAGATAGTAAAGGACCATGGACTCACACCAGAAGACCTCTATTTAGAAATCACCGAGAGTGTCATAGCAAACCCCAGGACCATTAAGGTCATCACGGAGCTTCAACAGGAAGGATTCCACTGGGAAATCGATGATTTTGGCACAGGTTATTCATCCCTCCTCTACCTAAAGAAAATACCAGCGTCTACACTCAAAATAGACTATTCTTTCATCAGAGGCCTTCCAGACAGTAAAGAAGACGCTGAAATAGTGAAGCTCATCCTCTCCCTGGCCCAAAACCTCAACTTCAAGGCTATCGCAGAAGGGGTTGAATATTTTGAACAGCTAGTCTTCCTCACAGGTTTAGGTGTCCAGGAGGCCCAGGGCTACTATTTCGCTAAGCCTATGCCCATGGAAGAATTCCTTGCCTACATGAAGACCTATACACCCCAAGACTACTTCTGGTCCAAAAAGACGTAAGCACCCCCCCTGATAATCTGATACCTCCTTGAGTTAGTCACTATACTCCTTTTGCCAATAGGAGCTTGTCGAGGACTTCCCCCATTTTTCTGGAAGGAGAGGGGCGGTGCGTTTCGATCGCGGCCCATGTCTGAGCCGCCCAGGGAGGTAAGCCACGAGTTATAAAGTACTTGGGAACAACACTCCACATGGACATGCGGCGAATTCATAGGCAAGAGAGGAATACCCCGCCTTTTCACTTGCTTGCAGGCAGACTTCCTTTAATGTCTTAACTACATCAATGATCAGCTTTCGGAGGGACTCCTGTGGGCCATAAAGGTTGACGGGGCAAGTTGAGGTGGTTATTTTAGCCTTCTGCGGAGAGGTGCCCGAGCTGGCCGAAGGGGCACGACTGGAAATCGTGTGTCCGCCCAAAAGGCGGACCGAGGGTTCGAATCCCTCCCTCTCCGCCAGAAATCTTGACTTCAGATGACCGCTGCCGGGTCCCACGCAGCAGGTGCCTCTGAACCCCGCCAGGCCCGGAAGGGAGCAACGGTAAGGGGGATTTCCTGGGTGCCGTGGGGTGACCTGGTGGCGGTCTTACTTAGGGTTTTGGAGGTATCTCTTTGGATGATTTGTTGAGGGCGTTTTCCCAGGTGGGGCGGGATCTCTGGAGATCTGGCATGGTTACTTCCCATGGTGGGAATCTCAGTGTCCGCAGGGAAGGAGAGATGGTTATCACCAGGACAGGGGCCATGCTGGGTCATATCACCCAGGGGGATCTGGTGAGAGTGCCTTTGGAGGGGGAGATCAGCCCCCGGGCTTCTCGAGAGGCGCTCCTTCACAGGGCCAGCTATCTCCATACTTCTGCTGAGGCCTTGGTCCATGCTCATCCTGTTCATGCCATAGCCCTCTCTTTCTTTAGATACACCATCGTCCCCAAGGATGCTGAGGGTGCCTATATACTTCCTTCTGTGTCTGTGGTGGAGGTGAGCCAGCCCATTGGGTCCCAGGAGTTGGCTCAGGCTGTGGCTCAGGTCTTGAAGAATGCGCCCATTGTGGTGGTTAAGGGTCATGGTACCTTTGCCAAGGGCCGGGGTCTTTGGGAGGCCTTCTATTACACCTCGGTGCTGGAGGCATCCTGCCGGGTCCTCTGGCTTTTGAAAGGGGTCAGCTTTCCTTCTTCTTAAGGAGGCTAACAGCCACCGTTATGGCTGCTAAAGGGGGAAGTGAAGAGGCTACGAGGGGGGGTAGCCATCCCCCTCTTCCGAAAAGAGCCAAGATGGAGGTGACGCCCCAGTAGAGGACCAAGGCTCCTCCAGTGGCAATGACCATTATCCATCCCCCCTCCCGGGGGGGTCTGAGGGCTAAGGGAAAGACCAGCAGAACGAGTACAAAGGGAGACAAAGCGGTAGCCACCCTTTGGTATAACTCCATTTTCAGGTGGGGTACCTTGTAACCCTCTTCCTCCATGGCTTGGATATAGTCTTTGAGTTCCTGGTAGGTCATTTCCCAGGATTCCTTTTTCTCCTCTAAAAGTCCCTGGGGGGTGAGGTTGAGGGGGAAGGGAAGACTCTGGGGCCTCTCTTCTTCCAGCTTGTCCTCCTGTACCCTTAGTAGTATGGGTTGGACCATAGACCAGGTTTCCCCTTGCCATATTACCGTGTCAGAGGTGGCAAAGGCCTGTAAATGGCCTTTCTCTGCCCATAAGCATCGGACCTTTCTGAATCGCATCTTCCTTTCATCGAAGAAGTGGATGAAGCAGCTTACATTCTGTTGTTTCACCCATATGTTAGTGTACCGGGTTAAAAAGGCCTCTCGGTTTTTGTAGATGTCCACCTTCTTGATGAGGGCTGCCTTGGTGAGGTTGAGGGGGACAAGTTGAAGGTTCCATAATATGAGTCCAGTGCTGGCCAGGGCAGCCAATATGAGGATGGGGGTGAGGGCCCTGTATACTCGTACCCCCAAAGCCCTGAGGGCTACCAGCTCAAAGTTCTTGGAGGCTATGATGAGGTAGGTGATGGTGGCGAAGAAGAAGGCTAAGGGGAGAATGTCCTTTACCACTTGGGGTTGATAGTAGAAGAGATAGGTGGCCACAGTTTTTAAAGGGGCCTTATTTTCTAAAGCGTTGTCCAAGATGTCGAGGAACAGGATGAGGGAATAGACTGCCTCCAATACCATAAAGATGATCACAAGGAGGCGGAGGTACTCTTTTAGGACATGCCGGGTCAGAATTTTCATAACCCTACCCTCTCAGATTTTATCCAGAGGAATACAGCTCCCCCTGTGCCCAGGACGATGTCTGGGAACCAGGCGCCTAAGAAAGGAGGGATGAAACCCTTCATGGCCATATTCTGGGAGAGGCTGAGGAAGATGTAATATAGGAGGAAGAGGCCAAAGGTAAAGAGCAAGCCAGTCCATTTTTCTGCCCGGGGGAGAAAGGGTCCTAAGGCTAAGGCTAAAAGGGCGAAGACAACGGCGGAGAAGGGGAGAGAGAAGCGCTTGTGGAGGTGATTTAGGATATCCCAGCACTTCTGCTGGCCTTTTTGTTTGTCCATTTGGATTCTCCTGAGAAGCTGGGGAAATGTGAGCTCCCTTTTTGAGAATCCTTTGAATGAAGGACCCAGGCCAGGGAGGAGGAATCGGTATTGGTGGAAGGTGAGGAGGTTGTACTTTCTCCCTTTCACCGTAAGGATCTCTCCCTCTTTCAGGATGAGGGCGAAGCTATGGGTGTCGGAGTCTATCTTTATCTTTCCCTTTTTGGCGGATAACACTTTAGTTGATCCCTCCCGGTTGTCATACAGGATAAGATCCTTCAGGTGACTGTTGTGGAGATGGGAGCTGTAAATCCAGAGGTACTTTGATAGTCTTATGTACTTTCCCTCTTTTAAGCCCAGGTGCCGAGAGGAATAGGCCATACGTAGCACAGAGCCGTAGAGGGCCTGATTAGCTAAGGGGCATACATAGAGGGATAGGAAGATGGCGGCTGCCGTTACCCATAGGGCCATGAAAATGATGGGCAGGGATATCCTTTTGAGGCTTATTCCCAAGGATTGCATAGCTATTAACTCTGAGTCTGCCGAGAACCTGGAGATGGCGACAATGGAGCCAAAGAGAAAGGCGGGGGGAAGCACCATGCTCAGAGAGGCTACTACCAGGCTCATCATGACGCCAAATATGAGACTGGGGGAACCTCCTCTGAGGAACACCAAGAGGTCTGAAATCCTTCCCAGGAAGAGGAGGAGAATGAAAATGCCTATACCTAAGGCGAAGGGAGACAGGATCTCTTTGAGAAGGTAACTGTCCATGATCCTTCCCCAGGGTTTGGTGAAGGAGAAGGTTGTTCTCTCTTGGAGGTCTTGGGCTTTTTCAGGGATAGGGGTAGGAGGTGGGGGAATTCTGGGGG
>WFSI01000002.1 GCA_015486105.1 Aquificota bacterium | reverse complement strand
GGGAATAGGTGAGAGATTCAGCCAGTTTCTCCATACCCCGATGGAGATAGCCTATAACCACCTCCGAATCCACAATTCTCTCTCCCTCCAAGGCCAAAACAAGCCTCAACACCCCATGGGTACTTGGATGCTGGGGACCCATGTTGACCCACAGCTCCTTGGTTTTGAGGGTCTTTTTCATCAGGTCATCGCTAACCTGACCCTCAACAGAACCCTTACCTAACAAGCCTTTCTCTAACATGGGCCTCCCCTCAGAGTTTGTTAGTACTGGCGCAGTGGGAGCGAAGCCAGGCTTCTCTGTACCCAGGAGGTCCCTGGAGAGGGTAGTCCTTCCTCAAGGGATGGCCTTCCCAGTCATCGGGCAACAGAATACGCTTCAGATCAGGATGATTCGCAAATCTGATACCCACCAAATCGTAAGCCTCCCTCTCATACCAATTGGCCGACCTCCAAACAGGATAAACGCTCTCCACCTCCTCGCCCTCGGCCAACTGGACCTTGAGCCTCACCCTGTGCTTTTTGGAGGTAGAGTAGAGGTGGTACACTACTTCAAATGGCCTCTCACGTTTAGGATAATGAACACCGATCACCTCAGTGAGAAAGTCGAATCGGGTATCGTCGTCATCCTTAAGAAAACGGCACAGATCCAAAAGGCCCTCTTTCTTAACCAACAAGCTGATCTCACCCCTAAAGTAGTTGATATCTTCAACAAGCTCCCCCTTAGCCTCTTTGATCCTTTTCACTAAAGGAAGAGTATCTACATCCACCTGAGGCTTTTGGGGAGTCTCCTCCTTCTCTAAAGCCTCCTTCTTGGAAGGACCATGCTCTTCCCCTTTTACCGTTTCCTTCTTCTCTTCATCCTCAGCCATAGTCTAACCTCACTTCCTAAAGACTTTCATCTGATCTATCTTCTCTTGGAGCTTGATGACACCGTACATAAGCCCCTCAGGCCGGGGGGGGCAACCAGGAACATAAACATCCACAGGCACAATCTGATCTACCCCCTGAACTACATGGTATGTATTAAAATTGGCACCCGTATTGGCACAGGTCCCCATAGAAATGACCCACCTGGGCTCAGGCATCTGATCGTACACCTTTCTTAGCACAGGAGCCATTTTCACCGTCACAGTACCCGCTACTATCATCACATCAGACTGACGGGGAGTGGCCCTAAAGATGACTCCAAAACGGTCAAAGTCATAGCGAGAGGCCCCAGCAGCCATCATCTCTATGGCACAACAGGCCAAACCAAAGGTCATGGGCCATAGAGATGACATCCTGGCCCAGTTCACCACCTTATCAATCAGCTGAGTAAGGGGGTTGTCTGGCAGCTTCCTCTCGACTATTCCCATTCCAATGCTCCTTTCGCCCAGGCATAAATGTAACCTACCAACAGGATTACTATGAAAAGAAACATCTCAATAAAACCCCACCAACCAATGTGTTCATAAACCACTGCCCAAGGATACATAAAGACGGCTTCCACATCAAAGAGAAGAAAAAGCAAAGCAATAATAAAAAACCTGATAGGTATCCTCTCCGTAACAGACATTATAGGAGGAATACCGCACTCATAGGGTGAGAGCTTTTCTGCATCGGGTTTGTTGGGCCTCACAAAATACGCCATCACGAGAGCACCCACACCAAACCCAACGGCCAACATAAAAAAGAGGAGCACGGGCGTATACTGACTTATATGCTGGTACATCCACCACCCCCCATAGGGATTCAAGCCGGGGCAAGGGTTAGCATATTGTGATTTTTATTTCAACCCTTCGTCAAAAACCTTAAGAGCTAATTAAATTTATGACACATCGTTACTCTTCCTTGATCTGCTAAACTTAAGAGGCAAAAAATATTCCATTAAAATAATTAAATTTATTTAAACCATAATTTTATGAAAATTTTAACCCTAAACTACCCCCTCCCAAGAGACCAAACGATGACCCCCCGGAACTTAAAATTAAGGAAGGGGATAAAGGCAGATCATGAGCCTAATAGGGAAGCTGCTTCCTTGGCAAAATAGGTGATAATCATATCCGCCCCTGCCCTCTTGATAGCCAGGAGCATCTCCATCATTACCCGCTCCTCATCCACCCAACCCAGCCGGGCAGCAGCCTTTAACAAAGAATACTCCCCACTCACATTATAGGCTGCAAGGGGTGTTTGGGGAAAGGTATCCCGGATAACCCGAATCACATCCAGGTAAGGCAGGGCAGGTTTCACCATGAGGATATCTGCTCCCTCTTCTAAGTCCAGATGGGCCTCCTTAATAGCCTCCCTCACATTACAGGGATCCATCTGATAAGAGCGCCGGTCCCCAAATTGGGGAGCTGACTCGGCAGCGTCCCTGAAGGGACCGTAAAAGGCAGAAGCGTACTTCACTGCATAAGAAAGGATGGAAACACAGGTGAATCCAGCTTCATCAAGGGCCTTTCTGATGGCCCCTACCCTACCATCCATCATATCCGAAGGGGCCACGATATCTGCCCCTGCCTCCACATGGGAAAGGGCCTCCTTGCATAAAAGCTCTAAGGTAGGGTCATTTAAAATTTCCTTTCCTCTCACCACACCACAGTGACCATGGTCCGTATACTCACATAGGCAGACATCGGTAATGACCAGTATATCAGGCACCTCTTCCTTGATAGCCCGTACAGCCTGCTGAATAATGCCATTTGGATCGTAAGCCCCAGAACCCACAGGGTCCTTCTTCTCAGGGATACCAAAAAGCAATACTGCAGGGATACCCATCTCCCAGACCTCCTTCACCTGAGGTAATAGACGATCAATAGAAAACTGAAACACACCAGGCATGGAAGATACAGGACGGGCTACATCCCCCCCATAAATCACAAAGAAAGGCTGAATAAGTTGATCAACAGAGAGTCTTGTCTCTCTCACCATACGCCTTATCCCCTCAGATACCCTCAATCTCCTTGGTCTGTGCACTGGAAAAGCCACTTCACTCCTCCCCTTTATCAATAATGTACCGACTAACCCCCATCCTTCCTTGCCTTATACAAGGCCATATCCGCCCTCTTTAGCAAGACAGAAGGGGTATCTCCAGTCCTGTAAGACGCCACCCCAACCTTAACTCGCACTTGAACCTCGGTATGGTCAGCCTTAAAAACCATATCTCCAATCCCTTCTGTAATTCGACCTGCCACCTTCTCAGCTTGGGAAAGATGAATACCAGGCAGCAGGATAACAAATTCCCCCATTCCAAAGCGAAAGGGCTTGTCTGCACTCCTTATACATCCCCTAACCATCCTGCCCACCTCTAATAACAACTGATCCCCCATACTGAGACCAAAAAGTTCGCTCACCTCTTTGTAATTATCTACCTCCAACATAACGATGCTGAAAGTTTGATCATACCTCTCTGCCCTGCTGATCTCCCTCTGAATGGAAACAAAAAGGTGCCTCCTATTGTAAAAACCGGTAAGCTCATCAATGACTGAGGCTTGCCTTACCCGCTCCATGGAAACCACACTGGCCATAGCCACTGCAACAAAATGAGCAATCCTGCTCCATTTCTCTACCTTCTCTGGAAAAGGAGAAACCTCCATGCCCCCCCACACCTGCTCCTGGATAAAAAAGAGAAAAGTGCCATCACCACAAGTGGGCTTGGAGCTATCTTCCTCTCCCACTTCAGGGTAAGTATAAATCTCATTCCAACCCAACCCGTCCAAACGACGATAAAAGAATTTCACCGCTTCAAAGCCCCCATAAGAGGCTACTATAGGAGCTACTTTCCTACAAAAGGCACCCACCATACTGGACGAGGCAGCCTCAGCCAATACCTGGGCTACCAGTTCCTTCTCCTCATGGGCCTCCCTCAATTGATCCACAGCTATACCCCATGTTTGCACAATGGGCACCAGATCCAATGGGAGTTCCTTGGGAACCTCACCAGTCCTGGCCATCCTCTTCATAGCCAGGCCCAGAAGCTTCAATCGAGCATCAAGATCACCCTTGACCAAGACATACCCCATAAGGGTTAAGAGGAAAAGGAAAAGGCCCCACAGAGCCACAGACCACAAGGCTATTCTATTTTTGGAATCAAAGATTCCCGAAATAGAAAAAGTGTCCAAGAGCAGTACTCCACTGAACCAGGCTAAAAAAACCAGATCCATAAGTACCAGAAGTAGTTTCCTATTAGCACCCTTCAAGTTGGAAGATCCCTTTGCACCCACAAGCCGCTATTTTCCTCCTAACAGTTGGTTTTTTTATTCATTTAATGTAGGTATACTAAAAAGGTGTGGTTTAGAAAGTGTAAATTTTCTAAACACCTTGATAGCTCTCTGAAAATTTATAAATATTGAAAAGGCCCATTTAAAAAACGGAGGAAATATGAACAGGAAAAAGCCAACAAAGTCTTTCACCTTTGTGCTCCACGGGCACCTTCCATACGTGCTGTCCCATGGAACATGGCCCCACGGTACCGATTGGCTTTACGAAGCAGCCTCTGAAACCTACCTTCCCCTTTTGGATACCTTCTACCGCCTCTGGGAAAAAGAGATCCCTGTAAAGGTAGTCATGGGAGTTACCCCAGTTTTAGCTGAGCAACTTAGCCAGGACGCTTTTAAGGAAAACTTCTTGGACTATCTCAACCTAAAAATAAAAGCGTCTCGGGAAAACGCCAAGGAGTTCAGGGAAAAAGGTCACACCCAGATGGCCAACTTAGCCGATATGTGGTTCGATTTTTACGGGGGGCTGCTGAAGAAGTACGTTTCCCAATGGGGCAGAGACATCATATGGGGCCTTAAAACCCTCCAAGACGAAGGAGAGTTGGAAATCATCACATCAGCCGCTACCCACGGATACTTGCCCCTGCTGAAAAGGGATCAATCAGTGGAAGCCCAGATCCGCACAGGGATAGAAGTTTACGAAAAGCACTTTGGTAAGGAACCCCGGGGTATATGGCTCCCAGAATGTGGATATCGACCATCGTATCCATGGAAGCCCCCTTTGGGAAAAGAAAGGCCTTACCTGAGAAAAGGGATAGAAGAATTCCTATATGAAAACGGCATCCAGTACTTTTTCACAGACACCCACCTCCTGAAAGGTGGAAAGGCCATTGGAACCTATATGGCCCGTTTCGAAGCTCTAAAGCTTTTATGGGAGCATTTCCAAAAAGAGTATTCCAGCACTCAAGGAGAAAAGAACCTGTATCATCCATACTATGTGGTCTCTGAAGGAAAAGACCGAGGGGCTATAGTCTTCGGAAGAGACCCCAAAACGGCTATGCAGGTGTGGAGCGGAGAGCACGGGTATCCTGGAGACTTCCGTTACTTAGAATTCCACAAGAAGCACTTTCCAGGGGGACTTCGCTACTGGGGGGTGACAGGAGCAAAGACAGACCTGGCCTCAAAGATGATCTACGAACCCAACAAGGCCCGGCAGGCCATAGGAGAGCATGCCGATCACTTCGTCTCCATCATCAAAGAAACCCTCAAAGACCAATCGGACGGGATCTTGGTAGCCCCTTATGATGCGGAACTCTTTGGACACTGGTGGTTTGAAGGGCCCCTTTGGCTGGAAGAGGTACTGGAAAGAGTTGCAGTAGCAGAAGATATAGAAGCTGCGACCTGCGGCCAATACCTGGAGGAGCATTCACCCCGAGAGGCGATTGCCCTACCTGAAGGATCCTGGGGCGAAGGGGGGTTCCACTATATCTGGTTGAACGAGTGGACCCAATGGGTATGGGAAAAGATCTACAAGGCAGAGGATCTTTTCTTTCCTCTCCTGGGTGCCACCAGAAACAAAGATCTACCTACCTTCCTCATTGAAGCCATTTCCCAGTTGGCTAGGGAACTCCTTCTGCTTCAAAGTAGCGACTGGCCCTTCCTCATCACCACCTGGAGCGCCAGAGACTATGCAGAAAGCCGAGTTGCAGAGCATTACGAAGCCTTCATTGAACTGTACAGGACTATAGAAAATGGCTTAATAGAAGGAGACTTATCTCCTCAAGGCATCCATCTCCTCAAGAGCCTCCAGGAGAGGGACAACCTCTTCCCAGAATTAAACCCCTGGTGCTGGGAGCAGGGTGAATGCGATTAGTCTTCATGGGCACATCCTCCTTTGCCTTACCTTCTTTGGAGGTACTGACCCAATCCCATCACCAAATTCTGCTGGTAGTGAGTCAACCTGACAGGCCCAAAGGAAGGGGAAAGAGGCTCTCTCCTACTCCGGTAAAAGATAAGGCTTTAAGTATGGGGCTTCCCGTAATCACCCCCCAAAGAGTGAAAGAAGCGGAAGATGAGATAAAAGCCCTCCAACCCCATTTGATTGTACTGGTCTCCTTCGGCCAGATTCTACCCCCTTCCACCCTGAAAATCCCCAGATTAGGCTGCATCAATATTCACCCCTCCCTTCTCCCTAAATACCGTGGTGCTGCCCCCCTTCAAAGGGCCCTTATAAACGGAGAGGAAGAAACGGGGGTAAGTATCATGTGGATGAACGAGGGATTAGACCAAGGAGAAATCTTCCTCCAGGAAAAGGCAGATATAGACCCTAACGAGACCTACGGTGAACTCCATGACAGGCTATCCATAATGGGTGCCAAACTCCTCATAAAGGCCTTAGAAGCTCTGGAAAAGAGCGATAAAAAGGCCACTCCCCAGAAAGAAGAAGAGGCCACTTACGCCCCTCCCATAAGAAAGGAAGAAACCCGCCTGTCCTGGGACAAACCCGCCCTGGAAATCCACAACCTGGTTAGGGGTCTAAGCCCTGCCCCTGGAGCCTCTTCCCCTTGGTCCAGGGGCCTCCTGAAGATCCTTCGCACCCGAGTGATAGAAGGCATTCGGGGCCATCCCGGAGAGGTAATAGAAGCTGATCCCCGGCGAGGGCGCTTAGTAGTGGCTTGCAGGAAAGGGGGTGTAGAAATCCTCCAGATTCAACCCTCCGGAAAAAAGGTCATGGATGGTGCCAGCTTTGTGAGGGGATACCAGCCCCAGCCCGGAGAAATCTGGAGATAGGTATGAAAGTCTCTATTCTGGCAGCCTTTGGTGGAGGCCTCTTATCCTTCCTCTCCCCATGTGTCCTCCCCCTCATGCCTGTCTATATCTCTTTCGTTACGGGATACTCAGTACAAGAGTTGAAGGAAGGAAGATCCTCCTCCGTAAGAATCCTAATTCCTACTCTGGCATTTATACTGGGCTTCAGCCTTATCTTCGTGGCCTTGGGGGCATCGGCTACCCTCATAGGAGAAATCCTAAACCGCTATCTCCACATCATATCTCGCATCCTGGGTGTTCTGGTCATCATCTTGGGACTCCACATCATGGGGGCCTTCCGCCTACCATTCCTCCAGAAGCACATCCAGCTCAAAGAGGTTAAAGCCCCTAAAGGAGTCCTGGGACCTCTGGTCCTGGGCATGGCCTTCGCCTTAGGATGGAGCCCCTGCACAGGCCCCATTTTAGCCTCCATTCTGGCCTACGCCTCCACCCAGCAGCACGTGGCAAAGGGGATCATCCTCTTGGCCACTTACTCTATTGGCTTGGCTATACCCTTCCTACTCTTTGCCCTTCTCTTCAGCTATGCTATGAAGGCCCTCTACCGCTTCCACAGATTCTTCCGGGCCGTAGAAGTGGTAAGTGGGCTAATCCTCATTGGCTTGGGCATCGTTATGCTGAAAGGGGGAGTGTTTCTCTAACCACGGAAGTCATCAAAGGAGGGATAAAAAATGTCAAAAGCAACGAAGTTTTTGGTCCTGCCCATCGCTATTTCAGCCCTAATATTTGTTTTATCAGAGCAAGTATTGTACGCCCAACCCACTTCTCCACCACCAACGGGCAAGGTATGGGTCAAAAGCGGAAGCGTATGGACCTTAGTCCCTACCCCGCCCCTTAACGCACCCTACGTATGGATAGAGGATCACTGGGAAAGAATCACCACATAT
Source organism: Aquificota bacterium (assembly GCA_015486105.1). Taxonomy (GTDB): domain Bacteria; phylum Thermosulfidibacterota; class Thermosulfidibacteria; order Thermosulfidibacterales; family B14-G1; genus WFSI01. Next base: position 1,646 of record WFSI01000002.1, on the reverse strand, counting down.
TCCCCCAAAAAAGGAATGGGTACCGCCCCATTGGGGTAAAAACGGATGGGTACCAGGACACTGGCAGCCTGTTGCTAACCCTTATAAAGAGGCTGAATGGATTCCGGGATACTGGAGCCCAGGGGGACGTTGGATTCCAGGGCACTGGAAAAAAATTGGTCCCCTCCACAGACCCAGAAGGGTAAGAGTATGGGTTCCCCGACATCGAGGACCCCATGGAAGATGGGTACCAGGACACTGGCGGTAAGCACTTTTAAAGTCCACTTCGAATCCCCCATGTCCCTCGGAGCTGGAGGAAACGCCCACGCCTTACAGGACTTCCCCCATTTTTCTGGAAGGAGGGGGTGGTGCTTTCCTCTCTTGCCCATGAATTCGCCGCATGTCTACGTGGAGTGCTGTTCCTAAATACTCTAACTCGTGCTTTATCTTCCTGAACGGCTCAGACATGGGCTGCGATCGAAACGCACCACCTTTTCACTTGCCTCCAGACAGACTTCCTCTAATTTGAATATGTTAACTAAGGCAATAGTTAGTTTCTGGGGGAAGTCCTGCCACGCCTTGATGTTTATCTCCCTTTCACAACATATTATTAATTGCGGGAAATTACAAAATCCAGAAGGGGGCGAAGCTGTGACTCTGGAAAAAGCCAAAGAGCTAGTGGAGAAGCTGCAAGAGGAAATCAACTACCACAACTATCGGTATTATGTACTTAATGACCCCGTCATCTCAGATGAAGAGTACGATAAGCTCATGCACCAACTTGAGGAGCTGGAGGAACAGTTTCCCGAAGTGGTAACCCCCGATTCCCCCACCCAACGGGTAGGCGCTCCTCCCAGGGAGGGTTTTGATACTATTACCCACTCTGTGCCTATGCTCTCTCTCCAGGACGCCCGAAACGAGAATGAGATTAGGGAATTCGACGCTCGAACCAAGCGTTTCTTAGGATGGGGTCCTGACGCCCTTATAGAGTACGTGGTCGAACCCAAGTTTGACGGCCTATCCTGCGAAATAATCTACCGAGACGGGCGATTCGCCTTAGCCTCCACCCGGGGAGACGGGATAGTGGGCGAGGATGTAACACCTAACGTAAGGACCATACGAAGCCTGCCTATGCGCTTTATAAAAAAAGAAGGTGTCCCCTCTTACTTGGAAGTTAGGGGAGAGGTCCTCATGAGGAGGATAGACTTCGAGAAACTTAACCAAGAACTCATCAAACAGGAGGAGAGACCCTTTGCCAACCCCCGAAACGCCGCTGCCGGATCCCTACGCCAGCTGGACCCCAACGTCACTGCATCCCGCCCCTTAGACTTTATAGCTTGGGGTGTGGGCCTCATGGAAGGAAAAAGGGCAAAAAGCCAGTGGGAAACCTTGGCCATATTGGAGGGATTAGGATTTAAAACATCCAGTCCCAGAAAACTCTGCCGGGGTATAGAGGAAGTCCTGCACTTTTATAGAGAATTGGAAGAAGAAAGGGACGAGTTTGACTATGAACTGGACGGCATGGTGATCAAGGTAAACAGCTTAGATCTCTGGGAAAAGCTGGGGGCCACAGCCCGATCTCCCCGCTGGGCCCTGGCAGCCAAATTCAAGCCCCGGCAGAAAACCACCCAGATGGTGGACGTGATTTACAACGTGGGAAGGACAGG
>WFSI01000001.1 GCA_015486105.1 Aquificota bacterium | reverse complement strand
TTCTTGAGGAGGGCGTTGAATACAGGCCTGCCTGCCTGGTTTTCCAGGATCCATTCCCTGGCGAACTCCCCGGATTGAATCTCCTCCAAGATCTCCCACATCTCCTCTCGGACTTCTTCGTTTATAATCCTGGGCCCCCGGGTCACGTCTCCGTATTTGGCTGTATCTGAGATGGAGTAGCGCATCCCGGAGATGCCTGTTTCATAAATGAGGTCCACAATGAGCTTCAGTTCGTGGAGGCACTCAAAGTAGGCTACCTCTGGCTGGTATCCTGCCTCCACTAAGGTCTCGAATCCTGCTTTGATGAGGGAGGTGACCCCTCCGCAAAGGACCACCTGTTCTCCAAAGAGGTCTGTCTCTGTCTCTTCAGCGAAGGATGTCTCGATCACCCCTGCCCTGGTGCCTCCTATGCCCTTGGCATAGGCTAAGGCAATGCCCATGGTTTGGCCAGATGCATCTTGACCTATGGCTACCAAGCAGGGGACCCCCTTCCCTTCGGTGAAGGTTCTGCGCACCAAATGTCCTGGACCCTTAGGGGCCACCATAAAAATGTCTATGGAGGGAGGGGGGACTATCTGTCCGTAGTGGATGTTGAAGCCGTGGGCGAAGGCTATGGCGTCTCCTTCTTGCAGGTGGGGCTCTACAGATTCCCGGTATACCTGGGACTGGAGGGTGTCAGGGATGAGCATCATCACCACCTGGCTCTCAGCTACAGCTGTAGCCACTTCTTTTACCTCTAATCCCGCTTTTTGGGCTTTTTCCCACGAGGGGCTTTCCCTATAGAGTCCTACCACTACGTCAATTCCGCTCTCCTTCAGGTTCAGGGCATGGGCGTGACCCTGACTGCCATAACCAATGACAGCCACTTTCCTTCCTTTGAGGAGTTCCAGATGGGCGTCCTCGTCATAATAAACCTTTGCCATAGCGCTTCCTCCTTCTTTTTAGACCAATTTGAGGCTTTTGGGTCCTCTCATTACAGCCACTTTGCCCGTTCTCACCAGTTCCCTTATGCCACAGGGCTTGAGTAGTTCCACGGCTGCCGAGATCTTTCCTTCGTCTCCTGTGATTTCGATGACGAAAGTCTCTGGGCTGGCATCCACTATCTTTCCCCGGAAGATGTCACTGATCCTCATGGCCTCAGCTCGGGCTTCGCCTTTAGCGTTCACCTTCACTAAGACCATTTCCCTGTCCACAAACTTTTCCCCTGTGGCCGTGAGATCCACTACCTTTATGACGTCAATGAGGCGCCTTAGCTGTTTCACAATCTGTTCCAGGACCAGGGAATGTCCCGATGTGACAATGGTCATCCTGGAGATAGAAGGGTCCATGGTTTCTCCTACGGAGAGGGAATGGATGTTGTAGTCTTTGGAGCTGAAGAGTCCAGCAATGCGGGCCATGACTCCTGGTTTGTTCTCCACCAAAAGGGATATGGCATGTCTGTCTATCTTCTCGGTCATCTATCACCTCTATGATGGGAAGTTTAGGGGTAGAAGCTTTTTCAGCTTTTCCCCGTTCTTAATGGAAGAAGGTCTGTCCAGAAGCATGTTAGACACAGCGGCCCCAGCAGGTACCATAGGAAAAACCCCTTCCTCTCTTTCCACTACTATGTCTACTATGACGGCCTCTTTCATCTTGATCAGGTTCTTGAGGAAGGGCTCAACCTCTTTGGGATCCTCTATGTGGTAGCCTTTAATGCCGTAGGCCTCTGCCACCTTTACAAAGTCTGGCTGTACAGATATGTCCGTCTGAGAGTACTTTCTGTCGAAGAAAAGCTCCTGCCACTGGCGTACCATGCCTAAGTACTTGTTGTTGAGGATGATCACCTTTACAGGGATGTTGTACTGGGCCACTGTGGCCAACTCCTGTATGTTCATCTGGAAGGAGCCATCCCCTGCAATGTCTATCACTAAGGCGTCTGGGTGTCCAAATTGGGCTCCTATGGCAGCAGGAAAGCCGAAGCCCATGGTTCCCAGACCCCCTGAGGTGATGAACTGGCGGGGCCTTTTGTACTTGTAAAAGAGGGCCGCCCACATCTGGTTTTGGCCTACTTCGGTGGTAATGATGGCTTTCCCTTGGGTTACATCGTAGAGCTTGTCCAGGACGAATTGGGGCTTGATCACTTCCTCCGAGTATTCGTACTGGAGGGGATGCTGGGTGTCCCACTCTCTCAATTGTGCCAGCCAGTCCTGGTGGTTGGCCGCCCAGTTTACATCCATGGCCTGGATGGCTTCCAGGAGCTGTTCCAGAATATTCTTGGCGTCTCCCACAATGGGGATATCTACTTCAACATTCTTGCTGATGGATGTGGGGTCCATATCGATATGGATGATGCCCAGTCCCCCTTCCCTTTTGTCTCTAGCTCGGGGGGCAAAGGCGTCCAACTTTCCCGTTACCCTGTCGTCGAAACGGGCTCCTACGGCTATGATAAGGTCGCAGTAGGATATAGCCATGTTGGCTACATAGGTGCCGTGCATCCCCAGCATACCCAGGAAAAGGGGATGGTCTCCGGGGAATCCCCCCAGTCCCATGAGGGTGAGAGTTACTGGGGTGGAGGTGTTTTCCGCCAGATCCTTCAGCTCCTTATGGGCATTTGAGATGACGATACCTCCCCCTGCATAGATGATGGGCCTTTGGGCCTGGGCGATGAGCTGGGCCGCTTTTCTTACTTGCTGGGAATGCCCCCGAGTGCTTGGATGATAGCCCCTTACGTCGATCCTTTGGGGGTAGTCAAAGTCCGTTTCCCCCATAAGGACGTCCTTGGGTATATCTACAAGGACAGGTCCGGGTCTTCCTGTAGTGGCTATGTAGAAGGCCTTTTTTATGGTTTCTGCCAGTTCCTGGGTGGATTTCACCAGGAAGTTGTGTTTGGTGCAAGGTCTGGTGATACCCACAATATCCGCTTCTTGGAAGGCGTCGTTTCCTATGAGGATTGTAGGAACTTGCCCCGTAAAAACAATGACAGGGCTGGAGTCCATGTAGGCCGTAGCTATGCCCGTTACGGTGTTGGTTGCCCCCGGCCCCGAAGTTACTATGGCCACACCGGGCTTGCCCGTGGAGCGGGCGTACCCATCAGCAGCATGAACCGCCCCCTGTTCATGGCGGGTCAGGATGTGGCGGATCTGGGGGTAGTTCACCAACTCATCGTAGATGTTGATTACAGCCCCTCCTGGGAATCCGAAGACCAGATCCACCCCTTCTTTTAACAAACACTCCCAAAAGATCTGGTATCCTTTTAATTTAGCCAAGCCTTTTTCCTCCTATTTATTGTGTCTCTATATAGACGGCTCCGGTGCTGGCCGATGTTACAAGTTGAGCGTAACGGGCCAAGTAGCCCTTTTTTACTTTGGGTTCGGGGGGTCTCCACCCTTCCCTCCTCCTGGTCAGTTCTTCTTCCCCCACCAGAAGTTCCAGTCTCCTTTGGGGAATGTGGACGCGGATCTTGTCTCCATCCTTCACCAATGCTATGGGGCCTCCCTCCATGGCTTCTGGGGATACGTGGCCAATGCAGGGCCCCTTGGTTCCTCCTGAGAAACGCCCATCCGTGATGAGGGCTACGGAGTCCGATAACCCCATACCTACTATGGCCGAGGTGGGTGCCAGCATCTCTCTCATCCCTGGCCCCCCTTTGGGTCCCTCGTAGCGGATCACCACCACGTCTCCAGGTCTTATGGAGCCCGAGGAGATGGCGTCCATAGCGGCCTCCTCCGAGTCGAAACACCGGGCTGTTCCGTCGAAGCTCATCATCTTTTCGCTCACCGCTGACTGTTTCACCACAGAGCCCTGGGGGGCCAAGTTGCCCCTGAGGATGGCCAATCCTCCTTCGGGGTGATAGGCCCTGTCCAGGGTGCGGATGATCTCATCATCTATTATAGGGGCTGCCTGGGCTGTCTCCTTGATGCTGAGGCCTGCCACGGTGGGATTGTCCTGTATCTTATCTATGAGGCGTTTAAGGACACCGGAGATGCCCCCTGCGGCGTCCAGGTCCTCCATCATATAGTCCCCTGCAGGTCTTAACTTACAGATATTTGGGGTTTCTCTGCTGATGCGGTCGAAGG